>CAZRJL010000078.1:0-2061 GCA_964600645.1 uncultured Bdellovibrionales bacterium | reverse complement strand
AAAGGAAATAAAAAAGGTTATTGGAGGTTATGGATTAACCTTGAAGCATAAAAAGTAAAATTAAAGTCAACATCCGACAACCCGGTATCAATTGCGCTATCGGTTGTGGGTTATAAGTTGCGGGCTTGAATATATGAAACACAAGAAAGTTGGAAGAAAATTCGGTCGTGTGAGAAGTCAAAGAAGGGCATTATTGCGAACATTGCTGGGCAGTTTGATTATGAACGAAAAGATTGAAACCACGGAAGCAAAGGCGAAAGAATTGAAGGTCATTATCGATCCGATTATCAATAAAGCTAAGGTGGCCGGAAAGGATTCGTTGAAAAAAGTTGCGATTTTGAGAGATTTGAGAATCGCAATTCCGGTTATGGCGGTTCGAAAGTTGTCCGGAAGTTTTTGCGATAAATTCGAGTCAAGAAAAAGCGGATACGTCAGAGTTGTTAAATTGCAACCGAGAAAAAGTGACAGCGCAAAAATGGCCGTAATTGAGTTTGTATAAAATATACTAATTTTGGAATAAATTTTATGGAAAGAAAATATCATCTTTTTAATGCCAACGGAAAAGTATTAGGGCGATTGGCTACCGATATCGCGCTTGTTCTTAGTGGAAAAAACAGGGTTGATTTTACTCCCAATATTGACGGCGGAGATTTTGTTGTGGTGATCAATTCCGACAAAATTGTTGTTACCGGAAACAAGGCGGATGGAAAAATTTATAACAGATTTAGCGGTTATCCAGGAGGAATTACTTCTATAAGTTTTAAGGATCAATTGAAAAAAGATTCTACCAAGCTGTTGGTTGCGGCTGTTTATGGAATGTTGGGAAAAAATAAACTGCGAGCCCGAAAATTAAAGAGGTTGTTGGTGTATAAAGATAATTTACATAAGCATAAAATCGATGTTGAGCACAAATAAGTGCGATTGAATTTATTTTAAGTTTTTAAAGAAATTATGGAGAAAAAATCCGTTAAAGAAGAAAAAAATATTGTTAAAAAGTCCGATAATAAATCAGACAAGTATTTTTACGGTGTTGGAAGGAGAAAGACTGCCGTGGCTCAGGTAAGAGTATACAAAAAAGAAAAAGCCGGAGATAGTGATTTGGTTGTCAATGAAAAAAAGATGCGGGATTATTTTCCATTGGCTTCTTTGCAAAATATTTTTCTGGCTTCGCTTAAGGTTTCCGGATTGCAGAATAAGGTGAAAATATCCGTTTTGGTTAGGGGTGGGGGAATAAACAGTCAAGCAGAGGCTTGTCGATTGGGGATTTCCAGAGCCTTGATTATTTTGGATGAAAATTTCAAGCATATTATCAAAGCAGAAGGATTTCTTACTCGGGACGCGAGAAAAGTGGAAAGAAAAAAGCCGGGACTCAAAAAGGCGAGACGTTCCCCACAGTGGGCGAAGCGCTAGGGCACATATTGATGCGCCATACAATGAAATATTTGAAAACATCCGTTTTTTGGCGGATGTTTTTTTTGCGCGATTTGTTAACAGTTGTAAAAAATATAGTAAGATGATATAATATCTTTATTCGCCATCATAGATTTGCATAATTAAACAAAAATAAAATAGTGTGATAATATAGTTATATATGGGACGAAGAAAAAAAGACTTATCCGAAGAATCGGAGATACAAAAAGAAAATGAAAAAATTCATTTTAATATCCACAGTGACGCCAAGCGTAGCGCGGCAGCGGTTTTTTTGTTTTCTATGGCAGTGCTTTTTATTTTTGGTTTTTTTGACGGTGCCGGAGTATTGGGAAAATATCTGAACAAAATCGGCGCTACAATTTTCGGTTGGGGGAAATGGTTATTCCCCTTGGTATTGGTGATTGCCGGTATAGTTTTACTTCTTAGAAAAAAAACCAGTTATTATGTAACGAAAATTGCGGGATTGTTTTTTGCCTTTTTGAGTGTTTTGGGATTCTTTCATATTTTTTTCGATGCCGGAAAATTCTCAAAAATCGCCAAGGCGGGAGAAGGAGGGGGATATATTGGAATGGCTATTGCCTATGTGCTTTCCAGGTTTACCGGACAGGCGGCGGGAATAGTTATTTTGTC
>CAZRJL010000077.1:0-2389 GCA_964600645.1 uncultured Bdellovibrionales bacterium | reverse complement strand
AAAGTTTAAATTGCAATAGATTTACATATTTGTTATTAATAAAATGATGCTCTGTAAGATTAAAATAAGATAAAATAAAAATAGAATAATATTAAAACAAAGAAGATAAGATAAAGAAATAGTGATTGTAAAAATATGAAAATAAAAAATAAAAGTAAAATAACTGCAGAAACAAAAAAGAAGAAAATTAAGAAAGAAAAATCAAAAAAGGACGACGTTAGTTTTGGTGAAAAAATTGAAAATTTTCTTCATTCCGAAAGTGTTGCGTCAAATGCGACAAAATTCTTGTTAATGACCTTGGCAACGGGCAGTATTGTTTTTGGAGGTGCTGTTTTGCCTGGAATATGGAAAGTAATAAAAGAATTGAACGATGGATTTGATAGTATGAATGATAATCAGGAAAGAAAAAACAAAAAAAGAGTATCAGACGCGCTTGGTAATATGAAACGGAGGAATTTTATTAAAATAATAAAAGATAAAAACGGAAAAGTTTCAGTCAAGCTTACTAATAAGGGAATGAAAAGGGTTAGGGAATATTCTTTTGAAGCATTGAAAATAAAAAAACCTGAAAAATGGGATGGAAAATGGAGAATTTTGATTTTTGATATTCCTGCAACTTCTGCTGATTTTAATGGAGCCAGAGAGGCACTTAGGAGGAAAATAAAAAAGCTGGGATTTTTTCAAGTGCAAAAGAGCGTTTGGATATATCCGTATGAATGCGAAGATGAGCTGTTGTTTATAGCTGAAATGTTTGGAGTGCAAAAATATATTGAAGTGATAATCGCTGAAAAAATTCTTCATGAAAAAGAATTAAAAAAGAAGTTCAAGCTTTGATTCAGTGAAGTTTTTTTATTTCGTTGTTATTGTTTGATTGTTTGTTCATCGATTTATCAATTCATTTTCATTTCATTCATTTATTTATTATACTAAATTAGCTTGTTCATGCGACTTTGTCATTCCCGCGGAGGCGGGAATCTACGCTATCAATATGGAACAGATTCAGTTAGTTCGATATTACTGTTATTTTTTTGTTAATATTTTTTATATGTCAATTTGTTGCAATTGCAACTTTGCGACAGATTTGAATTTGCGTGATAATTATTTCGTAAGTAAAAAATAAAAAAGATTTATATCAATAAATCCTTTATTTAAGCCAAAAATCGACACCAGTATTTGACAAAACACAAAAAATATGCATATAATGTAATGATACGCTAAAAAATGCGTAGAGTTAGTTGAATGGCAAGTCTGGGATTTTAGCATGGTGTCAAAATCTAAAGACAAGCTAAAGCATGAGGAGATCGAACATGGGACAAATCACTACTGATCAATCCCACGCAGTAATGGCTATTTTGGCAACGAATGCTGATTGGGACAAGATTGATTTTGATTTTGCAAGACTGCAAGATAACATCATTCGTGATCCCAAGGGCGCAGGAGAGCGTTTTACTACTTTTCTGAGAAATGGTTGCCGACTTGTTATTGGTGAACCAAAATCCATCATGGCTAAGCCGTTCGACCTTGTCAAGTTTTTAGGCAAGGGTTGGTCAATTTGGAAAGGACCTGCCGATGGCGACGGGCTTTCTGGGGACGAGGACGTCTGCCCGAAAGTGGAAGTCGAACTCTCGAAGTTTGTTTTCAGGCACTGCCTGAAGGAAGGCGAGACTTCGATTACGGGAGCGGAGAAAATTCGGCGTCTTAATGAGATGTCTGATTTTATCGGATTCGGACCGAATGTTTTCTTGGGCTTGTGGGAAGACTATCAAGCCAACAAGGAGAACAGCGCTCTCGAGTGGCTCTTTCAGAATTTCGGAGTTACTTTTATGGATTTCCCGGGAGCTATTCTTCGCAATCCTGATGGCAACCGCAGCGTGCTTTACCTTTACCGCGATTCTGATGGCGGGTGGCATTGGCGCTGCAATTGGCTCGACAGTCAGTGGGATGCCGGCTATCCCTCTGCGGGTTGCGCAAGTTAGTTCTCTGGACTTTGTTTTCTTGGACCTAGTCCTTGGAAACTTGGTCCTAAAACCGAAATTTTTAGGCACTGTGTTGTAATTCGCGCAGTGCCTATTTTTTATGCTAAAATAAAATCGGTAGTAGGGAAATGTGCAAGCGATTACGGTTTCTTGCTCCCGAATCCAGTATCCATACACCCAGAATATTTTTGATTACGGTTGGAAATAGGGTGGTGTATGTAGATCTTGATTTTCGATAATCAGGAACTTTTAAAAAAATGGAGATACTTGGTATGAAACGCTATGGCATTTTTGATGCCGAATAAAATACAGCCCCGAGAGAATTCGAGGGGCGGTGGAATGGAGGGCTTTTCATATAATTCTTCGCAATCCTGATGGCAACCGCAGCGTGCTTTACCTTTACCGCGATTCTG
>CAZRJL010000076.1:0-2513 GCA_964600645.1 uncultured Bdellovibrionales bacterium | reverse complement strand
AAGACGGCTACCGTTATGATTTTTCAGTGATTTCCGCCGATGTTTTGGGCGGAATATATGAGCAATATTTAAGTTTTGTTCAGGTTAGAAAAGGCGAGGAGAAATCAAAATCAAAAAGAAAATCACAAGGAATTTATTACACACCGAAATATATCGTTGAATTTATCGTTAAAGAAACTCTAGGCGAAGTTTTGAAAAAGACCAAGCCGAAGGAATTGGCGAAAATCAAAGTTCTTGATCCCGCTTGCGGTTCCGGTTCTTTTCTTACAGCCACCTACGATAAGATTTTGGAAACTTTAACAAAACAAAATCCGCAAACTTCGCTTTTTGCCAAGTTTGATATTCTGAAAGAAAATATTTTTGGCGTTGATCTTGACGCACAAGCGGTGGAAATCGCCCAGTTAAACCTTTTGCTCAAAGTTTTGTCGCAAAAAACGAAACTGCCAACGCTTCAACATAATATCAGCTCCGGCAATTCGCTTATTTCAGGAAATGTCGAAAAACTGGAAAAATATTTTGGCCTTGATTTTCGCGAGCAGAGAGTTTTTAATTTTGAGGACGAGTTCAAGAACGCTTTCGAGCAAGGCGGTTTTGATGTGATAATTGGCAATCCGCCCTATGTTCAGCTTTCACTGGAAGCAAAACTACCAGCTGGATTAAAAGAATATTTATTAGAAACCTATAAGTCTTCAATGGGTCGCCTTAATACTTTTGGATTTTTTATACGACGCGGAATTGATTTGTTAAAAGACGACGGTTATTTAGGATTTATTATTCCTAACACAATTTTGACGCAGGATTATTATAGGGAGTTAAGGAAATATATTTTAGATAACTGTTCGATTAAAAGCATTGTTTCATTTGAAAATTTGCCATTCAAAGATGCAGTAGTTGAAAATGTTGTTTTTGTGCTACAAAAAACAAAATCAAAAAGAATAAGAAATAATCACAAAGTGCAAATTTATAAAGTAAACGAGGATTTATCATTTCTTCGTGATAAATCAATTACTCAGAAATTATTCCTACAATCGCATAAATATGGCTTCAACATACATCTTGACGAAAAACGATTAGAACTAAAAAAGAAAATTGAGACAGATTCGGAGCCAATAACAAAGTTGGCGGAAATAAATCAAGCCATTGCCTTAAAACATGATAGGGCAAAATATCTGAGTAAAACAAAGGAAAGTTCAAACCACAAACCAGTAATTGACGGGAGAAATATTGGTAGATATTTCATAAACTGGGACGGATATTATTTAAAATATGATCTTAAAGCAATCCATAGTTGTAAGCGGGAAGATATTTTCTTAACCAAAGAAAAAATATTTTTCCGCCGAGTTGGAGATCGCCTTATCGGTGCTTATGACGATAAACAATTTTACGCACTAAACACATTAGTAGTTATCAATTTGAAAGACGCGATTACCGTAAACATTAAATATATTCTTGCTTTATTTAATTCAAAACTTCTGAATTGGTATTACGAATCATTCCTGAAATCTACGAAAAAGGTTTTTTCTGAAATACAGGCAAGGCAAATTGCACAACTCCCAATAAAAAATTTAAATTCAAACAACATAGAAAATAAACGCATACACGACAAAATTGTTTCTCTTATTGATAGCATGATTTATACGTCAACAGAGTTACAAACAACTTTCGAAAACACGGACAAGCATAATTCGCTAAAGCGTGAAATAGAAAAACTTGACCGAGAAATTGACGAGGCAATTTACAAACTTTATGGACTTACAAATGATGAAATCAAAATGATCGAAGGAAAATAATGTTAAGAACATGAAAAAACTATCATCACGAATTAAAGAGGGAACATACGAAAATATTTTTGTAGATTGCCCCTATTGCAAAGAAGAGCTAATTTTCAATTGAATCTTGGATTTACAAACAATCATGCCAATTTCTGGAAAAGATTTGGAATGCGAATACTGTAAAAAAGTATTTTGGGCAACAAGTGATAGAGTTACATTTTTAAAATACAGATGATTTTTAGAAGATTTGCCTATTTTGAAGAAACAAAAAAGATATGGGCTATATATTTTCTCGTTTTGCCAAGCGTGCGAAACTTTCATGCACCAGGCAATAATTAATAAAATGATTGATACAAATCCAGTATATAGAGATAGTGAAGGCTATTTTGTGGCAAAAATAAAGCAGGCGCGACTGCTTACAACCAAATTTATGAAGACTTTTGTAATAAAAAATTAGCGAAATCACTAATAACGGATTAAAAGATAAGAAATTTACTCAACTGTTGTTTGTATTAATTGAATGTATTTATATTTAGCACGCGGCTCATGGCATGTCTTTGTCTGGCGTAGCAGGTAGCCCAGCGCTCGTTCGGACATCAGTCTCACCGGCATGACTTCGGTGTCAAAGAATACAGAGCGGGTATTACACCTCCGTCGAGCCGTCTTGTCTGCCTGTCTTCACTCGCTTTAGCTTTCGTGTATCAATAAGAATTTACTTGTTTCTCCTCACAAAAACATTGA
>CAZRJL010000075.1:0-2633 GCA_964600645.1 uncultured Bdellovibrionales bacterium | reverse complement strand
GCGCCTGCGGACAATTGGCGGGGAAATAACCACGGAGGTTTACTATTGGCGGTTATGAAGTAAAATTTTTTTCTTCCAATTGTCCCTTTTGTATTTATTTTAAGTTTTATTTTTTGTAGTCGGTTGGTTATTGTATGAAGAATTTATTTTAAACGCACAAAAACAAGAGTAAGAAAAAAATCTTACTTCATAACCTTAATTTCTATATAATATGATTATTGATAATAAAAAAATATTAGATAAGGTTGATTTTCCTTCTGATGTGAAGAGGCTTTCGGCGGGGGAGTTGCCGGCGCTTTGCAAAGATGTGCGGGAATTTTTGATTGAAAGTGTGTCGCAAACCGGAGGGCATTTTGGGTCGAATTTGGGAGTAGTGGAGCTCACGGTGGCGCTCCATCGGGTTTTTGATACTCCGCGCGATTTGCTGATTTGGGATGTGGGGCATCAGTCATATCCGCACAAAATTTTGACCGGACGGAAAAACAAACTGCATACAATTCGCAAAAAAAGCGGACTCGCTCCTTTTCCCAAGAGGGAAGAAAGTGAATATGACGCATTTGGAGTCGGACATTCCAGTACCTCCGTTAGTGCGGCGCTCGGAATGGCATTGGCAAATAAAGGCAAGAAAAATCCTCCAAAAGTGGTGGCGGTGATTGGAGACGGAGCATTGGGTGGAGGAATGGCGCTTGAGGCGCTCAATCATGCCGGCGATGTCGGTGCGGATATGTTGGTTGTGCTCAACGATAACAAGATGTCAATTTCGCCCAATGTCGGCGGAATGGGAAAATATTTGACGCGCCTCATTTCTTCACCGGCTTACATCAATTTTCGTGAAAAAGGTAGAAAGGTTTTGGACAACATTCCATCTGTCGGAAAATTTGCCAGAAAGGTGGAATCGCACGGAAAAGGATTGGTTACTCCCGGAACATTTTTTGAGGAGTTGGGATTTGAATATTACGGTCCGATTGACGGGCACGACGTGGGCGAGCTTGTTGAGGTGCTTTCCAATTTGAAAAAAATCAAAGGACCGAAACTTTTGCATATTATTACCAAAAAAGGCAAAGGATACGCGCCGGCAGAAGACGATGAATTTTCTTTTCACGCTGTTAAACCATTTGATCCGATAACCGGAAAAAAGAACGGAAATAGCGAGCGAAAAGTTTCATATACAGATGTTTTTTCGCAGTGGATTTGTGACAGGGCAAAAAAAGATTCAAAACTTAACGCAATTACTCCGGCAATGTGCAGCGGTAGCGGGTTGGTTGAATTTTGCAAATCTTTTCCCGGGCGGTATCATGACACGGGAATTGCCGAACAACATGCCGTCACTTTGGCGGCAGGGCTTTCTTGTGCGGGAAAAAAGCCGGTAGTGGCGATTTATTCTTCATTCCTGCAGCGCGCTTTTGATCAAGTAATTCACGACGTGGCGCTACAAAATTTGGATGTGCTTTTTGCGATTGATCGGGCGGGAATTGTCGGAGAAGATGGGGCAACGCATAATGGCAGTTTCGATTTGTCGTTTTTGCGTCTAATTCCCAATATGATAATTATGGCACCGGCGGATAAAAATGAGTGTTATTCAATGCTTGAATCAGGGTATAAATATTCCGGTCCGGTAGCAGTGCGTTATCCGCGAGGAGGAGCCCTGAACCATGCGATACAGGGCGGGGCCTTGAATCATACAATACAGAGCGGAGGAGAAGATAAATTTAATTCAAAAAAGGTTGAGGATATAGAAATAGGGAAGGCAAAAATTGAAAGAAAGGGAAAGAAAATAGCTATTCTTTCCTTCGGAGCGCTCACGAGAAGCTGCGCCAAAGCTGCAAAAGAAACTGGCGCCACACTGGTTAATATGCGTTTTGTGAAACCTTTGGATGAAAAATTATTGAAAGAACTCGCAAAAACGCACAAATATTTTATCACTGTTGAAGATAATACAATTGTCGGCGGAGCGGGTAGTGCCGTAAATGAATTCGTTCTGAATAATAATCTGGAAGTGAAAATTAACAATCTCGGACTGCCCGACAAATTCCTCTCGCACGGCAAGCGCGAAGAAATCCTCGCCGAAGTCGGATTGGATGAAGAGGGGATTTTTAAGTTGATCTTTGAATTTATTAAAAAATAAAAATTACTTCAGTTTGTCATTCCAGAAAGTATAATTTCTCGGCGAGTCATCGAGCCGTAAGAAATTAACTTCCTCCAAAGGCGGACAGGTGTCCGGAATCTATACTATATATAGCCACAGATTAACTGAGGATCTGGATTCCGGATAGATGATTTTCTAAAAGCTCGCAGACTCACTAAGAAAATCTATCTTCCGGAATGACAGAGAGTGTAAATAACGTTAGTTAATCTAATATTTTTTTATTTCAGAAATTCGAAATGCTTGAGGGTTGGGATAATATTGGGAGCGAGGTTTTCTTGTCCCAAATCTTCCAGCGGGATCCATTTCCACTCCCTGATATCTTCGCCGGGAGAAATTTCTCCAATGCGCTTGGCGAGGAAATGCACCAAGATGACATCAATTTTCCCCTCCGGAGTTTCCCTGGTCGGGCAGGCCTTGGTTGTGTGCAGAAAAAATGGAGTTTCATTGATAACTTCTGTTTCTATTCCAAGTTCTTCTTTGGATCTTC
>CAZRJL010000074.1:676-2644 GCA_964600645.1 uncultured Bdellovibrionales bacterium | reverse complement strand
AAGCGGAGCGAGGTTTTAGATAACTCGTTTATATGCGAACTTTTTGTTAAATAATAACTAAAATTTGTGTGTTATACGAAATTTTAGTATAATTTAACTGTCACTAAGCTATGAAATAAATATAACATATTCTTTATGCATCTTCAAGAATTGCTGGGAAAGATCAAAGATGAGCTTCGACTCAGGAATTATAGTCCACGGACGATTGAAAGTTATTTAGCATGCCTCAGTGAATATTTCAAGGTTGTAAAAGTCATCAAACATGAACCGGAAATCCCTGTAATCAAAAAATATTTACTGGGAAAACAAGATCGTGGACAATCATCGCAGACCATAAATGTGCACTTACAGGCGATTAAATATTTTTATCGTGAAATAATGAAGAGTGGAGCGGCGGTTGATATAAAATTTGCCAAGACGGCGAGCAAATTGCCGATTGTGCTTTCCAGAAAAGAAATTGAAAAAATGATCAATTCAATAAAAAATCCCAAACATAAACTGCTCATTTCTATTTCCTATGGAGCGGGTTTGCGAGTTAGCGAAGCCATAAATTTAAAAATTAAAGATCTGAATTTGGAGGAGCTCACTATTCATATTAAGGGCGCTAAGGGAAACAAAGATAGAATAAGCCTATTTTCAGAAAAATTACTTTCTCAGCTCAGAGAGATTATTGCGTCATCAGACGCTAATAGCTATGTTTTTGAAAGTAATCGTGGCGGAAGATTGGATGAGCGCAGTGCGCAGAAAGTATTTGAAAACGCTTTAAAAAAAGCGGATGTTAAAAAAGATGCGACTTTTCATTCTTTGCGCCACAGTTTTGCCACCCATCTTTTGGAAAATGGTGTGGATGTGCGGTATGTGCAGGAACTGCTGGGGCATGCTAATATTAGGACAACGCAGATTTATACGAAAGTGACCAATCCAATGTTGAGAAATATTAAAAGTCCGCTAGAATGAACAAAGATAATTTAAAAGTGGCGTTGGTGCATGATTTTTTGGTTGATTTCGGGGGAGCCGAAAGGGTTTTTGAAGTGCTTTGTGAAATGTTTCCCGAGGCGCCGATTTATGCCTTGCTTCACGATAAAGAGAAGATGGGAGAGAGATTTGAAAAGAGGGATATCCGCACTTCATTTTTGCAAAAATTTCCCCGTTTTTTGCGCCGGCATAAAAAGTGGCTGTTGCCGTTTCTTCCGGTGGCGCCGGAAACTTTCGATTTGCGCGATTTTGATTTGGTGATTTCTTCCAGCGGAGCGTGGAGTAAGGGGATTATTACTCGGCTTAATACCATTCACGTTGCCTATTTGCATAGTCCGATGCGATTTGTTTGGGATTATGATAGCGGAAAATATCTTCAGGAAAACAAAAAAGGAACGTTTAATTTTTGCGTTCAGCCGTTTTTGAATTATTTGCGCCTCTGGGATTATCAAGCTGCTGACAGACCGGATTTTTTGATTGCCAATTCGGAATATACCAGAAAAAGAATAGCCAAATATTATCGAAGAGAAAGTAAGGTGATTTATCCGCCAGTCCTACAAGATACAAGATACAAGATACAAGATACAAATAAAATCCAAAATAACGATTCAAGATACTTTTTAATAGTATCGAGACTGTCTCCATATAAAAAAGTGGATTTGGCGGTGCGGGCTTTCAATGAATTGGGATTGTCTTTGGTGGTCATTGGAGAGGGAAGCCAGAAGAAATATTTGCAAAAAATCGCCAAACTGAATGTAAAAATTTTGGGTTGGAAAGACGACGTGGATGTTACGAAATACTATCAAAACGCGCGCGCTTTTATTTTTCCGGCGGTTGATGATTTCGGAATCACAATAGTTGAAACAAATAGTTTTGGTGTGCCGGTTATCGCATATCGCAAAGGGGGAGCTTTGGAAATTGTCGAGGAAGGAAAAAACGGAGAATTTTTTGACGCGCAATCGGAGAAAAGTTTGATTGATTGCGTAAAAAAGT
>CAZRJL010000074.1:0-666 GCA_964600645.1 uncultured Bdellovibrionales bacterium | reverse complement strand
TATTGAAAAAGAAAAAGAATATGATGCGGAAGAAATTATAAAATCAACAGAAAGGTTTTCGAAAGAAAGTTTTAAAAAATCTTTTGGGGATTTTGTGGATAAAGCGATTCAAAATTCAAATATCAAAATATGAAAATTATTCAGAGAATTATTATTTTGAGTTTTGCATTTTGAGATTTGAATTTTTATTATGATTATCGGAAATGAAAAAATAGTTGATTATTTGAATAAAATATCCGAGAGCGGAAAACCGGCTCAGGCATATATTTTTTCCGGTCCGGAGGGAGTGGGTAAGTTTTCCGTTGCGAAAAATTTTGCCGTAAAAACAATAAAAAGCGAAAACGACGGAAAAGAAAATCACGATTTGATCATTGTCAGGCCGGAGATCGAAGAAAAAAAAGGTGTTTTGCGCCAAAAAGGAATTCGTATCGAGCAAATCAAGCAGGCACAGGAAAAGTTGACACTTTTTCCTTCCGGCGGAAAATATCGCGTGTTGATTATTGACGACGCGCATCGGCTTAACGCGGTGGCGCAAAATGCACTACTCAAGAGTATTGAAGAGCCGAATGGAACGTCAGTAATAATATTGGTTACTCATCAGGAGGGAAGGCTATTGAAAACAATCGGTTCGCGTTGCCAGAAAATCAGATTCAATTCCGTTTCATT
>CAZRJL010000073.1:0-3097 GCA_964600645.1 uncultured Bdellovibrionales bacterium | reverse complement strand
TTCCGGATTTTAATTTCAGGAAGTCGGTAGTTCTGCCACTAATTTCCTTAATAAGAGTCAAATTGCGACCGCAAGTACATTTTTTTTCAGACAAAGTTCCAAGATCCCCTGTTTCATAGCGTATAAGAGGCATGGCGTATTTGTCTAGATGTGTAATGATGATTTTTTTCAAATCTTGAGAGTCTCCAAATTGTTCGAAATTGACAATCAGATGTTCATCGGAAATGTGGAGTCCTGTGTTTTGTTTGCATTCATGCGCTATCTGTCCTAATTCGCGTGAGCCGTATCGGTTGAAGACTTTTGCAGAGAAAATGCTTTCAAGTAGTTTTTTATCTTCCGGATAAAGAGTTTCTGCTGATGTTATTATGGATGGTATTTTTAAATCTTTGACGTTTTTCTCTTTGCATAGTGTGGCTAGTTGCACAATTGCCGAAGCATATGCGACTAAAAGCTTGGGTTTTGATTTGCGAATAGCTGAAATAATTTTTTGAAAATTATTTTCGACGTCAAATGCAGAAAGTGTTTTTTGATTTAAAAAAAACTTGTAAATTTTGGTCGGGATACTTTCTTTGTGGTATCCCCACAAAGATATCATTGGTTCACCAACCGAATATCCAGCCCAATCATATCCGCGAATGGTTAATGCCGTACTAATATCGCGATGCTTTGTTTCTCCTAAAAAAGAAAAAGGTTCCCCTGTTGATCCCGAGGTACTATCTTTGTAATAATCAAAATCATTTAAATTCGTGGCAGCTGTTTTATTTACACCTGCTTTTTGTAGGTCTTTTTTTGATGTGATTGGTATTTTTCTGATATCCTCGAGAGTTTTAATGTCTCTCGGATGAAAATTGTTTTTAGAGAATAATTCGCGATAATAGGGAACGTTTTTATAGGCGTGCCATAAAAGTTTTTTGAGTTTTGAAAATTGCATTCCTTCGATTTCTTTTCTGCTCATCCATTGTGTTCGAAGAGATTCTTGATAGTATTTCCAAAATTTTCTTTTGGAAAACATACTAATTAGTGGAAAAATTACTAGTTTTGTTGCTTGTTTCCGTAGCATATTATTAAAATTTATAAGGCCTTAATGATATTTACCCATCGATTAATTATTTTTTTCATATCATAATTTTGAATATAATAAACATTCTCTCTCGAAATTTTATTTATATTTTCGACATCATTAATTAAATCACTAAGAATAGACAAAAAATCTTCTTCATTATTTGCAACAAAATTCTGCGTGCCTATTATTTCCCTAAATGAAGGAAAATTATTGGTAATTATTGGTAAACCGGAAGCCATGGCTTCAAGTAAGATATTTGGCATTACATCCAAATCAGACCAATAGAGAAAAATATCAGATTTGCTGAGTGTTTTTATAGAATTTGCGGTTTTACCCTTAAATACTATGATAATATTGTCAGGAGTTTGGATTTTTTCGATTCTTTTTTTGATTTCATTTTCCAATGCTCCATATCCGTAAATTTCAAAAACGATTTGTTTTTCTGTCTTTAAATTAGAAACAATTTTTGCCAATTTAACAACTCCATCGGCTTTTTCTTTGAAAAAAAATTTTGATATTGTTGTTAATTTTATTTTATCATTGTTTTCTTTTAATTTGTTCTTAATATTTATCTCTTTATATTCTTCTAAATTAATGCCATTTGGAATTATCTCTGCTTTTTCTAATTTTAGAATATCCTTGACATATTGACAAGGAACTATCACTTTTTTACTCCAAAGTATGTTTAATCCATAAAGATAACCAAGAGGATTTCTCAAAAGATGGCTTTCTTTCTTATAATTTCCTTTGATATTTAAAATGAAATTTGTTGAAGTGAATCGAAAAAGCAGGGGGACATTTGTTAGTATGATCCTGTTTTTTCCGTAAATAAAGTGGGTTTTAATCCATCCAGATAAGTTATTTGCAAGTTCGACATCAAACCCGCATCTTTCCAGTTCCGTGGTAATTTTTTTCCATTGACCAAATGGTCCTCCTGATCGAGAGGAGAGTATATATATTTTTTTATTTTTCAATCTCTCGAATATTTGCAGGTATTTATCAATTGAGTTTTCCCAATTAAATTTTTCTATAACTTCATTATATGCGTTGTTTCCAAATTGCTCTCTGAGTTTCTTGTCGTTTATCAATGATTCTAATTTGTCTCGCAATAATTTTATATTTTTCGGATCTATCAAATACCCATCATTATTACCGTGAATTATTTCCGGAGTTCCTCCGACATTTGTGGCAATAATTGCATTTTTACAAAGAGCCGCTTCGGCGACGGTTGTTGGTAGGCCTTCTGTATAACTTGGATTGACGAATATGTCGGAAATTTTGAGAATTTTTATGTATTGTTCAAAGCTTTTAAATCCAAAAAAAACAATATTATTTCGGATGTTTAATTTTTTCGACAACCTGATTAATTTTTCTTTCTCCGGTCCGTCGCCTACGATAAAACAAACATAGTTATCGTTTTTTAGCAAAGATAACGCATTGATTAAATCAGCCACTCCTTTGCCATTAAACAATCTCCCAAGAAAAGTTATGATAACCTTGTTCGCATGCTTATTTTTAAGCTGCATGTCGGATGATGCGGTTGTGATTTTTTTTATTTCTATTCCGCGATAAATAACTTCGCAAGAGATATTTTTTGCCAATTTTTGACAAAATGCGGCGGAGGCATTTGAATTGGCGATTATTTTATCCGCCATATTTAAAACAAGTTTTCCAAAAGTGTAATCATAAAATTTGGCGACAAAAACTGTAAATTTTCCGCCTGTTTTTACAAAATCCGATCCATGTTCGATGTGAATCCAGCGACTTCTTTTCATTTTTGAATAGATAAGTGCTAGGAGGGAAGTGAGAAAAAATCTTGTTCTCGAAATAACGACATCAGAATCTTGATCAAAAAGAACAAAAAAAAGACTCCAAAATTTCAGTGTCCAAAATTTCGGCACCGGATAATTTGGTATTATTTCAAAAGCAGGAAATCGGACGATTTTTACATTCTCATACTTAATTTCTTTTTCTGGTGAATTAATCGGAAGTCTCGGCGTGAAAACTGTTATTTTTGAAATACGGGGAGATATA
>CAZRJL010000072.1:0-3127 GCA_964600645.1 uncultured Bdellovibrionales bacterium | reverse complement strand
TTATGAGGAAAATCAAAGGCTTGTCGATGGAGGAAACTGCTTGGTGTCTGGAAGAGTAAGGATTGTTTTTTTGATCGATATAGTGCCACTGTCGGGAAGTTTTTCCGGGAGTGGTTTTTTTAATGTTGCGCTTCAGAATTCGGGATCTCGCGCATGGGGTTGACAAAATAATATATGAGTGATATACTTGATTTTTATGTGAATACTTCTTGCGGTATATCAACATAAAACGATTTAATTTTTTTATGTTGAAATACAAATGTACAACAGAACAAACACGCGACAGCCGCGTGCTAATAACGGCTGGAAAAAAAGACCATCTCGAGGCAATTCCCAATCGAGAGGTAGAAGGTTTATGGGAAACACAATAGATATCAGACGCTTTGTCAACAAAGCGGAAAAAGTGGAAACAGGAGAAGTTTTCAAGCCAAGGTATTCCTTTGCAGAATTGGAAATTTCCGATGTGCTGAAGCGAGCTATTTTGGGTCGTGGATACAAAACACCTACGCCTATTCAAGATAAGGCGATTCCGGTTGTCTTATCAGGACGGGACGTTATCGGTTTGGCTAATACCGGAACTGGAAAAACAGCGGCTTTTTTGATTCCGATGATTAATAAAATATTGAATAATTCGGAAGAAAAAGTGCTTATTGTTGTCCCAACAAGAGAATTGGCGATTCAAATTAAAGAAGAATTTTCTTTGTTTGCCAGAGGGATGAATATTCATTCTGTCGTTGTTGTTGGAGGCGCTAGCATTCAAAGACAAATTATGGAATTGCGATCACGACATAACGTGGTAATTGGAACACCAGGCAGATTGAAAGATTTGATTGACCGAAAAGTTCTTAATTTATCTCGAGTCGGAAACGTCGTTCTTGATGAAGCTGACAGAATGTTGGATATGGGATTTATTAACGACGTGAAATTGCTTTTGTCGCTTGTGGCAAAAGAAAGACAAATACTGCTTTTTTCTGCAACATTTTCAGCGGAAATTGAAAAATTGGTAAGACAATTTTTGGTTAACCCTGAGCGCATTTCTATTGTAACCAGGGAAACCTCCAAACAAATTGATCAAGATATTGTTCGTGTGGCGGGAGGCGAAGACAAAATTGAAGTTTTGTGCGGAATGCTTGTTCAAACTCACTTTGAAAAGGTGCTGGTATTTACTCGCACAAAACACGGAGCAGATAAGCTTTGCAAAAGACTATACGAGAAAGGATTGAAATCGGAGGCTATTCATGGCAATAAACCACAAAATAGACGCCAGCGTGCCCTTAAAATGTTCAAAGAAGACATAGTTAATATTTTGGTAGCGACTGATGTTGCCGCCAGAGGATTGGATATTCCTAATGTGAGCCACGTCATCAATTTTGATGTTCCGGCAACGTATGAAGATTATGTGCACCGAATCGGACGAACCGGACGGGCCGATCAGAGAGGCACAGCATTGACTTTCGTGGAGTAGGACAGAAAATACAAAAAAGACATATCTTTCGGGATATGTCTTTTTTATTTATGTATTTGGAAAATATTCGTTCGGTTTTTTGAAAAAATATGTTTTTCTTCCGGTTATTGTTCCAAGTCCAGAATTTCATCAATACGGATTTGCTCGACGAATTCATTGACGTGGCTTACTAATATCATTGCGCCTTTGTAGCTATCCAGTGCTTTGGCAATAATTGGCAAATGGCGAAAATTGATGTGATTGGTTGGTTCGTCCAGAATGAGCAGGCCCGGCTGTTGGAGCATCAAGCGGGCAAAGGCGACCAATCCTTTTTGACCCTCGGAAAGCGATCCGATTTGGGCATTGATAATTGTTTTGTCGATGAGAAATCCCGAAGCGACGGAACGCATAACTTCTTCATCTTTTTTCTCCATTACTTCCATCAGTGAATCGCGAACAGTATCTTCGAAATTGAGTGTCGAGAAATCTTGGCGGTAATATCCGACTTTGACTCCATCGGCAATTTTTGCTCCTTTGGCGGTGCCGGAAGCCAAAGATTCAAGCAGTGTACTTTTCCCGATTCCGTTGGGACCGGCAAGCAACAAGTGAGTATTTTTTTTGAGCGAAATTTCCACTTTCTTTTCTTCAATTTGGTGATTTTTGACGATTGTGAGTGAGTTGATGCTTAATATTTCTCCTATTAGTTCTTCTTGGGATGGAATGGTGAAATTTCGAATAGCCTTGTCTTCTCGGCGGACATCCACTTTGGCTTCTTCCATTTCTTGCGCTTTCGTGCGCATTTTTCTGGCGACAAGGCGCATTTTGCCACCCTTGTTGGCAAAAAAGTTAGCTTTTTCTTTATTAGCAATGATCTCTTTTTCATATTGCGCGTTTTTCATTTTTTCTTTTTCAATTCGATCCGCAATTTCCGCCACTACAACATAATAATCTCCGAGATATTGTTCGATTTTGTGTGTAAAAATATCCAAGTAGAGCACTCCGTCTGTGAAAGAGTTCAGAAAGTCCGCGTCGTGAGAAATTACGATGCAAGTTTTATTATAATTTATCAAGAATTGGGTGAGATGGGCGATTCCCGCTTTGTCCAGATTGTTCGTTGGTTCGTCGAGGATCAAAAGGTCAGGATCTTGAATTAATGCGGAAGCCAAAAGAAGCCGGGCTTGTTGTCCGCCGGAAAAACTTTTGATTATTTTTTCGTGCGGCGCTTTCAAATTTACCAATTCAAGTATTTTATCAATTTTTGGAGCGATGTTATATATTTTCTCGTCAAAACATTGCTCAAAGAATTCTTTGACAGTCAGTTCCATCTGCTGGCGCGGGATGACTTGTTTGGCATAGGCGATTTTGAGGCTCGGGTCGACATAAATCGAACCGTCATCCGCTTTGAGCGCTCCGGTTATCAGATTGAGAATGGTGCTCTTTCCGGCGCCGTTTTGTCCCATAATTGTCATTTTTGTCCCGCCACGCAAAGCAAAAGAAGCCTCATCAAGGATGGGTTTGTCGTGACCATATTCAAAGGAAACTTTGTTAAAACGCACCGCTACATCATTTTTCGCCATATTTTTTGATCTAGAATTTTTTCAATTTGTCCGGTTTTCCGAAAAAATATCTTTTTCTCCGGCCCTTTCGACCCGCCTGCAACGCTTCGCATAGCGATACGGGCAG
>CAZRJL010000071.1:0-3179 GCA_964600645.1 uncultured Bdellovibrionales bacterium | reverse complement strand
AAAATTGTATATTCTACAATATCAGTTTTTTGACATAAACAATCCGTAAGAAAAACCCAGAAATAGGAGAAGCTGAAATGAAAATAGACACGGAAAAATTAAATTCAAGAAAATTCATCAAAGCCGTCGGAGCATTAAATAAGAGAGAGGCTGAGGATATTGTTATGCTTGAAGTACTTGATAAAAACGGAAATCAACATGAAATTGTTGATACCGGTATTTTAATGAAGTCGCCAGAAAAATCTCCCTGGAATAATGATGCGGCGGCAATGGAAGAAATCCGCGACGAAATTTCCAGCGGACCTTTCAACTACATTGTCATTTTTTTCAAAGAATAACCCGAAAATACCTGCATACAAGGAGGAAATTATGTATACATCATCTTGGCAAGCGACTGCTCGACAGATTATCGCAACGGCACTTCAAAAGGGATCTATTGGCGAAGAAGATTATCTCGCCATAATCGCTTTGAAAGCTCTTCTCCCAGACCTGCAGTCCATACCGCATCCATCTTATTCAAATACAATTTTCGCTATAACAGCTTTTGCGCCGGAATCCATAATAAACAGAAGTTTTATGCAACGCATAGCTTTTAATCTGCTTGTGAACGGGTTGAGCGGATACTTCCAGTGGATCAGCCACAACGGTGGCGAATTCAGCATCGCAAATGCACTTGTCTATGCTGGTGTGTTGACTCCTAAGGAAGCCAGACATCTTAGACAATTCGAGGCGTATTGTGCTCATGATGGATGCAAATACTTTGCTATGAATTATGATTTTCTGGCGAGAATTACCGAGAGATGGAATCTTCCATTGTCGAATCCGGCACTCGGAGGAAAAAAAGTAAGAACGAAAACGGAGAAAGAAGATCTGGAATATCTAAAGCAACAATACCCGTCTTTTGTTTCCTCAGGCGGGGAAGCAGGAATAAGACGAGCCTTAGCTATTTTATGATAGTCTCCTTGGCAAATTGGCACGCCCCGAATGGGAAACGGCCTTTTTTTATTTCAAACTATTCAAACCCGCTCCCCCGCCCCACATTCTTTACCGCAATTTTAATACCCACCTCGGTAAGTACTTGTGTAAGTATTAAATTTTTTGAGGCGGGAAATAGAATTAAAAAAGTGGCTTCGGTGTTTGAATTTGGAAACGACATTTGAATATTTCCAAATTATTGTAGTATAATCAACGTAGGTTATATGTTCTTTTAATCTTATCAATAACGATAAGTCAAATACCCATAAAAAATAGCAAGAGGAGGAATCTTGAAATGAAAAAAGAGAATCTTGAACCTAATCTTTTGAAAAATTCTTACAGACATTTTTTATCAGACATTACGCCTGGTTTTCTCTTGTTTTTTGTAATATTTTTTGTTCTTGGAATTGAGCTTCCCGCCAATTCTAATCAAACAAAAGAGATTGTTGTATATTTTTTGATAGCATCTTTATCAATTCCTTTCAGCTTGATTATTAATGCCTCGAGCTATATTTTTCTCAATCGACTCATAAGAACCCTGATGTTATGGTCATTGAAGCATAAGTATTCCCCGATCAGATACTGCTTTTTTCCAGGAGAATTTACAGACAATAAAATCTTCTGGAACTACTTTATGGAAAAGAACAAAATGGAATCATTTTTACATTGTCTCTATTCCATTTCTAAGATAATTACACTTTCTGGCAATATTATCTTGACTAATCAAGTTGGCAGAATCAGAGGACTTGAAATATTATGTCGATCTTTGTCCTTCTTATTATTAGTGCTATCTTTCGCAGGACAATCTTGGATATTTTTCTTCAGCTCTCTTTGTATTTCTGTTTTTCTTTTTATTCTGTCTGCTTGTTTGAAATTTATTTACTTTAATGACATATTCACATATGCCAAGCTAGCCTACGCCCATACAAAAGGATTTGATTGGGTATTGGAATTTGAAGAATCAAAAATTGATCAAAAATTAGCAGAATTAAAAAAAGCTTTTTGCGAATATATTAAATCGGATCAATAAATCAAAATCTTTATTACCGTACTCTTAAAATAGCTAATGGATATCATCTCCATCCGGCTATTTTTTATTTTCAAACAAGCAGAAACAGTTTTTTAGCCAAATTAGTGCGGTCGTGATATGATTTTTATATGAATAAAGAAAATAATAATTCACATTTTAAGTAGTAATTATAACCAAATATCACACAAGCAAACCCCATGCTTAAATCACGAAAATATTTAATTTTTATTGTTATTCTCGCTCTTACGGCGGCGGGGATATTCTTTTTTCAATTCAAAAACAAGCCCTCCTCCACCACTCCATCACTGCCCGTCGCCACCCCCTACTCCGAGGTGGACACCGCAACGCCTCCGACTTCCAATCAAAATACAAAAACTGACAATGGAGACAATGCCGAAGCTTCGATAACAATTTTACCTGAACAAATAAGCCTCGAGATTCCTTTTACTTCCCAAGCGCCTCATCAAAATTGGAGCATGCCTTATCAAGAATTTTGTGAAGAAGCCTCAATGTTGATGGCGGCCAGCTACGCCAAAAATCAAACAATTTCCAGCCCCCAAGATGCTGACAAAAAATTAAAAGCGCTTCAGAAATTTGAGATGGAAAAATTTGGATTTTATCAAGATACCACTGCTGAAGAAACAGCTCTAATTCTTCAAGAATATTTCGACTTAAAAAAAACAAGAGTTGCCTACAATCCTTCTATCTTGGATATCAAAACCGCATTGGCCCAAAACAAAGCAATCATTCTTCCTTTTGCCGGACAACAACTTGACAATCCTAATTTTCGCCAACCGGGACCACTATATCATATGCTAGTAATCAAGGGCTACACAAAAAATGGAGACTTTATAACTAACGACCCCGGCACTCGCCGAGGCGCCGACTACATCTACAAAGAATCCGTCATTATGAATGCCATCCACGACTGGAACAAAGGCGATGTATACAAAGGAAAAAAAGTTATGATCATTGTTGATTGATTTTTATACACTCATAGAACTTCCGCGGCATTTTAACAAGCGTCGACTTTTCAATTCGCAGTTTTTTATATTTGCAAAATTCAAAAAATACGTTATTATTGAAATTCAGCGTTTAATTCTAAATATTACAAAATATTAGGTTTTCCGAAAAAATGTTTTTTTCGTAGCTGCCCGTGTCCCCCTGCCCGTAT
>CAZRJL010000070.1:0-3338 GCA_964600645.1 uncultured Bdellovibrionales bacterium | reverse complement strand
GCCACCCGTTGCGGGATGTCTGCCCCGGGAAACTTCGCAAATCCGCGCACGTTAGACGAAATTTAATTTGAGCAATTAATAATAAGGAATATTTTTTAACCTATTTTTGAATGGCGTATGAGCGATAAAAAACTACCAAAAATTATTGAGGAAGTCGGCTTCGATTTCGGCTGGAGCGAAAGTAAAGTTTGGGTACTTGATTTTCCTGTTGAAGAAATACCAATTTCCGATTTATCGTGGCATTTCGAAATACCATTTTGGGATTTCCTCGATGATAATTACAATCTTTCGCCTAATCAAGTCATTTCCGATCCCGTGAAGTTCAAAGTTGAATATGACCGCACTATGAAAGCAGATTTGTCGTACCCAATTGATATTATGGAAAATAAAGGTCGTTGGTTAATTCTTGATGGTTTGCACCGACTTGTTAAGGCGAAAATTCTCGACCACGATAAAGTCAGCGTTCGCAAAATTCCCAGGACGGAAATCCCAAAAATTCAAAAATAGGTTAAAAAAATTTAATTAAATATTGCTCAAATTAAACATCGCCTAACACGGCATATCCGGTTCCGCTTCGCTTCACCCAAATTGCTATCGCAACTTCGGATGATGCCGAAACGTTATCTAAAACCTCGCTCCGCTTCGGTTTTAGATAATGGCGCGGCCAGACTTGGGCGGAGCATAAGTGGCTTCAGATAACTCCGGGATAGACGGCTGGAATGTGTGGTAATATATAGTCAGAAGATATACCCGCCCAAATCTTGAAAAATCCTTTCGGAGAAATCGGAAAATTCTTTTCCTCTTTCCCCTTCAGTCTTTTTCAAGACTTCGTCTATCCGCGCCATTGTGGCGAAATGCATAGTTTTCTTTTGGGCTAACGCCCTGGCTCAAAAAAAATCTAATTTTGTTTTTCATTTATTTAAAGAGGGGCAACAAAGTGTTTTTTGCTCCTGGAATCGCAAAAAAACGATTTGAAAAATACTTATGTCAGAAATCTTCAGACCAGAACAATTTAAAATAGAAAAAATAAAAACAGCTGAAGTGACTATAAATAAGACTCTTTTAGAATTGAGAAATGCAGACTTGTTTAGCGCAGCTTATTTAGACAAAATTAAATTAGTACTATTTCCCGAGAAAGAAGACAACCACCCTGTTTTAGTATATGAAAACGGAAAAATTGAAGAAGAAAAAGACCGAAGCTATTCCGTCGGCGATTTTATGAATGGGTTAGAAACAGACTATGTTGGGCTGAATGGCATAGATGATTATGAAAGTTTCAATATGAATGACTTAAATGATCGTCAGTTTGTCGTAACCTTATTTTATAAAGAAAGACCTTCCTATGATGAATTTGTGGCTCACGAAACTGGTCATAATGTTTTTGATTTAGCATACAAGCAAACCGAGGGTGATTTTGAGGTATTTGATTTTTTAGATAAAAATGGCAACAAGCAGGGCGAGACAACGGATTGTTCTGAAGACTACAAGAATAAAATTATGGAGAAAATTCAGAAATTATTTGATAAATATGATGTTAAATTATCAATTGCCGAATTTGATCTACAAAGACAAAAGATAGCAGAAATTTTTGCATTATCGATTCAAAGAGAATTTTCCAAAAGATTAGGCACTTTTGAAAAAAATCATGGGAGTGTTGGCGTAGACAAGGCAACAGAAGTCTCATCTGATTTGACAGAACAAATAAATGAATTGAATGTAAAAACTGGAAGAAATATTTCCGTAGATAATTTTTACAAAGAAAATCATACACTCTCTTGTATTGTCGTACCTATATTGGAACATGAATATCCGGATTTTAACGAAAGGATGAGATTTTTTGAATTAAAAATAGGAGTTTTGAAAAATGAAATTCACCCCTAGCTCCTTTGCCCTGAATCCAAGACGAGAAAAACAATATTTGACGAGGAGAAATTAATTGGATATAATTGGATGTAGTTAATATATCCAAAAAATATGGCTGAAACAAGGCAAATAAGCAATAATGTCGCAGACAAATTTTCAAAAAGACTCAACACCATTCCTGCGGAAATAATCTCAAAAATCGCTAAGATTGACGAATTGAAAGGCAGTTGGGTGACTGGCGCCCAATTGAGTCCGCAAGCATTGGGTCGTCTTAAGCGATCCGTTTTGATAACCTCCACTGGCGCATCCACTCGTATTGAAGGTGTGCAACTTTCCGATGAAGACATTGAAAAGGTGATGCGGGGGATTAATATACAAAAATTTGCTGACCGCGATAAACAAGAAGTCAAAGGGTATTATGAACTTTTGGAAAATATTTTTAATTCCTGGGAGCGTTTGAAATTCAACGAGAGCTCAATCAAACATTTTCATAAGGAATTGCTGAAATATTCAGATAAGGATCGGGGTCATCTAGGTGATTATAAATTCGGTGAAAACAAGGTTGTGGCATATGACAATGCTGGCAAAGAGGTTGGGGTGATTTTCAATCCAACTTCGCCGTATCTTACGCCCAAGGAAATGATGGAGCTTATTGAATCAACTAATTTTTTACTTACCGAAAAAAAATACCATCCGTTGCTAGTCATTGCCAATTTTTTAGTTGAATTTTTAACAATTCATCCTTTTCAAGATGGAAACGGAAGAATTTCCAGAGTTATGACAAATTTACTATTACTAAAAAGTGGGTATCTGTATATGCCCTATGTCTCGCATGAAAAACTCGTGGAAGATAATAAGACAGAATATTATTTAGCACTTAGACGCAGCCAAAAAACTTTTTACACCAAAAAAGAAGACATCACTCCGTGGCTTGATTTCTTTTTCACGATTTTATTAACACAATCACAATCTGCGATTGAATTGTTATCAAAAGAAAATATTGAAAAATTGCTATCAGAAAAGCAACTTATAGTGTGGAAATTTTTTCAACAAGTTGAAGTTGCTAGTACGGGCGAGATTGTTGCCGGCACAAATATTCCGAGACCAACTATCAAGCAATCGCTTGAAGTATTATTGAAATTAAAGAAAATAGAGAGAATAGGACAAGGTAGAAGTGCTAGATATAAAAAGTTAGTCTAAAGAGAATAAAAAACCAATAAGGAGTTTTGAATTTTTGGCATTCACCCCCACCCCTCTGCCAAAGATTCAAAACGGAAAAATAAAATTGAATTCTTTTTTGAACAGTTCGTCTAAGGGCGAACAAAAGAAAAAAATGCACATCGCACAACAACTCACATGCGGTTCGGTCTTTTCCGAAAGACCTCTCCCAAATCCGCCAAAAGCGGACTTCGCATGTGAGTAACGTTATCTAAAACCTCGCTCCCCTCCATAGGCGGGCAGGCGCTTCGGTTTTA
>CAZRJL010000069.1:0-3393 GCA_964600645.1 uncultured Bdellovibrionales bacterium | reverse complement strand
GGATATGCGTGGCATACACTCCATCATATTTTTTCACGATTTTCGCCAATTCCACTATTTCTTCCATTTTCGCTTGTTTGGCATGCGTATATACTAAGCCGGTAGAAAATCCCAAAGCGCCTTCTTTCATAGCCAATTTGAGCATTTTTTTCATTTTATCAAACTCTTCTTCTGTCATTTCCCGAACTTGATCCTGAATAACTCCGCGACGCAAAGTTCCGTGTCCCACCAAGGTAGAAAAGTTTACCGATAACTTCAACGCTTCCACTTCCTGAAAAAAATCCTTCATACCAAGCCAATTGAAATTTATCTTGTCAACATTTACCCATTTTTGAATGGAACGAATAATTTCCCGATCAACCAAGGGCGCCAACGAAGATCCGCAGTTTCCACCAATGATAGTTGTGATTCCTTGATAAATCAAACTTTCCAATTGAGGGTTGACAAAAATTCTCCAATAAGTATCAGAGTGATTATTAACATCAATAAACCCCGGAACAACGTATTGTCCTTTTGCATCAATAGTTCTGGCGGCTTTTTCATTCTGAAGGTTTCCTATCTTTTGTATAAAACCTTCTCCTATGCCAATATCCGTCTTTTTCATCGGATCCCCCGTTCCATCAATAACAATCCCATTTTTGATAATAATATCGTACATTTCTATTTTTTGTTTTTTTCTCTACTGCAATTTTAACCCCTAATAAGCGTTTTGGCAAATGGAAAAAATAAAATAAAGAAAATTATACATAAAAATATAAATCAACAAATCCTCGGAATTAATTTTCCTCTCGGCATTTCAATCGGACGCAGACTCCCTAGATTGGTTTTTAAATATACACCACCATCATTCCCCTTTCCGCTCTTTTTATTTCCCTTTTCCGCCCTTCCAATAATCTTCGCTTCCGAGTTAAACTTTCGCAAAATCTTCAAAACTTTATCGATATTTTTTAGCGAAACCGAAGCCACAAATCTTCCCTCACTCGCTAAAGAAAAAACATCCAATCCCAGAAGATCTGTTATCGCCACAACCTCTTTCTTGTACGGCAAGGTTTTTTCGTCTAAAATGACCTTTACTCCTGATTTTTCCGCCATCTCGACTAAATTTGCCGCCAACCCTCCGCGCGTCGGATCTTTACAAGCATTCAAATACTTCCCAACTTTTTCAAGTTCTTTATTAAACGGCTTGCTGTCACTTTTTATTTTTGTTTTATAATTAAACCGCTTCGCCAACAGCGCCACCGCGTGTTCACCCAAATCTCCGGAGGAAACAACATAATCTCCCGGTTTTATTCCACTATTGGAAATTATATTCTCCGCCAATCCCACTCCCGCGGTGGTAATTTCTATTTTGTCGATTTTCCCCTTTTCGCTCACTTTCGTATCACCCGTCACCACCGGCACGCCAGATTTTTTGGAAGCGTCGGCAATTGATTGAATAATTTTTTGCAAATCGCTTTTCGGAAATCCCTCTTCCATCACAATACTGAGTGAAATTCCAATTGGTCTGGCGCCCATCACCGATAAATCGTTAATCGTTCCGCTCATTGCGATTTTCCCGATATCTCCGCCCGGAAAAAATATCGGATCTACGATATATGCATCCGTTGTAAATACCAGTTTCTTCCTACCAAGCGAAAAAACCGCTGCGTCGTCATTACAATTCTTCCATTTTTTATTTTTGCCGGAATCAAGAATATTTCGAATTTCCGAGATTAATTCCCCCGATTTATACCCTCCACCTCCTTCATCCAAGGTTATGTTTTCATTTCGCATAAATATTGATAGATAAAAAAAATATCAATTTACTGGCTTGAATTTATGGTTATGTTATGATTTTAATATAGTCACAACCAACCCCCACAAATATATCCTACCATTAAAACAACAAGACACCAACCAGAAAAAACCCCGCAAAGACCGCACAAATTTTTGTATTAATACTATAATATAGATAATAAATTTTAAAAAATCACCATGAAAACGCAAACGATAGGCGATTTGCAAAAAAAATATTTTCAAAAACTTGACCCACTTGATCTTGAGCTCCTAATTGCACATATCCTCAAAAAAACACGAGAGTTTGTTTTAGCGCATCCGGAATACAAGCTAATACGAAATCAGAAATTAAGAATTAAGAATTATGTACAGAGAAGAATGAATCATGAGCCATTGGCATATATCGTCGGACACAAAGAATTTTTTGGACTAAATTTTGCAATTAATAAACACACTCTCATCCCTCGCCCCGAAACCGAACAGCTCGTGGAATTGACAATTCAAGAATCAAGAATTATAAATAAAGAATTAAAAATTATTGACGTGGGGACAGGAAGCGGATGTATAATAGTCTCAATTGCCGCGCAATTAAAGAATCAAGAATCAAGAATCAAGAATTATAATCTTTATGCAACAGATATTTCAAACAAAGCATTAGAAATCGCAAAGCGAAATGCAGCAACGCACAATGTCGACAAAAAAATAAAATTTCTCCGAGGAAATTTACTAAACCCATTCATTCAAAATTCAAAATTAAAAATTAAAAATTCCACAATTCTAATTGTGGCGAACCTCCCTTACCTTTCTAAAGAAATTTATTCAGCGACATCAAATGATGTAAAAAACTTTGAACCAAAATCCGCATTATACAGTTCGCGCGAGGGACTTGCTCACTACGAAAAATTATTCAAACAAATAAAATCAATAGCTGCGAACCACAAGCTGCGAACCACAAGCTACATAGAAATCAGCCCTGAACAAAAACCTCTGCTAAAAAAAACAATTCCTAAATACTTTCCCGACGCAAAAATAAAGTTCGACAAAGATCTTTCCGGTTTATGGAGAATATGCAAAATCGACATAAAAAGTGCTAACTAGATTGACATACAAAAACAGATACACAAAAACCCGCTATTTTAGCGGGTTTTTGCTTGAAGAACTAAATGACTTTTTTGAAAGTTATTTCTTTCTTTTTTTAGTAGCCTTCTTTTTGGTTACTTTTTTAACTGCCTTCTTCTTGGTTGCTTTTTTTGCTGCTTTCTTTTTTGCTGCCATATTGTTCCACCTCCTTTTCTTTAAAAAATTTCTTCAGGCATTTTTGCCATTGAAATTTTTAATTTTAATTTTTATTTTTATCTTAATCTCTCAAATTTTAATTTTTATTTTTGCACCGTATTAAAAATATTTTTCAATAAAATAATTTATATTTTTATATACAGTAATTATAGAACATATATTTTTTTATGCAAGTGTTTTTTGCAAATTTTTTTGAAAAATATTTTTAGGGATTATCTTTTCGTTTTTATACGGAAAAATCAGAAAAAGATTTTGATTTTTTCCTTTGTAAGTCGACGCCTTAATAATCGGGACACACACCACCAAACACACCCAACACAA
>CAZRJL010000068.1:0-3525 GCA_964600645.1 uncultured Bdellovibrionales bacterium | reverse complement strand
CGATATCCACAAACTCCACAATTGCCGGCACGATTTTTTCCGTTTGCGACATTTCGGACAACTTCAAAAGCCGCTCATCCGGAACTTTCACGATTCCGATATTCGGCTCAATGGTGCAAAATGGATAGTTGTTAATATCCACCGGATTTTTCGTAAGCGCCTTAAAAAGAGTTGATTTTCCAACATTAGGCAACCCAACAATTCCAATTTTCATATTCCTCGCAAATTTACAAATTAACTGGAAATTTACACTAATTTCAGCTAAATTCGTATAGAAAAATAAATTAAAATATACACTACTTATAGATTTTCCCTTGTAAAAAGCATTCTGTCAATGTATGATAAATATAGTTAATTTTTAAATTTTTTAAATTTTTAATTTTGTAAACATTAACGATTAAGATTTATTTAAAAATTACAAAATTAAAAATTAAAAATTCTACAAATATGTTCGACAAAATGAGGCAAATGTACCAAATGAAAAAACTTCTGGAAGGAATGACTTCGACGGAAGATTACAAGGGCATCAAAATCACCGTCAACGGCGCGATGCAAGTCGTGAGTGTAAGCGTAGGCGAACAAGCTCGAGGGTCAAAAGACCTGGAAAAAAATCTTCTCAAGTCCATCAACACCGCTAT
Organism: uncultured Bdellovibrionales bacterium; assembly: GCA_964600645.1. Lineage (GTDB taxonomy): Bacteria > Patescibacteriota > Minisyncoccia > Moranbacterales > UBA9337 > UBA12151. Next base: position 2,887 of record CAZRJL010000068.1, on the reverse strand, counting down.
GCTCAACATTCAAAAGAAAATGCAAAAAGAAATGAAAGCCGGCAACATTAACCTTCCGTCAATGTAATCAATCTTCCCTCCTCTCCACTTGAGAGAGGGTTAGGGTGAGGGCACTAACACAAAAACGAGAAACCGCAACTCATTAAGAGTTTGCGGTTTTTTATCAAATTTGTTTGAAATATGATAAAATATATGTACCCTTACGATTTAAGTTTTTAAATAAAATGCGCTAGGTTTTCTGAAAAAATGTTTTTTTCGTAGCTGACCGTGTCCCTCGAAAGGTCCGGAGAAAAAAATGTTTTTTCGGAAAACCGGGCGAGTATTTTTCAAGCGCATAAATCCTAAAATTAATATTCTAACATTCAAAAAAATGCAACAACACAATAATGAGACCGCGAAAATCTTTAAAGCCTACGACGTGCGCGGGACATATCCCGATCAAATCAATGAAGAAATCTCCTATAAAATAGGACGCGCCTTTGTCCGTTTTCTTGGCGCCAAAAAAGTTGCTGTCGGAAGAGATATACGTCAATCCAGCCCGGCACTTTTTGAACAACTCAAAAAAGGAATCTCCGATGAAGGTGCCAGTGCCTATGACCTCGGACTTTGCACCACTCCGATGGTTTATTTTGCCAGCGGAACACTGGACGTTGAAGGCGCTATTATTCTCACTGCTTCACACAATCCGGCTGAGTATAACGGAATGAAATTTTGTCGCTTCAATGCCGTTCCAATTGGAGAAAACAGCGGTCTTCACGAAATTCGCGATATTGTCGTAGAAAATAATTTTCCGGAAACTGAAATCAAAGGAGAGTTGATTGAAAAAGACATCCGCGACCAATATCTGAAAAAGCTTTCTTCTTTTTTTAACCTGAAAAACAAAAAATTCAAAATTGTTGTCGATACTGCCAATGCTATGGGCGCTTTGGAATTAGATCTGTACAAAAAATTTCCGGAAAATATCGAACTAATAACTATTTTTGAAGAATTTGACAGCAATTTTCCCAACCATGAAGCCAACCCATTGAAACTGGAAACCTTGCAAGCTTTACAAAAAAAGGTTCTCGAAGAAAAAGCCGACCTGGGAATTTCCTATGATGGCGATGGCGACCGTCTCGGGTTTATCAATGAAAAAGGAGAAATTATCCCGATGGATTTTGTCACAGGATTAATTGCCGAAGTGGTTCTTGAAAAAAATCCCGGCGCCACAATTCTTTTTGATCTACGCTCTTCCATGGTAGTCAAAGAACTCATCGAGGAAAAAGGAGGCCGGGCTATTGAATGCCGCGTTGGACACGCCCTTATCAAAAAACATATGCGCGAAGAAGGATCGATTTTTGCCGGCGAGCTTTCCGGGCATTATTACTTTCAAGAAAATTTCACCGCTGAAGCCGGCTCCCTGCCTACCATTTATCTGCTCAATTTGATGGCGGAAACTGGGGAAAAAATATCCACCCTCGCAGAAAAGCTCAAAAAATATTACCACAGCGGGGAAATCAACAGTGAAGTAGCCGACAAAGATGCAGTCCTTGAAAAAATCAAAGAGATTTATAAAGATGGCAAACTTGGAGAGCTGGACGGAATTAAAATCAGTTTTTGGGACAACCAGCCGGGAAAAAGATGGTGGCTCAACGTCCGCCCTTCTAATACCGAACCAGTCCTGCGCCTCAACCTCGAAGCCGACAACAAAAAATTGATGGAAGGAAAACGCGACGAACTTCTTGATTTGATTAGGAAATAAAAACCCCCAACATGCTTGCATTACAAGTCTTACAGTTAAGGGTAAAACACCTTGCATTACCTTTATTTACCTCAAGGCTTTAAATGGCTAAACAGCAACAAGCCACCGACAATGGTGCCTAATAATATAAAAAAAACTACAAAATTGACACCGAATGACGAAAAAACCTCCCCACGGTCAATGATCTCACCTTCCTCATCCTCAAATAAATCCGCAATAATTTTTTCCTCCCCTTGTTCTTTACTATTAGGTAGCATTTAATTCCTCCATTGCTATAAAAAAGAAAAATAAAAAGCCATCACAACCAAAGTTGTCAAAATAATGGCGCCAATAAGAGAAATCAGATTTATTTTTTTCATCCTTATCCTCTCCTTATTTTTTCAATTGTCAAACAACAAACCCAATTCTCTCTTTCACCTCCTTAATTTTTTTCTCCGCCAAGGGCCGCACACGTTTTGCTCCCTTTTGGAGAATATCCAAAACTTGTTTATCACTAATTGCACCAAATCTTTCTTGAAAAGGAATAATAAAGTCCAAAACTGTTTTTGTCAACCCTTCTTTGAAATCAGCATATCCTTTTCCTTGATATTCGAAAACTATCTCCTCCGGATTTTTGCCGGAAAAAGCGCTATATATGTTAATTAAATTTCGAAGCGCCGGCTCATCATCAGAATATTTCACCTCACCTCCGCTTCCTGTCACGGCTTTTTTGATTTTCTTTTTGATTAACTCAATATCATCCAAAAGTCCGATGAAATTATATTCCGAAGTCGCCGATTTGCTCATCTTTTTCGTCGGATCATCGAGTCCCATAATTAATTTTGTTTCTTCTTTTACAAAATATTTTGGAACTTTAAGTGTTTCATTTTCATATTTCTTGTTAAACCTTCTAGCTAAAGTCCTAGTAAGTTCAATATGTTGTATTTGATCTTGACCAACTGGAACCACATCCGTATCATAAAGTAAAATATCCGCCGCCATCAAAACCGGATAATCAAAAAGCCCGACGCCAGAATTTTCTTGTCCTTCTTTTTGCGCCTTATCTTTGAATTGAGTCATTCTAAATAAATCTGACATTCGTGCAATTGTATTTAGTATCCAAGCTAATTCTGCGTGTTCTGGAATATGCGATTGTATAAACATTGC
>CAZRJL010000067.1:0-3575 GCA_964600645.1 uncultured Bdellovibrionales bacterium | reverse complement strand
ATGGTTAAAAATATGGAAAAATTCCTCCTGGGTTTTTTCTTTTCCGGAAATAAATTGAATGTCATCTATTATTAATAAGCTTATTTTTTGATATTTTTCCTTAAATTGGTCAATTTTTTGATTCTTAATCGAATCCACCAACTCTGTTGTAAATCTTTCCGATGAAATATAGATAATATTTTTTTCAGGATTTTTCTTGATTACCTCATTTCCAATCGCTTGCAATAAATGAGTCTTCCCCAATCCGACCCCCCCATAAATAAACAAGGGATTATAAGTATTTCCCAGTTCTTGAGAAACGGCATAACAAGCCGCTCTTGCCAATTCATTGTTTTCCCCTACGATAAAATTTTCAAACGTATAGCGCGGATTTATTTGATAAAAATTTTGCTTTGATTGCGAGACATTTTGAATATTTATTGAATTATTCAAATCAACGGTTTTTGTCATCTGGGAAGGCTTTTTTACCATATCGATACTCTTTCCGGGTGTGTTTTTTTCCTGAGGACCATAAATAGTGCACGTGAGCTCGCGAATATCTTCCTGAAAATTTCGAATCGCCTTGATAATATTGGCATTAAACTTATTTTCTAACCATTCTTTAGCAAATCCATTCGGAACACCAACAACTACTTTGCCATTTTCATTGGAAAGAATAACTGTATCCTTAAACCACGTAATAAACTGGGCTTTGGAAATAGAAATTTCTATTTCTCCAAGCACTGCTTGCCAAAGTTCTTCGTTATTCATTTCGATTTATGAGATTATAAAAAAATTTATTCTCAGCTATTTCATTTAAAAGCCCCCTCCTATCTCCGGTAGCAAAAATTATACCACAACGTAGTTATCCACACCACATTTTATGTGAATAATTATGTGAATAAATTGTGGGAAACTCTTATTTATCCCCTATTTTAATACTTAAATTATATATTTTTAAAAACATTTTAGCAATATCCATAAGCGTATTGACCTTTTTCATTTATATTGGTACACTATGTATTAGTCATAAACATAATCCACAGTCGCATTGTTAATAGACTGTTTTAATGAATTAAAAAAATGTCTACAAAAAGAACTTATCAACCAAAAAAACTGCGCCGAAAGAGGAGGCATGGCTTCACAAAGAGAATGTCCACCAAAAACGGACAAGAAGTAATCAAAAGAAGACGCCAAAAAGGAAGAAAAAAACTTACCGCATAGTGTCCTGTGTTTAATGTTTAATTCTCAATAATTAATAATCAATTTTCACTAAATTTACAATTATCAATAACCTTAACTAAAAAAAATTGAAAATTCTTATTGAATGCTTCCGAAAAAAAATCGCCTAACAAAAAAAGAGGACTTTGAAAGGGTTTCCTCCAAGGGAAGCTATTTTTCTTTTCAAAATATCTCCATAAAAATAGCACGCAACGACCTTTCTTTTCCCCGAGTCGGATTCTCAATCGGGAAAAAAATTTCAACCAAAGCAACTGATCGCAATCGAATAAAAAGAGTCCTCCGCGAATCTTTTCAAAAATACTTGCCGAAAATTGTTGCGGGTGTCGATATTGTGGTATATTTCAAAAAAGATAACCGCTCTGAAATACTGATTGATTCAAAAAAAACCGCCACTCAAGTAGAAGAATTACTAAAAAAGGCAACTTTAATACAATAATAAAAACAAATGGCGTCAATTTTCAACATTTTCGTTAATGATCCGATATTCAATACTTTGGTTTTCCTATATAACGCAATTCCTTTGCAAGATTTTGGAATTGCGATTATTCTCACAACTATAATTCTCAAATCAGCTCTGCTTCCGATTTCTAAAAAACAAATCGAGTCGCAAAAAAAACTGCAAGATTTGCAGCCAAAAATCAAAGAATTGCAAGAGAAACACAAGGACAACAAAGAAAAACAAACAAAAGAATTAATGCAATTCTATAAAGATAATAAGGTTAATCCTTTTGGCGGATGCCTACCATTGATCGTGCAGTTGGTATTCTTGATCGCCATTTATCGCATAATAATTCAAATTTCCGATGCTGGATTTGTCGTGGAAAGCCAGAGGCTTTACTCTTTTATCGCTAATCCCGGAAACATAAATCATTTTTTTGTCGGCTTGGTAGACCTAACCAAGCCCAGCATTCCATTGGCTGTTTTAGCGGCGGCGGCTCAATTTTGGCAAACAAAAATGATGATGCAAAGCCAACCCAAGATCACACCCCAAAATGATGGATCTCCTGATTTTGCTCAAATAATGACCAAACAAATGCTTTTTTTGGGCCCACTAATGACTCTTTTTATTGGAATAAAATTCGCCGCCGGATTAGCACTTTACTGGCTCATTTCAACTCTTTTTGCCATATTTCAACAATTATATATCTTTAAGAAAAAATAAGTCGGACTTATTGCTTGATTACACAATACAGAAAAGCTCCAGGTATTCCCTTTCCGGAGCTTTTCTGTTATCATACGAAATAGAAATTAACCATTTTTTAAAATATCTATGAGCAAAGCTAACGATCAGATTATTCATGATTCGGTAAAAGAAATTCTCCTTTTGATGGGTTTTGATTGCCAGATAGAGGTTAAAACAGAACTTATTGATGATCAAGAAAGTATTATTTGCAACATATCGGCAGGAGAGGACTCAAATTTTCTCATTGGACAGCACGGAGTAAATCTTCAATCGCTTCAACATATCGCTCGCTTGATAGTAAGAAAAAAAATTCAAGATAAATTGAAATTTGTTTTAGATGTCAACGCTTATCGCCAACAAAAAAATCAAAGTATCGTAGAACAAGCAAAAGAAATAGCTAAGCAGGCAATAAAAGAAAGAAAATCAATTATTATGCGTCCGATGTCGGCCTATGAGAGAAGATTGGTGCATATGGAACTGGCTTCAAATGATCAAGTCATAACAGAAAGCATTGGGGAAGGAGAAGAAAAAAAGATTGTCATCAAGCCTTCTTCGGAAATATAATAATCTTACACTTTAATAAGAATACTGTCGTTCTTAAAATATTATTTTTTAAAAAAATAATATTTTAAGAACATATTAAAACACCTAAAAAATGCTAGCAAGAAAAATCGCCTACAATGTGGTTTTCAACGCCACAGCCAAAGTTCTCTCGACAGTCTTGGCACTTGTCGGGATTGGCTTTATTACCCGTTATCTGGGACAAGAAGGATTTGGAGAATATGCTACCGCCTTGGCGTTTTTTTCTTTTTTTGGAGCATTAGCTGATTTAGGTCTTTACTCTGTCGCTACTCGAGAAATATCGCGCGAAGGAGCCAATGAAGAAGAAATCATTGGAAATGTTTTTTCACTTCGCGTTTTCACTTCCCTTTTGATTTTTATTATCGCACCCCTGATTGTCTATTTTTTTCCCTATTCAATTGAAGTAAAAAAGGCTATTCTTCTTACCGCCACCGCTTTTGTTTTTTCTTCCAGTTATATGGTGCTCAATGGAGTTTTTCAAAAAAACCTCGCAATGGATAAGGTGGCAATAGTTGAATTAATTGGAAAAGTCATTCAAACTGCTGTGATAATTCTGGCAGCCACCAATGATTGGGGCTTTTTGGCAATT
>CAZRJL010000066.1:2428-3630 GCA_964600645.1 uncultured Bdellovibrionales bacterium | reverse complement strand
ATACTCTTTTGGACTAAAGAAAAAAAATCCAACATAAAGAATGAAATTTGCCAATGGTTGATTATATTGACGATAAAAAGCTAGCGCCAGGAAAAGCAATGCTATGGGAATTGCTACTGCAAAAAAAATTCCATTACTCACGGTATTCCACAAAATCAGGAGAATGGCTCCCAATATGAACATCCAAAGCAGCGCCTTTCCTGTAAAAGGCCCGACAATTTTATCTTCAACATCAACAAATTGAGGGGTTCCAAACAACATTTATTTATTTTCTCAAATCAATTACATTGGGCGAAACAACAAAATCATTTCTTTCTTTTTTGTTTGATTCCATGCTTAGTGGTTTTATTATATATGGGCTTTCATCTTCTTTGTTGTCTTGTTTTTTTAATGCCTTATTCGCACTATCACTTATTTTTTCTACTTGATTAGATGTGGTTTCTTTTTTTGGTGCTTCTGCCCACGCTGGTTCTATTTTTTTTATTTCTGTTTGTTTTTTGATTGTATCTTGTGGTTTGTTTTCTTTTTTTTGCAAAAAATACCCACCCGAAACCACCACCTCCTCTTGAATTTTCTTATTTATTTTCTCCATTCCGCTTCTGACACCTCCCGGTTCATCCTTTTTATCCTGTTTAATAAAAGGTTTTTCTTTTTTTTGCAAAAAACTAAAAAACGATTTTTTATGGAAATTGTCTTTAAGACTGGATTTTATGTCCACTTTTTGAGGCTCTTTGTATGCGTCAAATATTATTTCTTTTTGCTGTCCATCCACCCTCAATAATTCACCATCTTCCAATGATTTTATGAGTGCCATTAGTTTTTGACGCTCAGCTTCACTCACTCTTTTGGTATTTTTGCCGTGATATAAGTAATCTCCTCTTTGCATTAAATCATGCTTTCCCGTACCCATTTCTTGGTAATAATCTTTGATCCAGTTTTTAATTGTCGGGCGAAGCATATCAGAAAATCCCCCACCTCTCAATGAAGCGCTGGAAACCGCCTGCTCGCCAATCTCAGGAAACTTTCTCAACGCATCTTCCAATTTTAATTTAACTATAACATTTTTTTCTTCACCAGTATTTATTAAAGTTCTGTTATTTTTTATATTGTTAATAATTTCTTTTTTTATCGAATTTGCAATTTCTTCACACCTATTCTCCTCTATTTCCATTTTTTCTTTTAGCAATGTATCGATAGAGTTG
>CAZRJL010000066.1:0-2418 GCA_964600645.1 uncultured Bdellovibrionales bacterium | reverse complement strand
TTTCCTCTAATTACAGCTTGCCACACCATTTGAGGCAAAATATTCCTCTGCTGTGGAGTAAGTTTGTATTTTAAAGCTAAATTATTATAAAAAAGCACATTCTTAAATAATAATAAATATTTTATTGTTTCTTGATTAATATTTTTAACCGCATCTGGAAAAATTTGTGCATTTTCATATTTCTTCTTCCATCTTTCCCAAAGATCTTTCTTTATTTCCTCCGTCGCATTGGAAATATCCCTTTTTTCCAATTCTAAATCATAAGCATTTTCTTGCTTTTTCTCAATTTCATCGCCGAATTTTGAATAAATAACAGTCATCTACTTTAAAATTTAAATACAACTATATTGTCTTTAATATATTGTAGTATATTTTTTATCCTATCTTGATTCTTTTTTATATTCTGTCCTAAATCCTCATCAATTGATTTTACTATTTCAAAAACCCCCTCCATCATTTTCTCGTCTTGCAATATTTTAATCAAATTCTCCTTATATCCCCTCGGTCCATTAAGCGCAATGTATTCAATATGCTCTTCTGTTAGCCCAGCGAAAACAGAATCAATAAGAAAGCCCGGACTCGCAATTAACAATATATCTTCCTTTTTTCTGTTTAACAAAGAATATGCTACTTTTTTTCTATCAATAATGGTTTCAGAAAAATAAGCAAGATACGGCTCTTTTATAGATTCTTCTATCTCTATATCTTTAATTAAGGATAAATTGGTCATATTAAAATTTTTATTCATTAAGCATTAATACCTTCTTCAACTTTTCTTTTCATCTGCTTGCCCATAAAAGCTGATACTTTTCGTATATCATTTTCCAAATTATTAGCACTCGTTCCTCCTCCTATTGCATTTGCTGCTGCTACCGCTTGAGTACGGGCATTATTATACGCTGCTAATTGAGCAGGGCTTAATCCCGCTGGAGCAGGCGCATTAAGTATATGCTCAATATCAGATCTCGCTACACCACCACTCGCTACAAGCGTATTTTGAATATGCATCTTTCTTTCATCAGCATCTTGTCTTAAGTAAGCCTGGGCTTTTTTAGCATTATCAACTTTATCACTAGACTTAGTAGCCACAGGAGCAGTAGGATTAAACATTACATTCATATCAATTGCCAAACTATCTGGACTCGCCCCTTTATCATTAAGATCTGCGGCCCCCTTAACTATAGATTCTTTATTTTCATTTTTATTCATAGATCCAAGTCTTTTTCGAGCCGCTTGACTTCCAGGAATACCAATACTAATTTTTTTACCACCAACTGTAATATCTCTTCCGAGCTTACCATGCGCCCAATCTTGACCTTTATTTACCAAACTACCCAAACCAGCACCCCAATTCCCCTTAAATTTCTCGTCAGATCTCTTTTTTCTTTCTGCCTTATATGCATCATAACGTCTCTTTCCTGAATTATACCCACTAAATTTCTTTCCCGCACCTTTTGCAAATCCGACAATTTTATCCGATCCATATACTCCCATTTTTCCTGCCATCAAAATACCCGCCCACATTATTATCATTGGAATGATTAACGAAGAGGCTGTCGCTATAAGATCAGAACTTCCCGGTACTTCATAATTTCCAGAAAATCTTTTCAAACTATCCCCACCTATTATATTCTCCCCGCCTATTCCCGCTTCCATCAATCTTAGTGCCAGCAAATACATAAACATCATTACTGGACCGGCAAGTGCGTAATTAAACAAATGACTCCACCATTTTCCCATATCTGAAAAATTGGGAAAAATAGGACCCACAAATCCCAAAGGCGCAAAAATAACAATCATCGCCAATGCGACAATTCTCACCAAAAAAATTCCTGCTAGCGCAAGCATTGTTACTGCCATCAAAAATGAAAAAACAATCAGCATAAGTAATTTAGCAGTAAGATCCGTATCTCCACTAATACTTGCGGCTCCTTCTGGAAGAACCAAGTTAATTAAATTAGATTTATTTAAAAAATATGAGGAAATACTACCACTATTATAATCATATCCAGGAAAAGCTTGCTCGACAAAAAAATACATTGTCACATTTGTCGTATCAATAATAAACCGCGCCACTGGAAAACTGAAATTTACCAAAAGCGCCATCAAAACCACCATCAAAAGAATATTTTTCTTCATCAAGTGATATTTATCTATTTGAAAAACCGTAGCAAAAGCGCTAAAAAGCAATACTAAAATAAAACTCAAATTCAAAAAATCACGCACAATTGTCCATCCAGCATAAACCGAATCACTCCCTACAATACCATTAATATTTACCGGATTAATCGACCAATCAAATAGCATCCCCGCAATCCAAATGCAAGCAGAAACAAAAAGCCAAACTCCGTATAATAAATAATTAAAAGCTAAAACTAATCCATTTTGAATACCTTGAATACTTGAATTAATTGGATG
>CAZRJL010000065.1:1546-3759 GCA_964600645.1 uncultured Bdellovibrionales bacterium | reverse complement strand
ATTTTCAATTTTCTTTATCAGCTGAATAAACAAATAGTGATCAGTAGTGATAGACCGCCACGAGAAATACAAGTTTTGGAGGATCGATTGCGCAGCCGTTTTGAGGGGGGGATGATTGTGGATGTGTGTAGTCCTGATTTGGAAACAAGAATGGCAATTTTACGGGCAAAATCTTCCGAAAAGAATTTTTTTCTCGAAGAAGATGTGGTGAAATTTATTGCGGAAAACATAAAAAACAATATTCGCGAATTGGAAGGGGCGCTTAATCGAGTGATGGCAAGTTGCGATTTGAACAAGAAAACGCCTTCTATGAGTTATGTGAAAGAGGTTTTGTCGGATATTATTTCCAGTCGCAAAAAGAAAGGGATTAATCATGCGGATGTTATTAAAACGGTAGCGGAATTTTATGGAATAGATGAAAAGGAAATCGCGAACAAAGGAAGAAAAAAGAGAATTGCGGTTCCCAGACAAATAGCAATGTATCTAATTAGAACTGAGTTGGATATATCATATCCGGGAATCGGCGAGATTTTTGGCGGAAGGGATCACACCACGGCTCTGCATGCTTTCAAGAAAATTGACAAGCAAATGAAAACGGATGAAAAATTGGAAGAAGATATAAAGGCATTGAAGAACAAGATTTTCAGTTTTAATTAAGGCAGAATTATACCATATCGCTTTGTGTATTTTTCGAAAAGAGGATATCTGTGTAAGTTCTTAAGTAGCATAAAAGACAAACATTATGAAAGTTATTTGTACTCAGGAAAATTTTAAAAAAGCGGTATTTAATACGGAAAAAGTTACCGGCAAGCAAGCGACTTTGCCTATTTTGAACAATATCTTGATTGAAACAAGCAAGGGGCGGCTGCGTTTTTTGGCGACTAATTTGGAAATTGGAGTTTTTTCAAGCATTGGCGCTAAAATCGAAAGAGAGGGAAAAATTACCGTTCCGGCGAAAATATTGAGCAATTTTGCCACCAATCTTGCATCTTCGGAGAGTGTGAGTCTTGAAGTGTCGGGGCAGATTTTGATTATTTCCAGCGGGCAGTATCAAGCGAAAATTAACGGATTTGACAGTGAGGAATTTCCTATTATTCCGGAGCCGAAAGGCGATTTTTTGTTGTCAATAAATTCCGCCAAAATAAAAGAAGCGATTTCTAAAGTATCATCATGTATCGCATTCGGTGAAACTCGTCTTGAATTTACGGGAATCAATATGTCTTTCGGAGAAAAAGAAGTTTCTCTTGCGGCAACAGACAGTTTTCGATTAGCGGAAATAGTAATTGCTTTGAGTGAGGGTGGTTTGGGGGGTGAGTACAAGGATTTTGTTGAAAAAGAAAATTCACTGATTATTCCCTCCGGTACAATGTTTGAATTATTGAGAATTATTGGAAATGAAGAAAAAGATGTGAAAATTTTCGTAGAAGAAAATCAAATATTTTTTGAATTAGACGGAATCCAGCTTGTTTCCAGGCTAATTAACGGAAAGTATCCGGATTATAGGCAAATTCTTCCAAAAAGCTTTGAAACAAGAGTGGTGATGAAAAAAAATGATATTTTGCGGGCAACTAAGATAGCTGGAATTTTTACGGATAATCGTAGTGGAGAGATGAAAATTAAAATAAATGGAAAAAAACTTACAATCAATTCTTATTCGCAGAGTTATGGTGAGAATGAAGCAATCTTTCAAGAGGATATTATCGGTCCGGATCAAGAAATAACCTTGAATCCGCGTTATGTTATGGATGGACTCAGCACAATACACTCCACTCAGGTGGCGATTTTGATTAATAATAGCCATTCTCCTGTGGGTCTCAAATCTATCAGTGAAAAAGATGGAACGGTTGAGGATGGGTATGTGTATATTGTGATGCCGGTGAAAAATAGTTGATTGTACAGAAAACTTATAGAGGACGAACATCCATAAAATAATAAACTATGAAAGATTTAAGCAGTCTTATTAAAAAAAGAAGCAAGAATGTTGCCAAGGATATTGCTTTGGATGATAAGACAATTTTTTATATTTTTGATAAAATCATAAAAAGTGAATATGGTTTGACCGGAATCGCCAGGGTTAGACCGGATTATTTTAAAAATGGAAAACTGTTTATCAGAACGCAAAGCGCGGCATGGGCGAGTGAGGTTTTTTTGGATCGGGAAAAGATAATCAAAAAAATGAACAAAGAGCTGGGAAAAGGGGAAATTATGGAAAT
>CAZRJL010000065.1:0-1536 GCA_964600645.1 uncultured Bdellovibrionales bacterium | reverse complement strand
TTTTTAAGGAAAGATGATTTTTTCTAAAAAGAAAAAAGTATTTTTAAAAAGAAAAGCGCTGATTGTTATTTTTGGCGTTTTTTTGTTTTTGGGCGCGCAAAAAATAAAAGCGGGAGAAGAAGGTCTTATTATTACAGAGATTATGTTTGATCCGGAGGGAAGTGATGGTAAAAAAGAGTGGATTGAGATATATAATAATGGGGATAATGATATTGATCTAATAGAATGGAAGTTTTGCGAATCGTCAAAATGTAATCACGAAATAACTATTTTCTCTGGAAATGGAATTATTAAAAAAGGAGAATATGCAATTTTAGCTGAAAATGCTGAAACTTTTTCAAGGGAGCATACTGATTTCGATGGAGATTTGTTTGATAGCTCTTTTTCGCTTTCAAATACCAAGGAAAAAATCGGTTTTTTGAATTCAGATGAAAAGGAGGTTTCAGAGATTGAATATATTGATGATTGGGGCGGAGATGATAATGGAAAAAGCCTTGAGCGGATAGGCTTATCAGATGAATGGCAGGAAAGTTATGATAAAGAGAGTGGAAGCACTCCAGGGAAAGAAAATTCTCAAAAGCCTGAACCGAAAAAATATTCTTCGGAAATCAGAATAAACGAATTGGTGCCTAATCCTGACGGAAGTGATAGCGAAAATGAATATGTGGAATTATATAATTTTTCAGGTGAAGATGTTGATTTTGAAGAAGGTTGGATGATTGCAGATGCAGATAGAAAAGATAAAAAAGAAATTGGAAGTATCGAAAAAATAAAAGGCGTTATTGGAAATAACGAATATTTTCAAATAAAAAACTCCATTTCCTTGAATAATGATTGGGATGTGATCTACCTTCTTGATCCTAATGGAAAAGAAGTTGATAAAGTAGAATATGAGGAGACTCAAGATGGATATTCATATTCTTTTGATGGTGAAAAATGGAAGTGGACATCAATTTTGACCGGTGGAAACGAGAATGAACTTGATAAAGAGAAGGAGTATGGAAAAGATATTGTTATTGCGGAATTTTTACCAAACCCTTTGGGCGATGAAAGCGAAAATGAATATATTGAACTTTATAATAATGAAAATAAAAAGGTTAATTTAAATGGATGGGCACTGAAAGATTCTTTTATAAATAAGGGCTACTATATTGATTGTGATTTAATTATCGACGCAAAGAAATATTTGGCCATTTATCGAAAAGATTTTGATTTTGCGCTCAATAATTCCGGAGATGAAGAAATTTTTCTGATTGATTCAAGGGGTGCTGCCGTTGACAGTGTTAAATATAATAGCTCAAAAGAAGATGTTTCTTGGAATTTTGATGGAAAAAGATGGAGGCAAAGCAGGTTCTTGACTCCCGGAGGAGAAAATAAATTCAATAATCTTTCGGAGGTTAAAATTGAAGTTGAGGATGTGGCATATCGGGACATTTATGCGGATTTTGAGGTAGAGGCGAAAGACAAGGATAAGGATGAACTTAGGTTTGTTTGGTATTTCGGGGATGGGCGCAGGAGTTATTTGGAAAAAACTCG
>CAZRJL010000064.1:0-4231 GCA_964600645.1 uncultured Bdellovibrionales bacterium | reverse complement strand
CAGTGACGCAATCCGTTTTAAACGCGCTGAGCGTCTTCTGTGGCGCGTGAAGGTGGTATGTGCGCATCTTGAGCCAGTTTATTTTTCCTCCGGAAAACCAGACACTTTCATTATTTTTGTTTAGAATAAGGGGGCTGAATATTCCAGCTCGCGGATTTTTTCGCGCTTCTTGTATTAGAACTGAAAGAGTGGATTTTTCCAAGTAGGCGTCGTTGTTGAGCAGGAAAACAAAATCCGCCATTTTTTCCAGGGCAAAACGAATTCCAATATTGTTTCCTGCCCCAAAACCGACGTTTTTGTTGTTTTTAATAAAGTGGATTTTGGGATATTTCACTTTAGCCGTTTCAAAAGAACCGTCAACAGAAGCGTTATCCACCAAAACAACTTCAAAATTCGGGTAATCAGAGTCGAAAACAGACCGCAAACATTCCATCAATGTCCGCTTTCCATTATAATTGACCACGATAACAAAAATTTTGGGATATTTTTCCATATCCCAATTTTACCAAAAAACAAAAAAACAAGCGAATAAAAAAATCAAAAGTAGTTTTACGCCAATTATCATCATCTCGCGGTCGTAGTTTCGTGATAATTTTTTGGGATAGAAAAAGAAAAAGCCCTGAATCGGACGATTCAGAGCTTGGCTGCGTGAAATTGCAATGCGACATAGACAGCCTTAATGAATGTAGTCTTCCTAGATAGTCAGAGTTATGCTGCCCATTGTGATTCCTGCCGGATGGATATTTTTGAAAGCGATTTCAGGAGTGTTGATCATTTTTCCCATCTGATATCGCAATCCAATCTCGTTTTTTTCTCCATGAGCCATTTTTTCAAGAAGAATATCGAACTCTTGAGTGATCGTAATTCTGTTTAGCTCCTCATCCAATATATTATATAGATATTTTTCGAGCGTAGTTTCCGGCAATACTAATATCTCATATGCTAGTTGCGGGTCAAATTCTTCAGAGATGTCGAATTTGAAAGTTATTTCAATGGATATTTTAAACAAATAAATTTCTTTTTCTATTTGGCGGCTTATTGAAGAAAAAGATTTTATGCAAGAATATTGATTATAAGAAAGATAAACTTTGAAAAGTTGGTCGCCTTTTTCAAGTCGCACCTCTTTGCCGAATTGCTTAGCCTTCCCATCTGGATTTATTGTGAGGTAATATCCAGACCATGCCTCATTACTAAATCGTTTATCATCAACACGGTATATTCCCTTGTAATTTCTTATCCTCTTGTCAATATCAAGCATAAAAAATAATGCGATTCCACAAGCAATGATGATGGAAATGGTGAGTGGTATACTAAGCCATACAGGCTCCCAGAATGATTGTGTTTCCATGATTTTTCTCCTATTGTCTATTGTCATTAATGCCCTGTATTGCGTATTGAAGCAAATCTACTGCACAGGCTTTTTGAACGATTATTTCCATTTCCTGTATGGCAATTTTGTCAGATTTAAATACAGGGTCAGAAAAGAGCAGAATTTTGAATAATTTTTCACCAACATACAAGCATACGCACCCAAAGTATTTGTTAGTTTCTTTGTATTGGCTAGCTGTGCAACGTATGTTGCCAGTAGGATTATGATACTGAATTAAAAGTATTGTTTCCCAGTTTAGTTTCATTGTCCACCCCTAGGTTTATATTTTTTCGTACAATCCTACATATAGACCGCCAACAGCTTTTCGTAGCGCCATATTTTCTATTTCACTGACAGACTCTATTATTGGTTTTATTTCGTGAACATTTATAGGATAATCGCTAAATGTGCGCATGGCTTTCCAAAAACAAGTAGAGCTCATTTCGGAGTTAGTTCCCGTTACTAGAACTATGTTATAATGACTATCAAACAAGTAAATAGCTTCAAATTCTCCATAGCCACGACCGGTAAAATAATTTCTCCATGAAGCTCTTCCAATTTT
Organism: uncultured Bdellovibrionales bacterium; assembly: GCA_964600645.1. Taxonomy (GTDB): domain Bacteria; phylum Patescibacteriota; class Minisyncoccia; order Moranbacterales; family UBA9337; genus UBA12151. Next base: position 2,300 of record CAZRJL010000064.1, on the reverse strand, counting down.
ATAGCCGTATTTTTTTGCGACATACTTCATAGCTGCATAGACACGATCAAATGAAACACTATCGTCATAATGTCGAAAATTAATTCTGAAAGTCATTCCAGTTTCATATTTTTGACATATCTTTTTTCTAAGGTTAAGTTCTCTTCTTTCTCGCGTTCTATCTCGATATTCTCCTAACATTCCAGCGGCTATTTTGAGTAGTTTTTTCATGATTTCCCTCTCAAATCAAGTTAATATTATTAAGTTGGTAAATAACAATAGTTTAATATATTCCTTTGGTTGAAATATTCAATATATACCGTCAAATTATAAATAATAAGATATGCGGATTATAATAAAATCCTTTATCCATTGACTTTTTAAGTGGTTTTTGTATACTATATTCAGTAGTCGGAAAATTACGAATAATAATATAAAATACTGAATTCCCACTTGCACGGGAATGACAATAAAGATATGGAAATAAAACAAGTCTTGGAGCAAGTTGGAATAGATGGGAAAAGGGCGGATGTGTATCTGGCTTGTTTGGAAATGGGCGGGGCGACAGCATATCTTATTGCCAAAAAAATAGGCCTAAAAAGGCCGACAGTCTATGATATTATCAATCAATTGATGAAAGAGGGTTTGGTGCACAAATCAATCAAGGGGAATATAAAATATTTTTCCCCAGCTGATCCCGAGATATTAATCAAGAAGATCAAGAGGAAAGAGGAGAATATCAAACAAATAATGCCGGCGCTTCAGAATCTGTATAATTCTCCCAAAACCAAACCTTTCATCCGCTATTTTGAAGGGAAAGAGGGAATCAAGGCGATGTATGATGATAGTTTGAAAATCCTCAAGAAGGGCGATGAGATTCTGGCGTATGTCGGGGAGGATATTCTAGAGAATATTCCTGAATATATCTATGATTATGTAAATCGTCGCGTGGAGAAAGGAATAAGAACAAGAGGGATATACAGGGAAACCGAGGGGATTATGGAGTATATGCAAAAAAATAAGGAGCAATTACGGGAAGCGAGGGTGCTGGCTGAGAAATTTTTTCCAATCAAAAATGAAATTAATATTTATGCCAACAAGATTGCTATTGCCAGTTATGGAGCCGAAATGTTTGGGATGATTATCGAATCGGCAGAAATTGCAAGATCTCAAAAAGCGATTTTTGAGCTGGCATGGAAAGGGGCGGAAAAAGAATTTTGGTTATAGAAGATAATTAAAAACAATTTTATCGGAAACTACCATAAAACAGACCCAGTCAATCGTTAATAAATATCAAAAATAGGTCTAAAATAGGGAATATAATCCCTAAATTAGATTAAATATGAGGAATAGAATCATCAAAAAAGATCTAAAAAATTATTTTTACAAAAAATTTTCTTAAATTTTAATTTAAAATGGCTTAGAAGAAGTAGGACTGAGCATTCCTTTATCCAGTCCATTACAAATGAGAGTCTTTATGTAAAAGCCTACAGATGCGAAGATGGAAAAGTTCTCCTGGTCGATAGTAGAAGAGACTAGGAAGGCTAATTAACAAAACAAAAGTCCGGCGTATGTAAATCATATTGCCGGACTTTTTAAGTGGAGATAGTTTATTGAATTTCTTTTTGCAGAATACTTTTCAGTTCTTTGGTGGTGATGGCTTTGGTTAGGTAGAGGAAGAGGAAATAGATTGCCGATGAGCCGAGGGCGAGGAAGAAGAAGTTTTGACCTTGGAATACGAAAAGAAAAAGCGCCATTGCCATTCCTGAGAAAACAAAACGCGCCCAGTTTTCTATTTTAGGAACATAGTCCAAATATTTGTAAGTTAAAAAAGAAGTAATGGCGATAACCAACATCTCGGTGATGGCGGAAGTGATAGCGGCTCCGGTATAGGAATAGAGCGGAATCATTACAAAGTTGGCGCTAATATTGAAAATAGCGCAAAATCCCAGCGCGAGCATCATTTTCTTTTGCAAATTGCCGGCCAGGAGAATATTATTGAAAAAATTTCCAAAGAAAATAAAAGCCAGCGCGACAACTAAAATACGCAAAGTGTTGGCGGAAACCGCGAATTCACTGCCTCCGATCAAGAGCATTATGTCATTAGCCAGAAACATAACAGCAACCACAAGAGGAATAATCAGCAGGAAGAAAACCTTGGCGGTTTTGTTGGATATTTCACGAAATCTTTCTTTTTGGGAGAAAATAAACTGGGAAGTGAGCGGAAGAGTGAGGCCGACAATCATTGCTGGGAAAAAGGTAATATTTTCAATAATTTTGTAGGCGGCATTATAAATTCCGACATCCGCGCTTCCTTTGAT
>CAZRJL010000063.1:0-4478 GCA_964600645.1 uncultured Bdellovibrionales bacterium | reverse complement strand
GCTTCTTTGAGAACGGGAAGAATATTTTTGAGATGCTCGCGCGCCGCCAAATTCGGCACGACGCCGCCAAATTCGGCATGTAATTTAACTTGCGATGAAACAATATTTGCAAGCACGCTTAAATTATTGCCGTCAGATTTGAGGATGGCAATCGCAGTTTCATCGCAAGATGTTTCAACGGCAAGAATATTCATAAACTCATTTTAATACAAAACCGCCTTTCGGCGGATAATTGGTAACGCTACGGAGAATCCCAGTCTGCTGGTCGCCCGTCAGGACGAGAACTCCTCTGGATGTAGCGCTACGGAGAATCGAACTCCGGTTACCAGGATGAAAACCTGGTGTCCTAACCACTAGACGATAGCGCCAAAATTTGAAATTTAACTTTATCCAACATAACATATATAGAAAATAAATCAAGTCGCGGATATGGATGGCTTTGATTTTTTGGTATATAATTATAATTATGGAAACAACAGGACAACAAATTTTTCAATTTCTTTCCCAATATGGATATTGGGTGATGTTGCCGTTGATGATTATCGAGGGGCCGGTAGCGACAATAATTGCAGCAACCTTGGCAGCGTTGGGCGCTTTTAATGTGTGGGTTGTTTTGATATTTTCCATTTTGGGCGATGTGATTGGCGACATTTTGCTTTTTGGCGCGGGATACAAATGGGGAATGGGGTTTGTGAGAAATTTCGGAAAATATATCGGCATTACGGAAAAGCTAGTTCTCAAAATGGAAAAATACTTTGCGAGTCACGGAGGAAAAACTATTTTTGCGGTTAAATCGACGACTGGTCTTTGCTGGGCGACTTTTGTGGCGGCGGGAATCGTGAAGATGGATTTTGCTAAGTTTGTGCGATATTCGATTTTGGGCGGCTTGGTGTGGAGCGGATTTTTGGTGGCAATGGGATATTTCTATGGTTATCTTTGGAGAGAAATCAGCCAATATATCGACTGGATCGGCTGGGCAATCGGAGGAGTGGCGGTCGTTTCATATTTTGGCATAACTTTATACAAAAAATACGAATCCAAAAAACTTTTTCCAAATGGTGATAATAAATAGAATAATAGGAAAAATATAGAATAAAAAGATATACTTTGAATAGTATAAGCGATTATTCGTGATGAGTAAGTGCTTTTTTCTTGCTCAAAAACGGGAAATGGCATAGAATTTGATTATGATTGAAAATGCGAAAAAGATATTGCAGAAGGTTAAAAAGGCAGCGCTTGCCGATCCTTTTGTTTTGTATAAAAGAGAAAAACATCTTTTGAATATGCCTTTTTTCTTTCAAGGAACCAACGGAAAAGCAGTGCTTTTGATTCATGGATGGACAACTACACCCTATGAGCTTCGCCGGCTTGGAATGTATTTAAATGAAAGCGGATACACAGTATATGCACCACTGCTTTCCGGACACGGAACAGTGCCTAGTGATTTGGAAAATGTGAAATGGACGGATTGGGTGGAAGATGTGCAAACGGCCTATGAAAAACTGAAAAAAGACAATAAAAAAGTTTTCGTGGCAGGCACTTCTATTGGAGCAAGTTTGACTTTGGTGCTGGCGAAAAAACACTCGGACATTTCTGGGATTGTTTTGATGGCAACGCCGTACAAATTGCGCTTTGAAAAGTTGGTGGAGTTTTATGTAAAAATCGAATGCCGGTTTCGCAAATATCGCAAGAAGTTTTATCCGCCGACATTCGGAAAGTCAGCGGCAATCACTCGGCTGATTTCCTATCAAACTTATCCGATCAAAAATGTTTTGCAGGCGGCGGAAGCGGTGAAGGAGGGAAGACGGGAATTGGAAAAAATAACTCAGCCTTGCTTGTTGTTGCAATCTACGAGCGACCATATTGTTTCCAAAAACAGTATGGAGATAATTTATTCCAAAATAAGTTCCGGGAAGAAAAATAAAAAATATATCGAAAGAGCCTATCATACTTTTATTTCCGATATCAAAAATGAAAATGTTTTCGAAGATATACTAAATTTTCTAGAGGAAAATTGAAATTTCTAATCTCTAATTTCTAAGTTCTAAAATGAAGATTGGAATTTTTACCAATAATTATTTGCCTAATCCCTATGGAGTTTCCGGTTCGGTGGAGAGCTTTCGCAAAGGATTCGAGCAGATGGGGCACACAGTATATATTTTTGCTCCGCATTGGCCGGGCTATTCTGACAAGAATCCGAATGCTTGCCCGTCGGAAAATTTTAATTTTGGGCGGGTTTTTCGTTATCCTTCTTTGGATATCAAAATTAAATTCAGATTTCCCTTGCCAATTCCGCATTCAGGAAAAATTGACAAGATTATTCAAGATTTGGATCTGGATATTATTCATTCTCAGCATCCTAATCTTTTAGGCGTAGCCGCTTTCCGTTGGGCAAAGAAAAAAAAGATTCCATTGGTTTTCACTTGGCACACTTTGTATGACCAATATACCAACTTCGTGCCTTTTATCCCGAAAAAATTGGCGGCTTGGTGGATAATTCGCCAGGCGGCGCTTTATGCCAATAAAGCCGATCAAATTATTGTGCCTACTTTTTCAGTGGAAAAAATAATTCAAAATTGGGGTGTAACGAATAAAAATATCAAGGCTGTTTCGACTGGAGTGGAAGAAAAATATTTCGAAGGGGCGGACGGTGAAGTTGTTCGAAAAAAATATCAAATAAAAAAAGATGAGGTCGTTTTGCTTTCAGCTTCGCGTCTTACGGAGGAAAAGAATGTTCAATTTTTGTTTGAGGCAGTTTCGGATATTTTGAAAGATAATAAAAATGTAAAATTCTTGCATGTCGGCGGAGGATATCTGCAAAACGAATTGGAGAAATTTGCAAAAGAGAAAAAAATAGGAAAGCAGATTATATTTGCCGGAGAAGTGAAGAGAGAAGAAATGAAAAATTATTATGCTAGTGCGGATATTTTTGTCTATGCTTCCAAAAGTGAAACGCAAGGGATGATTATTTCCGAGGCGATGTACGCGGGGCTTGCCGTAGTGGCGGTTCGCGCAACCGGAATTTGCGATTTGGTAAGAGACAAAAAAACCGGATATTTGGTATCCGAGAACAAAGATGAATTTGCCGAGGCGGTTTTAGATTTGATTGACGATGAAGAAAAAAGAAAGGTATTTTCTGAAAATGCCAAGAAAGTCGCAAAGGAAAATTATACTTCAAAAGTTTGTGCGGAGAAAATGATCGGGGTGTATGAAAGATTGATAAAATAAAAAAAAGTGCCCCGTCTCAATCTGCAGTTGAGAACGGGGCTAGGGGTGGGGGAGAGATAATGGTTAATGTGTTGTTGATACTAAAAACTTTCTGAAAGTACGGTGCGTTGTTCCATCAGAAAGTTGCACTTCTACGCGTACGTTGCCTTGACAATTGCCAAGGTCTTTTTTTGTAACTACAATTTTCCCATGAAGATTTTCATTGGGGTGCTCATCGGAAATTTCATATTGTCTCATATTTTTCTCCCCACTTCATTTATATTTTTCAAAAAACTCCCTCCTTCCCCATGTGCTGATTTTTGCTCAAAATCTGATTTTTGTCAATGGTTATTCCAAATGCACGTTTTGTTTGAATTTTTCCAGTTCTTTTTGTAGGAGCGGGTGATTTTCCAGATTGGAATCGTTTTTGAGTAAATGGGAGGCTTCTTTTCTGGCGATTTCAATTAGTTTGATGTTGCCAAGGTTTTCCATCGTGATATCGGGAAGTCCCGATTGGCGCGTTCCCAGAAATTCTCCCGGACCGCGCAGTTTCAGATCCTTTTCCGCGATATCAAACCCGCTGGAATATTTTTCCATAGTTTTGAGGCGCGCATTGGAAGCGGAGCCGAAAAGAAAGCAATAGGATTGATGCTCGCCGCGTCCGACACGGCCGCGAAATTGATGAAGCTGGGAAAGTCCGAAGCGGTTGGCGTCCTCGATGATCATAATCGTGGCATTGGGAATATCCACTCCGACTTCGACAACGGAAGTGGAAACCAGAATGTCATATTCTTTATCCTTTCCGCCAGAGGCGGATCCGCTTTTGGCGGAAAAGTTTTGCATAACCGATTCCTTTTCTTTTGATTTGAGTCTGCCGTGAAGCAGTCCCAGTTTCAAATCCGGAAATATTTCTTTGGAAAGCCTTTGGTGTTCACTCACGGCCGCTTTGACTTCGCTCATTGCTTTTGATTCTTCGACCAGTGGCAAAATCACGAAAGCTTGTCGACCTTGTTGAATTTGATCGCGAACAAAGTCATATATTTTTTTTCTTTCAATCGGCGCGACAACTTTGGTGATGATTTCTTTTCTGTTTTTCGGCATTTCGTCCAAAAGGGAAATATCCAAATTGCCAAACAGCGCCATAGTGAGTGTGCGGGGAATGGGGGTGGCGGTCATCGTGAGTAGGTGAGGAGTTTTTCCGGGCAAGCCGTCTTTGGATTTTTCAGTTTGTTGCTGCAGGAAAGCTCTTTGTTGTACTCCGAATCTATGCT
>CAZRJL010000062.1:0-4521 GCA_964600645.1 uncultured Bdellovibrionales bacterium | reverse complement strand
GATAAATAATCCCTTCCACCTTTCAAACCTCTACTGCCAAATTCTCATCTCTCCTTCAAAAAATGGAAAACAAATCCAAATCATTCTTTCCACGGACATTATACCGCCCATTTCCACTCCTAGGTTATTTTTATTTTTCACCATTACATCTTCATTTTTCCATTTGACTTATAGAAAAATCCAGAGAAGCCAGCAGCTCCTTTTTTAAATTATCCTTGACCCATTGTTTCTTTTTTTCATCCAAAAGTTCTCCTAGTCCTTCTAAAATACCCCTCTCTGGACGTTCTTTCTCAAAATATTCCCGTAAATAAACAAAAAAATCCTTGCTATTTTTTTCAGTACGCTCAAGGATAATATCCTCATTAAAAAATGTATTTTTTAGTAATAAAAAATATATGTCATAAAAATCCCTGTTGGCCGTACGCTTGCGCTCAACCGATGCAACAAGCTTATTAGCGAAAGCATCTTCCAGTTTCATAACATTCACATCAATTCCGTAAAAATTTTTCAACTCATACCTGTTTTTCTCAGAAGCTCTTTTTGAAATTTCAATTTTTATTCCAGGAGCTCCTTCTTCATAACTAAGCAAGAAAAATAAATTGAAATTTTTATCCGCTTCATCTTTTATTTTCCCATAAGCTTGCAATATTTTTCTAATTCCATCATAAACTTCTTCTTTTTTACTCTCATCCAACAAATCAAAATCCAGATCTACTGAGAAACGATCCAACTCATAAAAAAAATACAGCATAGTTCCGCCCTTGAATCCTAGATATATACCCAGCGGGGATTGATATATGTCCCGAATGATATCAAACATTATTTTACGATGCTTCGGAATATTGAGCATATTTTTTATTTTTTTCTTAGTTCATTTATTAGTGATGCAACTTCTATTTGCACTCTTTTGTTATATATTTTCGAAATATCTGAAAGTTTTTCCAAGTTCACTGGACGGAGATTATCAAAATAATAATTTGGAGATAAATATATGCGATCGCACAACGCACGCTCTACCGTAGCAAAATTAGCTTGTCCATTTCGTTTGATACCCAGAGGATTCAAAAGTATACCATCTTTTATTTTAAAATATCTAAATTTTTTTTCAGAAATTTTTTTTGAAACCGTGTTATTTGAAACAGAAAAAACAACCCCCGAATAATCTTGAAAAATAATTCCCTCTTTCTGCAGAACAGTTTCAAGACTAACATAAGAAGGCGCTTTCAGCTTATTGGCAAATTCCCAAATATTATATGCATCATTTAATGCGTACAATCCCCTATTTATCCTTAAAATTTCGCCTCGGCGAAATAGCCTACTTGAAATAAGCTTTAAGTAATTTCGACTCTCAACACCCCAAATTTTTGCCAAATCATCAAGTGAAAAAACTGTTTTTCCGCTTTGAATGAGTTTTTTTAAATACATAATTTCACTTTATAGTTATCATTTTTGAATACCTCACGATGACATTATACAAAATCATCAGTTTTTTGTCAATTATTCAATCGTATTCATATTACTACTTTACATTTCCTTAATTCATAAATTTTTATGAATTAAGGAAATGTATTTAATACACACAATGTGTCAAAATTTATGTCAAATTTTTTTTCTTTTTTCAGATACTATCTCCATAAGATAAATAATCCTTTGCCTTTCAAACTTTTTTTTCGAATGACTCCGTTTGATCTAGTATTATTTCTTTTATATTATTTTATTCATTGGTAATGTATATTACTAACATTTTTTATACATTATAAATGTATATTATTTTAAGGATTTTAATCAACCGCCTACTTCCCAGCCTCTCGAAACCCTTCAATCAAAAGCTCTCCGGCAACAATGTCAATCTTTTTTTGTTGTATCCGGATTCGGATATAGATGGAAACAGCTTCGACATATTCTCTTTCTCTGTATTGCAATTGTTCAATAAGTTTATTCTTGACACTGGTCGGAATATTTTCGTGATTTGCTATTTTTTCAAGCAAATCCTGGCATTTTTCCAAAATCTGAATTGTCCTCAAAAGCCTGTCTTTTTCTTGCTTGTTTTTAATTAAATTTAAATCGAAATAGTGATTAATATTATCCTTTAAGGCGACCAAATTTATCGTCGTCCAAAAATCGATTTCTTTTTCACTTTCATTTTGCGTTTCGTCTTTGGCGATGATTTTCAAAGTATGTTTTCCGAGGTGTAGCAAAGAGAGATCCAGATCTTCTTGATCAAAAATTTTTCCGCCGAAAGATATTTCTTTTTTAATGTTCTCTTGCTGTGTTTTATCGTCTTGAATTTGATAGCTTATCGGGATGATTTGATTGTTCAAATATTCTTTTTTCTCCGGAGAAAATATTTGAATTATCGGAGGAATTGTATCGATATTTTCAATGATTATTTCATCCCCTTCAAGCTGCATTTGAATTTCTTCTTCTTTTTCAACTTGAGCAATACCTTGCGTGCGAGAAACGATTTCGGAAACTTTTCCTTGTTCGTCTTGACTGATTTTTACCGCTTCAATCGCATACTCTCCTTCTCCTGTTCCTTGAGTAAGGATTTTGTACTGCCCGTCTTGAGGATTAGGAATGGCCACCATTTCATTTTCCGTATCATATCCGGTATAGTACGCCCCCTCGATTTCATCGAAAATTTCTCCGGTTTCGAAATTCTTTCCGATTCTTTTTCCGTCCGGAGCAACTATTTGCACATCAATCGGAGAAAAAAGATTAAACAAGAGAATATTTCCCACTCTGAATTTGTCCACATAAACGCAATTTTCCATTTCTATGCCGGCAAGCTCATCCAAAACAAGACATTGGGCTTCGGTCGGCAAATTTCCATGAGACGAATCAATTTTTATTTGAGTGTTCGCTGAAATATTTTCCGCGCTAAACAAAGGCACTGTTTCATCTCCGACGCTTTCCTTGATTCCTTTCAGTGGATCGTCATAAAAATCCTCCGGCATTCCATCTTCCCACAATCCCTCTTTTTCACTTTCCACTACGTCAATTCGGGAAATTGTGCTGTTTTTTTCCTCGCCGGCATCCAATCCGATTTTTCCGACAATGTTCGTAAAATCAATATGTTTCATTTTTTCAACATTTTCCGCTTTATTGATGTTTTCCAAAAATTCATTGCGCGGATAATTATCCGGATAACTTCTCATTTCACCCTTTTTCACATCAAACAAACAGTCATAGTCAGGCAACAATTCCTTGACGGAAGGAACTTCATTTTGGATGTATTCGAATATGCTATCATATCCGGCATGTTGAGATTCATCTCTTAAATGATGACGTCCCAACTTTTCCAATATTGTAAAAAATCCCTCCCCAGCCTCCCATTTCAAATAACTTTCCGGCGCTCCGCGATGCGGAGTTCCCAAGGTTATCAGTTGATCAATATTGTTTTGATAATAATCCGATTCGATATATTCTCTGGCGATCAATCCTCCCATTGAATGAGCGACAATATCTGTTTTTGAAACTTTCGTATCATTGACTGCCGATTGAATTTTTTCTTGCAACAATCTTGCCGTTTCAAAATTGCTTTTCCTCCAATTGTAAGGAAAAGTAAAAAGATTGACATCTTTTTCATATCCGTTCGTTTCAAACGAATCGACCAAATCATCGTATGTCCGCGAAATGGGATCCAGCGTCAACCCCGAAAAAGATTTTTCCGAACCCATAATCCCCGGCACGATTATTGCCGGATCGGCGATAATATCGTTTTTTCTTTTTCCGTCGATTGTCATTCTTCCGGAAAAATTGTCAGAATTGAAATCTTCATACCAATTGTTTTTCAAAAAAACATCGCCGTCTTCACCGGCATCCGAAATCACAGTCATTCCATCTTCTTGCTTGAAATTTGAATTTACAATCTCCACTTTTCCATCATAGTCGGCATAAACCGAGGCATACGTGCTGGCGAAAAAAATCGAATTCTCAATATGAACATTTCCGGAATATGCCTGCAAAGCCGGCACCTGCACCACTGTTTGAGCGTTCGCAACGCTGAAAAAATCATCTTTCTTTTGACCGACTATTATCGGGGAAGTCCAATTATATTCAAAGCCTCCGTTTCTAATTTGGACATAACGAAAAAAAGAACTTGAAGACTTGTCTCCGGAGGCAATAATGGAAAATTTGTCATCCGAATCTTTTTTATCGAAAATTATCGGATCTTCCATTGCCCCCTCTGCGATTATCCTTCCGCTACCAACAGACAAACTCAATGGAGAAAGGGGGTGCTGCGCGTCAAAAAATATTTTTGTTCCTTTTTCGATCGTGAGCGTCGCGCCATCTTGGACCAACACGGGTTTTGTGAGCGACATTTCCCCGCTCCAAGTTTCGTCGTGATCAATAATTGTCACATAATCCGAATAGGACTGTGCCTTGGCTTTTTTGTTTTTAATCAGTGAGTCAAAATTAAACGGAGCAAGAATACTCAGCAAAATAAAGCCGGCAACAATATTTTTCCAAAATCTATTTCTTCTCATTTTTGTGTTTGATATAATTGATTATTAGGAT
>CAZRJL010000061.1:0-4744 GCA_964600645.1 uncultured Bdellovibrionales bacterium | reverse complement strand
GATTCTTATCATTGAAAAATTTCCCCGGTTTTTGCGAATGATAATTATTATCGCGCTGGCGTATTTCTTTGGCGTGAAAGGTTCCGTAATTGGATATATAATCGCGCCTTTTTTGGTTTTTCTTGTCGCCCTGTCTGTTGATAAATTCAGTGTTTCCAAAAAAATTAACCGGCAAATATCCGCATCCAGCCAAATAACCCCAGTTTTTTTTCCTTGGCAAAAATTAGTCAATTACGCTTGGCAAATTGTTATTTTTTTTCTCGCCTACGAGCTTCTTATCAGTATTGATTTATATCTGGTACAAGGAATATTGCAGGATAATTATCAAACCGGAATATATAACGCCGCTCTTACTGTTGGTCGCATTCCCTATTATATTTTCTATGCCCTTACGATAATTTTGCTTCCGACAATTTCCAAATCAACTTCGGAAAACAATCACGCGGAAACAAATAAAATCATTAGTCAATCTCTCAAGGTAATGACTATTCTTTTAGTGCCGGCGGTAGTCTTAATGTCAACATTCGCCGAACCGATTATTAGGATATTTTACACGTCAAAATATATCGATGCTGCCGCTCCAATGGCGATTCTCTCTGTTGGTGTTGGATTTTTGACGATATTTTATGTAATGAGCTTTGTGAGCAATGGCGCCGGAAAAACCAAGCGACCAATGCTTATTTCTATATTTGGATTAGCCATAAACACCATCCTCAATTATATTTTAATAAAAAAATACGCCTTAATTGGAAGTGCCATCGCCACATCCATCAGCTCATTGATTGTTATGCTGGTCGCGCTCTATTATATTCGCAAAGATTTTGAAATTACTCTAAAAATTAAAAATTATCTAAAAATAATTTTGGCGGGAATTATTATGTATTTCCTCTCCACCTTCTTTTCTCAAGGACGGTTTATTTTTATCCCGTGGGCGATAATTTTACTTTTCGTTTATTTCGCAATTTTATATTTTATGGGTGAAATAAAAAAAGGGGAACTGGTTTTCTTTCGAAAAATGTTGTCTCAGAAAAATAATAAGTAGGCACACCAAACCCACAGCCTTGTTTTTCGGATAAAAAATTGCTATGCTTTGTTTATGAAAAATTTTCAAATAAATAAGGATTTTTGGAAAGATCCCGGGTTTATATTATTTTTAATCCTTTTTTCCTTTTTTTTACGCGAAGTCTTTTTGGCTGCCGTCCTTCCGATTTTTTCCGGACAAGATGAGGCGCGTCATTATAATACCATTCAATACTTGAACGAGCCGAAAGAGAAAATATGGAAAATTCAAGAAGCCGAGCGGTTAAATGAGAAAAAAAATCTTGATACATATAATTTTTCCGAAGAAATAATCGGCGCCGGAAACGCAGCTGAAATATTCGGATTTAAGGATTCGTTGAATAAAATAAATTTTCCCGCCGGAAGCATAGGTCGCAATGAAGATTTGATTAACTCTCGCCAATGGGAGTCTGTAAATAAAAAATACCCGCCGGACATTACCGGTAAGGGTTATCAAGATTTATATCACAGATTAGGTGCATTTATTGAAAAAAAATTCAGCGATCAAAGTATTTTGATACGTTTTTATTTAATCCGCATCTTCTCTGTTATTCTAGCGACTATATTTATTTTTCTTTCTTATTTTGTTTTTAAAAATGCCGGATTTTCCCAGCAGCACAGCCTAGTGATGACTGCGATAGTTTCATTTCAAATGAAATTTTCCACCTATATGACAAATATCAATTATGCTCCATTGATGTTTGTCTCTTTTGCCGGTTTTACATTAGGAGGAGTTCTTTATCTTAAAAACGGATTGCACTGGAAGAATGTTTCATTGATGCTGGTATCTATTATTATCGGAATATTTACCAAAGGCTCGGCTATTGTTTTAATCCCGGTTTTCGTTGGTCTCTTGGGGCTTACGATTTGGAAAAAAAATAAAGAAAATAAAATAAGTAAAAAAAACATAGCACTAGTCGCTATTCTTTGCATATTTTTAGTATCACTTCTTTGCAAGAATTATAACGTCTTGTCTTTTTTGCCTAAAACCGGAGGTGGAATTGGTGAAACCATAAAATCTTTTTCCGATTATGCGTCCGCCAGCTTGCCAAAAATATACTCTTTGTCAAAAAATTATTGGGGAAAAATAGGATGGGTCAGGGTTGATTATGCTATGAGTTTTATCTGGATAATTTGGATAATAGAAGTATTCGCACTTTTCGGAATCGCTCGTTTTCTATTTTCAAAAAACAAAAAGCCGTCTTTTATTCCGGAAAGAAAGTACATTTGGTTTTTTCTGGCATTAATCATGGCATTGCAAATCGGAATTCGTTTCTTTGATTGGAGAGTTTTTTCCACTAGCGGAAAACTGGATCTTGGAACGCCGGGCAGATACTTTTTGCCAAATCTTCCTGTTCATATCGCCCTGCTTTTTTCCGGATTAGGAATGATTCTAAAAAAGAAAAGTTATTTTGATTATGTCGTTGTGTTTTTTTTAATCTTAATATTCTTGCTCTCATTCCACACCATTTTTAATGTAATTGTTCCGCGTTATTACTTGTAACCATATGATTATTTTTAAATATGCAGCATCGCGCAAAGTACTACTGGGACTGCTTTTTGTTGGTCTTATTTTAATTTTCGGCAGTCTGATTAAAAATTTTTCTTTTCCCGATCAAAATTGGAGTTTGGAAAAAGGAGAGAAAATCGGAATAAGCTCCGAAAAAAATAAAGAAGTTATTCAAAAATTCGTTGCCAGCAAAAATAATCTTTCTCGCATAGATATTCTTTTTGGAAATTCAAAAATTGAAAAAGGTGGAACCTTGAAATTGGAGCTATTTGACAAATCATGCGAAAAACTTCTTCGCGAAGATAAGATTAGAACCACTAAAATAAACTCTGAAAACTTTTTTACTTTTACTTTTCCAAAAATTCAAAAAACAGCAAATGAAATTCTTTGTATTAAGCTTTCTTTTTATGATTGGAATAGTGACAAAAAAAGAAATGCTCAGATATTTGCTCGCGACAATATAATACCTGAAAATGTGTTTTTTTCAATAAACCAAGAGGCCCTGAAAGGAAAATCCCTGTCTATGCGTCCAGCCTATCAAGAAGATTCATGGAAAGAAAATATATGGAAATTGGGCGAAAGAATATCTCAATACAAGCCGTGGTTCCTAAAAAATGCAATTATCCTATCTGTTTTAATTCTCGCGATTATTTTTTCAGTTTTGCTGGTTGTAATAATTATATTTATTGCCATATCGTAAAACAATGAGTATAAAAAATATAAAAAATTTAATTTCACTTTTTTTAATTGTTCTTTTTTGTATTTTCGCAAATCCATCTCCGGCACCGGCTGCCAGCTATGATTATTATGTAAAAGCCTCAGCTTCAACGGATGGAGATGGCAGTAAAAACAATCCATTCAGAGCCATTTCGGATGCATTAGAGAAGGCGGGCAATTCCGATAAAATATTTATCGCAAATGGTTCTTATGATGAAGAAGATGATATCTATATTGGAAAATCAATAAAAATAATCGGAGAAAGTGAAAACAAGGTTGTTTTTTCCGGAAAAATTTTAATGGGCAATAATTCATTACTGCAAAATGTCAAATTGAAAGATGCACGTTCCGGAGTTATCATTGAAAAAGACGCTAATGCAACGATTCAAAATTGTACCATACAAAGTTTTTCCGGTATTGGCATTGAATCAATGCCGGGAAGCGGTACGCTTGAAATTTTAAATTCAACAATAAAAGGAGGCGGTAATAAGGGAATATATGTGCAACGAGGAAAAAATATTAAAATTATCGGAAGTGAAATTATTGGAAATGGAGAAGAAGGAATTGATATCCGGTCAAATGTTTCAGGGATAATAAAAAATAACTTAATTACCAATAATAATGAAAGCGGGATTGAACTTATAGTCGGAAGCGCAAATTTGAAGATATCTGATAATAAAATAAGTGGCAATAACGCAAGCGGGATTGCAGCGCAATTCTACAAAGAATTTAGCAAGAAAGGAAGTGTTTATATTGAAAACAATTCATTGAGTGAAAATGGGAAATATGGCATTGATTGCGCCAATCCGCACAATAGTGCTCCGGAAATTTCTTATTGGAGAAATTCCATTGAAATAAATGGAAACAATATTTCGTCGAACAAAATAAAATCCGTAAACGATCTCTGCAGTTTTATTGACGCCGTAGAGGAAAATGAGAATGCGGACAAATCAATCGCGGAAAACAAGAGCTTGGGAAATGAATTAATTGTAGATATGGAAGAAAAAGAGAAGATTAGAATAGAAGAAGAGAAGAAAAAGGAAGAAAAAGAACGGAAATTAAAAGAGATTGGGGATATCCTAGAAAATCAACTTCAAGAAAATAATAAAACAGATTCTTTTATTGAAAAAATGAATCGCCAATCAAAAATCATTAAATTTGTTGTCGGAACGAAAAAAACAGAGCTTGAAATGATGCTGGAAAATATGCAAAAAAGCGAAGATCGCCTCAAAGAAGCCGAACAAATATTAGGAACGATTCAAGCTGAGGCCGAGGAAGAAATATCCATTCTAAATACAATAAAAGAAAATCAAGAAAAGCTTCAAAAACAAAAAGAATTTATCGCCAAAGAAAATGAAACTTTCGGTGTTTGGAAATGGCTGTCGGGATTGTTTAGTAATTGATTCATGCTTTTTATTTTTGAAAGATTTCTTTCCACATATATCGCTTGGCATTCTT
>CAZRJL010000060.1:0-4794 GCA_964600645.1 uncultured Bdellovibrionales bacterium | reverse complement strand
CAATTTCCAATGTAATTTTATCGAAATCAGTTCTCTTTCCAACGCGCATATTTTCCACATCATAGTTCACTCTTTTTATCGGTGTATATATAGCGTCTAAAGTAATCACTCCGATTTCTTTTTCATCTTTTTCACTTTGCTCAACCGGAACATATCCAATTCCTCTTCCTACTTCTATTTCCATATCCAACTGAGCATCCTTGCTTGTAAGATTTGCCAAAACCTGATCTCCATTGATAACTTCCACATTAGAAGGGCACTTTATCATTTTCGCGACAACCGCGCCTTCCCCCTTATGTTTAACAGAAACCTTTATTGAATCTTCGGAAAACATTCGAAAACGAACTTTCTTTAAATTAAGAATAATCTGCACTACATCCTCCATTACCCCATCGATAGTTGAAAACTCATGAGAAACTCCTTTTATTTTCAAAGAAACAGCCGCCGCTCCATCCAAAGACGACAACAAAACTCGACGCAACGAATTTCCTATTGTTGTTCCATAACCGGGATAACAACCTTCAATAACAAACTTTCCGGCATTCTCACTGATGTAAGTATATTTCGGCTTTCGAGGAAGAGATATTATTTGCATATTTTTCAACTTACAACCCACAACTTACAACTTTAATACTATTTTATGCGTTGTCAATTGTCGATTATCTATTATTTATTAATTATCTAAACATTCCTAATTCCTGATTCCTGTCTCTTGGTTCTTAATTCCGGCACGTTATCTTGAATAATATTCAACCACCATTTGAGGATCGGCTCCCACTTCAACTTCATCTCCCTTTGGAACAGCGGAAATCTTTCCTTCAAATTTCGATTCGTCAAACAAAATCCATGATGGAAAATCCTTCTTATTCTTCAAAACCTCGCTCTGCTTCTTGAAATATTCTTTTTCTTTTTTCAAAGCGCTCACAGAAATAACATCACCGACTTTCACTTCGAATGAAGCAATGTCAACTTTTCTTCCGTTAACATCCACAAATCCGTGATTAACCAATTGTCTGGACTGTTTGCGGGAATTTCCAAAACCCATTCGATAAACAACGTTATCCAATCTCATTTCCAGTCTCGCCATCAAGAGATCTCCGGTAACTCCGCGATGCTTGCTCGCTTGCTTAAAATGCTTTCGAAACTGTTTTTCCAACACGCCATAGATTCTTTTGATTTTCTGCTTCATTGAAAGTTGTTTTCCATACTCACTATTTCCCTTGGAAAATTTCTTTCCATGCACTCCTGGAGCATAATTCTTCCTCACAACCGCGCACTTCAAACCCCCGCAACGGTCACCCTTAAGAAAGAGCTTCTCTCCCGCTCTTCGACATTTTCGACAACTTGCATTTATATCTCTAGCCATAATTATTTACGTTATAATCGTTATAATCGTTCAACTTGTTCTAATCGCACATTTTCAACGACTGCAACATCTGGAACGATTTTGACATTTCATTAGGTCTTTTCCGAAGTGGACTTTCTTCCGCTTCCCATTGTTCTGCGCACATTTCCTCTTACGGTTCGAGTGTTGGTTTTGGTTCTCTGTCCGCGAGAAGGCAATCCTTTTTGATGTCGCAAACCGCGATAGCAACCAATTTCTTTGAGTCGCTTGATATTCATTTTCACTTGGTGTTTCAACTCTCCCTCCACTCGATATTTTTTTTCAATTTCTTCTTTCAGATTGCTTACTTCCTCAGCAGTCAAGTCCTTAGTTCTCACATCTTTATTAATCCCAAGAGAGCTCAAAATTTTTACGCTGGTAGCGCGTCCTACCCCGAAAATATATGTGAGGGAAATTTCTATTCTTTTTTCGTCTGGGATATTAATCCCGGCTATTCTTGCCATAATTATTTACGTTATATTCTTTAATAATCGCTATAAGCGTTGTAATCGTTGCAATCGTTGAACGCTTTGAACGCATGGAACGTCTGGAACGTCTGGAACGTCCTAAACTCTTCTTGGTTTCTTTGCTCGACATCCGTTATGAGGAATCGGAGTAGTATCCTTAATTGAGGTTATCTCAAATCCATTATTGGCTAATCCTCTGATTGAAGCTTCCCTTCCTCCGCCCACGCCGTTTATAAAAACCGCCAATTCGCGCATTCCATATTTTTTTATCTTCTCGGCAACATCGGCTGCCACTTGAGTAGCTGCGTATGGAGTTGATTTTTTCGCTCCCTTAAATCCGAGTAAACCCGAGCTGGACCAACCCAATGAAGCACCGTTAATATCGGAAATCGTAATAAGGGTGTTGTTATAAGTACACTTCACATTAGCTCGCCCTTTGATAATTTGACGCTTTCCTTTTTTGATTTTCTTTTCAGAATCTGCCGCGGCACCGGAAACAACATCACCGCTTTGCGCTTTCTTTTCCTCTTTTACTTCTTCAGTTTTTTTAGTCTCTTCTGTCATATTTATATATCTGATATAAAAATTTCAAATTCTTAATTTTTAGAAATTAGAAATTAGAAATTAGAAATTATTTTTTTATCCTTGTCGTTGCTTATGCTTAGGAACATCGCAAATAACGTAGAGTTTTCCTCTGCGTTTAACAATTTTGCATTTAGCACATATTTTTTTAACAGATGCTCGAACTTTCATATATCTAAAATACTTTTTTATTATTTACAAAATTTACGCGCTACAGTCTTTGAGTAATTCTGCCTCGAGTCAGATCATACGGACTCATTTCCAGCAAAACCTTGTCGCCGGGAAGCAAGCGGATATAGTTAACTCTCATTCGTCCGGAAATATGCGCCAAAACTTCATGACCGTTATCCAATTTCACCTTAAAAGTAGTACTCGGAAGAGTCTCAATAACAGTTCCTTCAAGTTTTATCAATTCTTTACTCATAACAACACAAAAATAGAGGAGCTACTCAAATACTAAACCATCCTAATTCCTGAAGCTCAAAATAATGCCTCTATTTCAAAAGCTCTCTATTAAATTTTCTTTTAACGGACGTACAACCATCCTACACAATCAACTTTCTTTTGTCAAGAGTTCCGCTTTCAAAATTGAAAATTATGCGCTTTTTTCACATAAAACTCTTCACTTTGCGGATAATTTCATACAGATAATATTTTTTCGAGTCAATAATAATATCGTAACTTCCCGCAAATTCAACCGGAATGGTTTCAGGAGAAAACCCAACCTTAAACCGTGTAATCCCCGCCCAGTTATTATTAACAGCATTTTCAACTTCACATTTTTCATTTTGATTTTTGATTTTTGATTTTTGATATTTATTTGTCATTGGAAATTTGTCATTTGTCATTTTAGTTTTCACCCCCCCCATATCATAACGTTTGCATCCTTTTTCTTTTGCATCCTTTATTACTTGCCAATGAAGCGCAAAAGGCGCCATCACATTTTTATAATCATCATCCGAAGCTCCGTGCAGATATATTGCCGCATCCTCAAAAAAAGAAACAATCGCCGCCGCAACCACTTTCCCTTCATATTCCGCCACATATAATGACACGCACGGAAGCGCCATCATTTTTCGATAATATTCATCCGAATGAGAAACAATCCCCTGTCTTTTTGAAGTAATTTTTATTAGTCGTATTAATTCATTTATATAAAAATCTTTTTTCTTTCCATTATTTAAAATTGAATCATTGGAATTTGAAAATTCATTGAAAATTGAACATTGAAAATTGAAAATTTTAATTCCCTTCTTCTGCGATAATCTAATATTATATCTCGTTTTGCTCTTCATTCCTGCTAAAAGATCTTCTTCGGATTTGGAAATATCAATAACGAAAGTCTGCCGCGGCTGCATATCATGCGGCGCCTTTTTTATTTTTAAATTTAATTCATTAATTAATTCAGTAATTAACTTTAAATCATTTTCACCATCGACATCAATCCTAATCCATCCAGAATCATTCTGTCTTGCTGAATTTATCAATTTCTTAAAAATAATTTTACATTTTTCATTGTCATTTTGAGATTTGATATTTGAATTTCGAATCAGAGCTAGTCTGGGTACATAAAAATACCTCCCGACAATCGGAAGTTTGTGTTCGATTATATTTATTTTCAGTTCATCCGAATAAATGGAAAAAGTTTTCCTCCCGACGCTCTCCTGAAATTTTCTCCACTGCTCCGATTGCAAAAAATCCATTTTATTATTTTCCAATATTTTTCAAAGCGAATTTTATTCTCTCTCCCACATCGGAAATATCCGCCGGAATCGACTTGAGAGCCTCCCGCGCTTCTGAAATAGAATATCCCATCGCCACGAGCGCTTCCAATGTATCGCCGTCCGCCACCACTTCCTTCTTGTCCGCATCCGGCATATCCGCCACCTTATTTTTGAGTTCCAAGATAACTCTTTCGGCGGTCTTTTTCCCCACGCCGGAAACTTTTGTGAGAATTGAAGAATCGTTATTGAGAATTGCTGTTCTGATTGTTTTTGGGTCAGCAATAGACAAAATTCCCTTAGCGGCCTTGGGTCCGATTCCGGAAATGGAAATCAGCAACTCGAACATTTCCAGCTCGTCCAACACCAAAAAACCATATAGGGACATCTCGTCTTCACGGACGTGCGTATGGATAAATAGCTCAACTTCACTCATTAAAGCCAGCTTTCCAAAAACATAATCAGTCACAAAAACCTTATACCCCACCCCACCCACGTCGACAACGGCATAGCTTCCGCGCAAATATTCAATTTTACCTTTTAGTTTTGCAATCATAGCCCAAGAATACTACACTCTTGCCAAAAAATCCAGCTTGTGATACAAATAATAGAGTCTCAGTTCAAATTTTTATCTTTTAAT
>CAZRJL010000059.1:0-4920 GCA_964600645.1 uncultured Bdellovibrionales bacterium | reverse complement strand
TCGCATATATCATACGCCAAAGCTGATCCAAACCACAAAACAAGTATGAAAGAAAAAACTAATAATCTTTTCAACATCTTTTACCTCCCTTAAATGGATTTATTAATTGAACAACATTCACCCAAAAAGCATCTTTATGCTACTCGATTTTTAAAGAACACTGACTAACAAAAATCAACTTAATTCTTGGAAAGAATTTGTACAATGTCATCGGCCAGCTCGCTGGGGGTTCGGTCGGCTTTAACAAAATATCTTATCGCTCCAAGCTCAGTCGCCTCTTGTCTATCCCTATCATCACTAAGATTGGTTGACATCACCACTGGAATATTTTTATACTTTTTATTTTTCTTCAATTCACGCAAAGTATCAAATCCATCCATTTTCGGCATCACAATATCCAAGACGATTAAATCAACCTCCCCATTGTTTTCTTCCAATCTTTCAAAGACCTCCTTTCCATTTTCCGCTACAAAAAGATTAAATATATTTCCGAGAGCAATCGAATAAACTTCCTTTAAATCTTTCTCATCTTCAGCAAGAATAATTGTAAATTTTTTATTTTTCATTTTTTTTATTTCGAAGTCCCCCACAAAACCTCGCTCAATTATTATTTATGAAATCTTTTATTTTACTCCAATCAAAAACATTACTGTCGATATGAAACATTTCATATAAATACTGAATCAAGAAAACAACCGCTAAAATAAAAATAACGGAAAAAATAACTCCGAAAGAAAAAATTCCCGCCAAAAATAATTTTATTTTCTTTTGATAGTTTTTCAAATCGGCATAGGAGTCAAACTTGCCAAAACCGCTTTCTTCGCCTGTTAATATGTTTTTTTTCTTTTGCGCGCGGAGCTGGCATTCGGAAGAATAACGAAAAATCAAAAAATACACATCTCGAATCACGGAAAATATTTTTTTTAGAAAATTCATTTTTGTTATTGCTTTACTTATTTTAAATATATCACATTTTTTGATTTTTTTTAACTCATTTGCATCTTTCGCAGTTGATAAATCTCATCCCGAATCAACGCCGCTTTTTCAAAATCCAAATTGCGTGCCGCCTCCTTCATCTCTTTTTCTTTATTTTTGATATATCCGTTTACGTCCTCCAATGTTTCCAGTCTGACAAAATCAGCGGAAACTTGCGGGTTGATTTCGTGATCCACAATCGATTGAATTTTTTTCTTGATGGTTTTGGGGGTTATGTGATGTTTCTTATTATGCTCGATTTGAATTTTTCTACGCCTATTCGTTTCATCAATCGCTCTTTTCATTGAACCGGTAATTTGATCGGCATATAAAATAACCCTTCCGCTTACATTTCTGGCCGCTCTTCCAATAGTTTGAATAAGCGAGGTTTCACTGCGCAAAAATCCTTCTTTGTCTGCATCCAAAATCACCACCAAAGAAACTTCCGGCAAATCCAATCCTTCGCGAAGAAGATTTACTCCCACTAAAACATCGAATTTCCCCCTTCTCAAATCTTCCAAAATCCCAATTCTATCCAGAGTATCCACGCCACTATGCAAATATTCCGATTTGACTTTGTTTTCCTTGAGATATTCCGCCAAGTCCTCAGATTGTTTTTTAGTAAGCGTGGTTATCAAAACTCTTTCTTTTTTTGCAACAACTTTTTTTATTTCCTCAAAAATATCTTTTACTTGACCCTTGGCCGATCTGATAATAAGATCCGGATCAATCAAGCCGGTCGGACGAATAATTTGCTCCACCATTTCACCTTCCGTTTTTTCATTTTCATACCGGCTCGGTGTCGCGCTGGTAAAAATAACTTGATTTATTTTTTCTTCAAATTCGGAAAATTTCAGCGGCCGGTTGTCCAGCGCGCTGGGCAAGCGAAAACCGTTTTCAACCAAAGAATCTTTGCGCGCCTTGTCCCCGGCATACATCGCCCCGATTTGCGGCACTGCCACATGAGACTCATCAATCACCAAAAGAAAATTTTTTCCGAAATAATCCACCAAAGTATAGGGCGATTCTCCCGGTTTTCTTCCGGTCAAATAACGGGAATAATTTTCAATTCCATTGCAATATCCGAGCTCTCTCATCATCTCAATATCATGTTTGGTTCTTCGCCGCAATCTTTCCGCTTCCAATATCTTGCCTTTTTTATTTAGATATTTGACTCTTTCTTGCACTTCTTTTTCAATGTTTTGCAAAATACCATCCATCATCGGTTCGGGAACAATAAAATGTTTAGCGGGAAAAAAGACGGCTTTTTCCAATGCGGACAATTTTTCTCCCGTCAAAAAATCATATTCGACGATACTTTTGATCTTGTCATTTTCCAATTCAATGCGCGTAATCACTTCGCGGCTCGGAGGAATAATTTCAATAGTATTTCCAATCGAACGGAATTTGGCGCGCGCCAAAATATCACTGCGCTGATAATGCATTTCCACCATTTTTTTCATCAATTGCTCTCTGTCGGTTTTTTCTCCAACCGAAATTGCCAATGTCGTATCCTGATAATATTCCGGACTGCCCAAGCCGTAGATACAAGAAACACTAGCGACAATAATTACATCTTTTCGCGACAAAACCGCCGCCGTAGCACTATGGCGAAGCCTGTCGATTTCTTCATTAATTTGCACTTCTTTTTCGATATATGTATCCGATGATGCGATGTAAGCTTCCGGCTGGTAGTAGTCATAGTAGGAAACAAAATATTCCACCGCGTTTTTCGGAAAAAAAATGCGAAATTCTTGCGCCAATTGCGCCGCCAAGGTTTTGTTAGGCGCAATCACTAATGTCGGTTTTTGCGTTTTTTCGATCACGTTGGCAATGGTGAAAGTTTTTCCCGACCCAGTCACACCCAAAAGCGTCTGGAATTTTTTTCCGGATTTTATCCCGCTCGCCAATTTCTCAATTGCCTGCGGCTGATCCCCATCTGGCTTGAATTTTGAATTAATCTCAAATTTCATAATTTCATTTTAGCATACTGACATTTTACCATTTTAGCAATATTGAAAGTAGGCTTTCAAAAAAAACAAACACTTATGTGTTTGCTTTTTGTTCTTTTTCTATGCGTTATATATTTTACGCTCTTGAAACGTATTCTCCTTTTTCTGTGTTTACAATCACGATATCGCCTTCTTTGACGAACAGCGGCGTGGTGATTTTGAGTCCCGTTTCCAGGGTCACAACTTTATCTCCTCCGGAAGCGGTGTCGCCTTTGAGTCCGGGAGGAGCTTCCATTACGCGAAATTGCATTTTGATCGGCAATTCAAGATTGATTGGATTACCATTGAAATTCAAAATAGAAACCTCCGTTCCTTCCAGTAAATATTTTTCCGCTCCAGCCAAAACATCTCCTGACAAATTGAATTGATCATAATTTGCCATATCCATAAAAACAAAATCCTCCCCTTCGCGATACAAGTATTGCGCTTTGGATTTGGAAATATCCGCTTCATCCACTTTGTCCGCTCCTTGAAAAGTTTTTTCCAAAACCGCACCGGTTGCCAAATTTTTCAACTTAGTACGAAGTACCGCCCCAGCTCTGCCGGTTTTGGAATGCTCATCGCGGATCACCACAAAAGGATTTCCGTC
The DNA here is from genome assembly GCA_964600645.1 of uncultured Bdellovibrionales bacterium. Lineage (GTDB taxonomy): Bacteria > Patescibacteriota > Minisyncoccia > Moranbacterales > UBA9337 > UBA12151. Next base: position 1,344 of record CAZRJL010000059.1, on the reverse strand, counting down.
AAGAACGATAGTTTTTCCTGTTTTAATATCAGAAATTGAAAGCATACTTTTTGTAAAATTTCTAATTCCTAATTCCTAATTTCTAATAAATCCAAGAATTTTATAACTAGAAAAAATGTTTCGAAAACACACAATACCTATCTGGCAACAAATGGCAGAAGTCCCATAATTCTTCCTTTTTTGATTGCCGCGGTCAAGCTTCTTTGATGCTTAGTGCAAACTCCGTGTCTTTTTGGTGGATAAATTTTTCCTTGAGAATTCATAAAACGACGCAATGTATACGCATCCTTATAATCGATTTTGTCGATTTTTTCCTGACAGAAATAACAACCTTTTTTAACATTTTCCATAATTTTAAATTATTCAACAATTATATTATTTAAAACGGCACATCTTCGATTCGAACATCTTCCTGCTCTTCATCCAAGTTGATGGTTGGAATATTGTCATCTTGCTGCATCGGAGGTTTTTGACTTTGTCCGCCTACTGGCGCTGCCGGACCGTTTTGCGCCGGATTACTTGCAAATTGTCTTGGCGCTTGATATGAATTTCCGCCTCCGGAATAATTTCCGCTTTGTCCTCCTCCTTGCGGACGGCTTCCAAGTTGCATATTTTCCGCCACCACTTCAGTAGTCTTTCTTTCTGTTCCGTCTTTTGCCGTATATTTTCTTGTTTGCAATCTTCCTTCAAAATAAGCTTCTTGACCTTTCGTCAAATATTGTCCGGCGACTTCCGCCACTCTTCCCCAGAGAATAATATTGTGAAATTCAGTCTTTTCTTGTTTCTGACCGCTCTGATCTTTCCATGTAGAATTGGTAGCAAGGCTCACGCTGGCAACGGTTTTTCCGCCAGTAGTTGTCCGCAATTCCGGATCGCGAGTCAATCTTCCGACTAAAATAACTTTGTTTACATTCATAATTTTAATTTTAAATTTTTAAAAATTAAAAAATTATATATTTAGTATCTCATTGAGTTTTTTATCGATATCTTCTGTTGCTTTTTCTTTTTTATCCTTCCTTTTTTTCTCTTTGACGGGCTTTTCTTCCTTGTCCTCCGAAGCCTTAACGGATACAGAAGCGGAAACAAATTCTTTCTTTATCTTTTCTTTCTCTATTTTATCATCCTCTTTTATTTGAGCAACTTTTTCTTCTTTTTTAATTTCTTTCTTGGTTTCTTCTTTTTCAACCTCTTCCTTTTTGAAAACTTGCTTTTCTCGTTCCGACTTCTCATCTTTTTTAACCTCGACTCCCAATACCGGCAATTGATCCGCGCGCGTAATCAAAAATCGCAAAACATCCCGATTTTGCAAAAGCTTTATATTTATATCCGACACGATATCCTTAT
>CAZRJL010000058.1:0-4930 GCA_964600645.1 uncultured Bdellovibrionales bacterium | reverse complement strand
TCTTTTTCTCCCGCGAAGCGATAATAGCCAAGAGGTACGTTAATATCTGGATCCATATCAATCCCGACGTTTTTTTCTTGAGCGTAGAGGCTGATGTTTTCATCGGTGTAATATTTCGTTCGGCCGCTATTGCCGAAATAGAACTTTTTGACGAAAAGTTCAGGCTTGGATGAAGAGCTGGGAGGGTTGGATGCAGTTTGAGAGCCACCACCCATACCAGGATCACCAAAATATGCCAAAGATTTCTTAGCCTGCACTCCATCAAGCGTAACATCACTATAATGTGAAAGTTGACCAATGAGTAATATTGCCTCATCGCTTGTTTGATTGGAAAACGGAGATGCATCCCATGTTCCCCCGGAAAACATTTCCAGATTATCTACATAAGACATTACTCCAAATTTATATAAAAGAATATGAATATATCCACTTGGATCGTTCACTAAAATATTTCGTGTACTCCATTTTCCGTTTTTATAATTATACTCCGAGACATCCACGCTTTTGGGCTTATTGTTATCACCAAAATACACACGCTCCACCCAAGCAACATGACCTGCCGTTCCGGCTCCTAGTTTATTCCAGTATGCTACATCGCCAGGCAATGGAGTTCCATCGACTCCGATATTAGCCTTCTTTGCTGCATCATCCCAGTTACTCCCGTTGCCCCATGACACGCCATCAAATCCGTTATTAAAGTCCAATTCTTGCTCATTGATTTTCCATGAAACATAGGCTGTGCAATTACATTGGCAGAAATCGGAATTTTCCGCATAACATTGAACACTTGAAGCGTAATAGTCGCCACTCAAAAAATTTCCCGTATTAGGACAAAATTCTTTATGCGGATAAGTATCAACATATCCGAAACACGAAGATTGAATAAGAAGTGCAATCACGGTAAACATTAAAACAATTTTGATATGTTTCATTTCAAACTCCTTTTTTTGTTTAAATTATCTGATTTGCTATTTTTCCAATCTCAAATAAATTACCCGGTTTTCACCTCCTATCCCTTTGTTAAATTTTAAAAGAACTATTTACTTACTATATTAAAAATTTCCAAATTTCAATTAGATACCATAACTGTATTAAAAAAATTTCCAAATTTTTTATCCTTTGTTAGTTCTTCCCATTTAAAGAGTTGCTCCTTGGAATCAAAAACTATAGACTGGGCGGAATTTAAACAAAAAAGATAATTGTTATTATCTAGGATAATATCATTTTCTCGACACAGTGGCGTATCATTAGGGTTCTTATTTATATATTTTTTATCAATTTTTGATATTGTATGATCAACACAGCTATCAGGAAATGATCTCTTTAATTTTCCATATTTCTCAATAAAATCTTTTACTGATTCAGAATAAAAAGAAGCTGTTATCTCTCCAGTTTCATTATGTTCTTTTATAAAATATTTCAAATCACTCATTGTATCCGGCGTTACTTTAAATTCTATTCCTAGCTCAGGAACTTTATACCAAACAAGTTGATCTTCTGGCACTGTTTGCATATCCGGATTATTATTTGATTGGTCAATATTAATATTGGAAGTTTGTTGCTGAATTTGATTCTGTTCTTTGGCAACATCAATCTCTTGATCACCCTTCCAAGCCCAAAAACCTCCGGCGATTAAAATAGCCGAAATTAGAACTATGCCAAAATAAATGATGCTTTTCTTGTTCATAAATATTTATCTCCCCTTCCCAACTACTTCTTCGGAAACATTTTTTGGGACTTCGGCGTAGTGTCCGAATTCCATTGCGTAGCTGGCACGACCTTGTGTCATTGAACGAAGTTGGGTTGCGTAGCCAAACATATTCGCAAGCGGAACTTCCGCTTCAATTTCTTTTACTACCGCATTTCCTTCTCCGCGGTCATTGATTTCCTTGATAATTCCTCGACGGGAATTGATATCACCCACAACATCTCCCATAAAATTCTCCGGGGTAATCGCTACAACTTTCATTATCGGCTCGAGCAAAATCGGATTGGCTCTTTTTGCCGCCGCTTGAAACGCCATTGAACCGGCAATTTTGAAAGCCGCTTCCGATGAATCCACTTCGTGATATGATCCATCATACAAAGTAGCCTTAATATCAACCATCGGATATCCGGCAAGAACTCCGTTTTGCATTGCTTCTTTGATTCCTTTTCCGATTGGCGTGATATATTCCTGAGGAATAACTCCTCCCTTGATTTCATCAATAAATTCAAAATCTTTGCCCGGCTCTTGCGGTTCCAATCTAACCCAACAATGTCCATATTGTCCGCGTCCTCCTGACTGCTTGATATATTTTCCTTCCGCTTCCGCCATTATCTTGATAGTTTCTCGATAGGCAACTTGCGGTTGTCCGATGTTTGCTTCAACTTTAAATTCTCTTTTCATTCTGTCAACCAAAACATCCAAATGAAGTTCTCCCATTCCGGAAATAATCGTCTGTCCTGTTTCTTCGTCGCTACGCACACGGAAGGTTGGATCTTCTTCGGATAATTTCTTGAGTGCCATTCCCATTTTTTCCTGGTCGGCTTTTGTTTTTGGTTCAACGGCAATATCAATAACCGGCTCAGGGAAAATAATTTTCTCAAGCACTACCGGATTACCAACTTCCGTCAAAGTATCTCCAGTGGTTGTGTTTTTCATTCCTACCAACGCCCCGATTTCTCCGGTTCCCAATTCCCCCACTTCTTCACGATGATTGGAATGCATTCGCAAAATTCGTCCAATTCTTTCTTTTTCATCTTTAATGGAATTATATACGTATGATCCGGCTTTCACGCTTCCCGAATAAATTCGGAAAAATGTAAGCTGTCCGACAAAAGGATCAGTAGCCACCTTAAATGCCAAGGCGACAAATTTTTCGTCTCTTGGACTGATTGTAATATCTTCTTCAGTTTTAGTATTAATTCCCCTAACTGGAGGCAAATCAATCGGAGACGGAAGATAATCAACCACTGCGTCCAATACCAACTGCACACCCTTGTTTCGCAATGCGGTTCCCAAAAGCACCGGAATTAATTTCACATCAATAACGGCTTTGCGCAAAGCGCCTTTTAATTCATCAATTGAAATTTCTTCACCGCTAAGGAATTTTTCCGTAAGTACATCATTCGTTTCCGCGATTCTCTCCACCATGGTCTCCCGAGCTTGCTTGGCTTTCTCGGCAAGTTCCGCCGGGATTTCGCTTTCAATAATTTCTTCTCCCATTTGTCCGGCAAAAGTATAGGCTTTCATTTTTACCAAATCAACGATTCCGGAAAAACCACCTCGCTCTCCGATAGGTATTTGAATGGCAACAGCATTAGGAGTAAGTCTGTTCCAAATTGATTTCATCGCTTGATCAAAATCCGCTCCCTCTTTGTCAATCTTGTTTATAAAACAAATTCTCGGAACATTATATTTATCAGCTTGGCGCCAAACAGTTTCCGATTGCGGTTCCACTCCTTCTTTCCCGTCAAAAACCACCACTGCTCCATCCAAAACGCGAAGTGAGCGTTCTACTTCAACCGTAAAATCAACGTGCCCCGGCGTATCAATAATATTGATTTGATGATCTTTCCAAAAACAAGTAGTCGCGGCGCTGGTAATTGTAATTCCGCGTTCTCTTTCTTGTTCCATCCAATCCATTACCGCTTCTCCTTCGTGAACCTCTCCAATCTTGTGAGTAATTCCCGTATAAAACAAAATACGCTCAGTAGTGGTTGTCTTCCCACCATCAATATGCGCAATAATTCCGATATTTCGGAGCTGCTCAATAGGCACGATTTTCTTTTCCATTTATTTTACAAAAAATTTATGTATTAGTTTCCAAAATGAGCAAAAGCCTTGTTGGCTTCAGCCATTCGATGAGTATCTTCTCTTTTTTTCATTGCAGATCCGGTTTTCTGCGAAGCTTCGATGAATTCATCGGCAAGTTTTTGAGCCATTCCTTTTCCTTTACGATTTCGGCAAGCATCTTTGATCCAGCGCATCGCCAAAGTTTGACGGCGCTCTCCTGAAACCTGAACAGGAACTTGATAATTCGCTCCTCCAATTCGACGGGATTTGATTGCCAAAAGAGGGGAAACATTTTTAATCGCTTGCTCAAAAACATTCAAACCGCCCTTTCCGGTTTTTTCGTGAATAATTTCAAAAGAGTCATAGACGACCTTTTCCGCCACGCTTCTTTTTCCTTGTTTCAAAATATTTCCAACGAAACGACCAACTAAAACGTTTCCGTATTTAGGATCCGGTTTCCAAGTTTCTGCATATTTTCTTTTTCTTCTTGCCATATTTATTTATCTCAATTTCTTAATTTTTAATTCTTATTAATTCTACTCCTTAGCCTTTGGCCTCTTGGCTCCATATTTTGATCGTCCTCTCTTTCTTCCGTCCACTCCGGCTGTGTCCATAACTCCACGTACAACATGATAACGAACACCCGGAAGATCCTTCACTCTTCCTCCGCGAATCACTACAATTGAATGTTCTTGGAGATTGTGTCCCACTCCGGGAATGTATGCAGTAACTTCCGATCCGTTTGTGAGTCGTACTCTGGCGATTTTTCTTAGCGCCGAGTTTGGTTTTTTCGGTGTGGTTGTGGAAACCTTAAGGCATACTCCGCGTTTGAAAGGAGATTGTGAATCCACAGGGCGATTCTTGATAGTATTAAAAACAAAGGTCATCGCCGGAGACTTTGTCTTCTTCTTTATTGATTTTCTTGCTTTTCTTTTCAGTTGGTTGATTGTTGGCATAATTTGAGTAATAATCAAAAATTGTTTAAAAATTCAAAAACAAAAACCGCTAGAAACCTAGCAGGATTTATAGTATAAAATATTTGGAAACTTGTCAAATGCTCATAAGGTATTGTCATAAACTATTCCTGTTAAAACAACTCATCAACCATTAAAAAAATTATAACCCTAAATAAAAATGGCATTTCGGAAGATT
>CAZRJL010000057.1:0-4959 GCA_964600645.1 uncultured Bdellovibrionales bacterium | reverse complement strand
TGTACCACTGACTCGCATTGACACAAGTCTTATTGGAGGGATACCAGCCAATGCCATTAACGATGCGAAGATTGATATATGTTTCGTTCTCATTCGCGCTCGGACCTTCGCCATCACAGTAAATATAACCAAGGACTGGATATTGACTCACAGATATCCATTCTTCGCTAACCGTTTTGCAATCATCATCACACCAATTGGAATGACGCAACTTAACTTCTTGATCATCATTGCGCTTGTCAATAACGATTCCAACATGTCCGGCAGTATTAGTACCCCATCCATTGATAACCATGATTGCGCCGACTTCGGGAGTTTGACCAACTGCATAGCCAGCGGATTGAGCAGACTGATACGCTACAACCCGTCCTGCTTATTTTCGCCTCATCGCGAACATACAAAACACATTCATCCCCAAAATCCCCTATGTCTTTTTCAAAATCACCTCCCGTACACAAAAAAGTTTCATACGCAAACACTGTTGACTGAAAACATAAAATCAACGCCATTGCCGATAGGAATACATTAAAACTACCGCAAATAATCTTTTTCATTTTGCCTCCTTTTTTGATTTTGACATCATATCAAATGTCATTATTATGTTGTCAAATAACTGCTTCATTAATAGGGAATCACAATTGATTTCCATTTTATATGAATTAAAAAATATTTTTTAATTCATATTCGTGAAAATCAATCAATCTTAATTCAAAAGAAGAAATTAACAAAAAACACTAACGCATTTTTTCAAATATTTTTCCGCCTTCACTTTCAAAACATTTATTCACAATCGACACCGGAAATTTATATTTTTCTACGACATTACAATCTGGATAATCCTGACTCTGAAAAACAACCCTCCAATCGCCGTTAATTTTCACAGCTAATATGTACGGATTACTATGATTATCTGCGCCACCTATAATAATAGAACCTTTGAAATAATTTTCAACATTTTTATACACAACCAAATAAAGATCCTTATTTTTATAAAATCTATCATAATCTGCAAGTGATTTATTTTTAATGAATAACTTAAATTCATCAATGATGTTATTTTTATCTATTACAGAAAAATAATCACCATAGAAAAAAACTGGATTATTTGTTTCAACTAATTTTTTACTTTCAGTATCCCAACAGTCCGGAATCATATCATTCGGAAAACCATATTTACTGAAATTTTCGCATATTCCATTATAACTAAATCCATAATCAACAATTACCCACTTATCTTCTTCTCTAAAAGCGAACCAAAAATAACCATCTTCACCCCTCATCATTTTCCCTATCGAATAAGCACCCTCATTTTTTTCAACTATTATATTTTTAATATTATGTTTCCACTCTGGAAATTTTTCATAAAAAGCTTGTTCGATTTTTTCTTCTTTATTTTGTTCCTGCTCCTGAATTTCAGCCTGTTCAATTTTTGATATTTCAATATTTTGATTATTTTCCCAAACCAAAAAACCTCCAATGATAATAACCATTGCCAGTAATACTGATAAAATAACAATATTTTTCCTATTCATATCCATCTAAAAATTAATTCTCGTAAAACTTCATTCAAGCTATCATAAAACTTAACGAAGATCAACTCTGTAATATTTATTTTTAAATGAACCCTATCTCCCTTTGCTCTCTAATTATTAACTATTCTTCCCTCTTTAAACAAGTTATCTCATTAATTTTCCACTGATCATTTATTAACTTTAGCTTTATCTCTGTCTGACTATCCCATTCTTGCTTCATCTGGCACCTTTGACCAGAAAAATATTGATGGCTAAGAATAACTGCTTCGCCGTTTTTAGAATTTTTTAACTCTGATTTCGTACATGTTGGAAATTCTTGGGCACATAAAATTGGATCGGAGTGACCTATGAAATCAGCGGACTGCATTCTTAAGTCTTCAGTTAAACACTGAAGGGACGTTTCTTCAGAAAATATTTTTTTCGGATCTCCTTCTTTATTATCAATCATTTCAATTCTTCTTGCGATATACCAATTGTAAAAATTTTCCACAACTTTTTCTGGAGATTCTTCTGAATTAAATATTTCTTGCTTAACTGAATTTTTATCTTGTTTTTTACCTTGCCAAATCCAAAAACCTCCGGCAATAATTACCGCCAACAATACCAATACCGCTAAAATAACAACGTTTTTCTTTTCCATATCAGTTTAAAATTATTTTTCACTATACCTCATTATTCAAGCTAACATAGAACCAAATGGAAATCAATCAGTAGCTCCTGTTGCATTTTATTAGAATAAAACGTGCAGAATCCCTTTCCTCGATAATTCAACTACTTAGGAAACAATCAACATTATATATAGATACGAAGATTACTCCCACCCTTTTTTGTCCAATCCTGCCTGAGCGGCGTTTCTTTGGGCGTCTTGTTTGGAAATTCCTTCGCCTTCCGCCACCAATTCATCGCCCAAAAAAACCCCCACCACAAAACGCTTATCGTGATCGGGACCGGATTCTTTCAATACTTGATATGACGGAGTGACTCTCATATTTTCCTGGGCTTTCTCTTGAAAATAACTTTTTGGATCCATATATGTTTTGTTTTTCAAAATCCCATCAATTTTGACCGCCACATTTTTCACAATAAATTTCTTCGCTTCCTCGTATCCTTGATCAAGATAAATCGCTCCAATAATCGATTCCATCGCGTTGGCAAGCAAATATTGACGCGCGCGTCCGGTATCTTTGGCTTCTCCTCTGCTCATCAATAGATGCTCTTCGACATTCAATTCTTTGGCAATTCCGGACAACATCTCGCCATTAACCAAAGCCGCGCGCCAGCTGGTGAGCTCGCCTTCCGGATTGGGATAAGTTTTGTAGAGAAATTCAGTAATCACCAATTCCAAAACCGCATCACCCAAAAACTCCATCCGCTCATTGTGGTTCAATTTATATCCCCGATTTTCATTCAAATAGGAACGATGCGTGAGGGCTTCTCTGAAAAAATCAATGTCCTTAAAATTTATTCCTAGATCTTCGGCAAATTTTTCAATAGAATTCATAAGAATGCAAAATGCAAAAATCAAAACGCAAAATCACAAACAAAAAATTCAAAAATTTCATAACTATTTTAAATTTTGCATTGTAATATTTTGATTTTTGAGATTTTCCGCCAAAGGCAGATCAGCCCCCGGCTGAGAATTTTGAATTAAAAAATTATCTTAAACCAATAATTATTCACTTTTTTCTTCACTTTCTTTTTCTGCACTATTATCATTTTCAACTTTTTTGTGTTTCTCCGAGCAATCGTCTTTCATTGGCTCGCCCATTTCGCGGTAAATTGTTCCGAGCACTCCATTGACGAACTTAGCGGAATTGACTCCGCCGAAAGTTTTTGCCAGCTCTATCGCTTCATTGATTGCCACTTTGGGCGGAACTTCTTGGTAATTTCCAAATATCAACTCAAAAATACCCAAACGCAAAATATTTCGGTCTACAATCGTAATCTGCGCCAGTGGCCACTCTGGAGCGCATTTTTCTATCAACTCATCTATTTCATTTTTGTTTTTGATAACTCCGCGTACGAGAGTTTCAACAAGCTCCGATTCTTTGATTCCCGCTGCAAATTCACAAACATTACGCCCGACAACATCATCAATATTATTTTTGCATTCTCCAAAATCCCACTCAAAAAGTGATTGCATAGCTATCGATCTTTGCAGATGTCTGTTGGCCATAATTATAGTTAAGATACAAGATACAAATTACAAATAACAAAAAGGTTTTATTTTTTCTTGCTCTTTTTTATGGTATTTACTATTTCTTTTCCTTTGTAATATCCGCATTGGGCGCAAGCTCTGTGCGGCATCATCGTTGCTCCGCATTTCGGGCATTTTTGGGTTTTTTTGATTCCAACAGCTTGAAGCTGTCCCGCTCGGCGTCGTCCTTGTCGGGCTTTGTTATGTCGTTGTTTTGGTACTGGCATGATGGTAAAATCAAAATTCAAAACGCAAAAATCAAAATTACATATTTTGAATTCTGCATATTAACTTTGGAAATTTATGTTTTTAACTAATAAGAAGATTACCATTGAACTTTCAATTTGACAAGAGTCGAGTTATTTTTAACCGAATTATAACAAAGCATCCAACTCAAAAAAACATCAACAAATCCAAATATGTCAATCTATCGCAATTGCAACTTTTTGACAGATTTTTTTATTTTATATTTTACATAAGCCTATAATCAATTTCTTGCCATTTTTCCAATATCTCTTCGAATTTTATACCCCTCACAATACCTCAAAACTCCCAAATAAGATTTCAGACTTTGATCGAATTTATCTTTTGAAATCAATCCTTCTTTCAACATTTTATGCCCGAGCGATAATTTCCCAAGCATTCTTCTTTTCGTTTTCGTCCGCAAAATCTTGTGATGCGGGAAAACAACATATCCAAGAAAATCAATCCCAGATGAAAAAGATTGAATGGAAACTTTGCCGGGATGCAAGTTGAGCTTTAATTCTTTTTCCAGAAATTCACCGATTTTAAGAATCAAATTTTTCAGCCATTTTTTGTTTTTAGATAAAAACACGAAATCATCAGCATAACGGATGTAGCATTCGGCTTTCAGTTTATGCTTGGCAAATTGATCGAATTTATTCATATAGATATTCACTAAAAGTTGGGAAGTGAGATTTCCCAATGGCAGACCGATTATTCTATCATTCCCACCTCCCTCTCTGTCATTCCCGCGCATTTGTCCGCCCTTGGAGGAGAGGCGGGAATCTAGTAAATCAACAATGTTTTCAGACTGGATTCCCGTTTTCACGGGAATGACAGTGGCCTTGTGAATATCTCTCGGCTTGGGATCATTGATTTTGAAAGCTTGATAACCGCCGTGTTTGTAGGTATGATTAGAAAGGTCATTGTGGAAAAATATTATCCATCAGATTAAAAGAAAATTCTTGGACATCCTTTTTGTTTTTC
>CAZRJL010000056.1:0-4973 GCA_964600645.1 uncultured Bdellovibrionales bacterium | reverse complement strand
TAAAAATGGACTTGAAAGATAGAAAATATTTTCCGAAACTGAGAAAAAAAATCCTAAAAATATCGCTATTTTTATTTGCAATAATTTTTCCGGAATTTTTAAAATTAAAAAAACCAGAAGCGCTTTAAACATTTCTTCCGCGATGTATGGATATGGGAAGATTCTTTCAAGCGGTAGTAGTATAAGCGGGGATATCAATGTTATTATCGGAAGAATAATAAAGCAAAAAAATGGAGTGCAAATTTTTTCAGGTAAATATTTCATTTTTGCATAAAATTTAATTCACACATAACTCAGGCTCATATTTTCATAATATCATTTTTAATGATAATTTGAAAATGAAACTGAATAAATTATAATTTAATATATTAAATAAATTTATGCCCGAATTGCCGGAGGTGCAAACTATTGTGGATGATTTGAATAAAAAAGTGAAAGGCGATATCATCGTTGATTTTTGGAGCGATTGGCCGAAAACGATAAAGGGAATGAGTTTGAAGAAATTTGAAGCGGAAATCAAGGATCGAAAAATTCTCAAAGCCTGGAGAATTGGGAAGAATATGTTTATTGATCTTTCTGGAGGACCCGCCTGCAATGCTTCGCATAGCGATGCGGGCAGGAAAACTTTGTATATTCATTTGAAGATGACGGGGCACCTTTTGATAAAATGTAAATCTCAAAATGCAAGATGCAAGATGACAAAGCAAAGTTCAAAATCAGATCAATATGATTATTTTACAGATAGGGTTAATCAATATATCCATCATATATGGTATTTAAAATCTGAAAAAACGCTGGAATTTTCAGATTTGAGGAAGTTTGCCAAGATTGTTTTGGTGGATACAGGCAAAGTGAGGGAGCTTTCGGAAATAAAAAAACTGGGAGTGGATGCAATGAGTAAGGAATTCACGTTGGAAAAATTTGAGGAAATTTTGTTCAAAAAACAAAATCAAAAAATCGGATTGGTGCTGATGGATCAAGAATTGATTGCGGGAATCGGAAATATTTATCGCAGTGAAATTTTGTTTAATGCCACGATTCATCCGAAGCGATTAGTGAGAAATTTGAAAGACGTTGAAATTAAAAATATTTATAATTCGATAAAAAAAATTCTGAAGAAGGCTATCGAAATGCGCGGAACGTCTGACAGTGATTATCGCGACACTTCCGGCGCGCCGGGAAGTTTTCATAAAATTTTAAAAGTTTATCGCAAAGATGGAGAAATGTGTTCTTGTGTGCGGAAGAAAAAGAAATGTGATACAATAATCAGGAGAATGACATTGGGGCAACGAAGCGTGTTTTTTTGTCCAAAATGTCAAAAATAGCAAATAAAATTTTCTAAATCTTCATTTTATATGAATGAATATCTGAATACTGGAAGAATTGAAAAAAATTTTTGGAAAAATTCCGAAGCAAAAAAAGAACAAAAAGAAATATGTTCGCTTTGTGGCAGGCGTGGACATTTGGTTGGTCAGTGCGATGAAATAGAAAATTTAGGGGAAAAAGACGAGGAATATCGAAAAGAGTTTATTTTAAAATCAATAAGCAAAATTGCACGCTCAGGAACTGGCAGTTTTGGAGAAAAAATTAACGATTTGATCGGAGTGGCAAGTCAAGAAAAGCCAGAAAAAGAAAAAATGAGCATACGGGAAAAAATAATCAACAGTATAGTTGAATATTATGGATTAAATGAAGGGGAAATTTTTGTAGCTTCTCCGTCCGGGGAAAAAGTAAAAGTTTTTATGGATAAAAATAATCCAATAGGTTTTGATAAAAATCTCGGTCAATATGTTATTCGATACAGTCTCTCCGGTGAAAACGGCCAATCCGATGGGAGAGTGAGGGTGAATTCTGTCGATGCGCTAGGAAGGTATTTTGAGTCGAAAAAATCAAAGATAGAGCAAAAAGAAGTTCTCGAAGATTATGGAACTAATATTGAAAAAGCGGCTTAATATAAACAATTAAACAGTAATAAAAAAGAAAAATGAATGGTAAAAAAAGAATAATAATTGCGGCAGTTTTGATAATTGCAGGATTGATTGTATATTTTTTTAATACTCGCGATGCAAGAAGGAGTAAAAATGCCAAACCGATTAGTATTGAAAAAGGCAGTTCGTCCGGCAGTCAGTCAATTCAAAATACCGGACCGGTGAGTCCGATTTCCGGGTTATCTTGCGAGAGTTGGAATCGCCGTCCGATTGCAGTGATGCAACCTTCGGATATACAGGCTAGACCAGCAGCCGGATTTTCCGAGGCGGATATGGTAATTGAAATGCCGGGATATACATCTTCCGTAACCAGACTTATGGGTGTTTATCTTTGCAACATTCCTCAAGAAGCGGGAGCTATTCGTAGTTCTCGCCATGACTATATTCATCTGGCCAAGGGGTTGGATGCGGTTTTCGTTCATTGGGGAGGTTCGGCCTTCGCCTTGAATTTACTTAAAGATGGTATCATTGATCATCATGATTGTATGAGTGGAGCATATTGTGATCGACGTGAGGCCACCGGTCAAATGCGTATGGAAGACACAGGAAGGATAACCGGAGAAAATATGTTAAAGATGATGAGTGAAAAGGATTTTCGTCGGGAGGTAAATTTTGCAGGCTATCCGCATCAGGCAGAAGCTCCTAATAGTGAGCGACCGGAAAAAGGACATCTGCGAGTCGCTTTTGCCAAGCCATATGATGTGGAATATGACTATGACAGAGATTCAAATTCATATTTGAGGATATGGGGAGAAGAGGAGGATGTTGACAGGAATAATGGAAAGAGGCTGGCGCCGAAAAATGTAGTGGTTATGTTTGCCAAATCTGAGCAAATTACGAATACACAGGATTATATAGGCAAGGGTTTGAGAAATCCGTGGGCGGAAATTGAGGAGGAGAAAAATACGGGAAGCGCTTCTATTAGCGGTAGATATAATAATGTTCAGGTTGGTGATCCATGGTATGATGAAATTGATTCCGGAGAAGCCTTCTATTATTTCAATGGAAAGGAAATGCGCGGAACTTGGAAAAAGGACAAATCCAAAATAGATAGTAAGTTGTTTTTCTATGACCAATCAGGACAGGAAGTTAAATTTGTGCCGGGACAAATTTGGGTGGAAATCCTTGAGCCGGGACAAGTATTGAAATGGGAACAATAATAGTATGAAGTATTCCGTATAAAGTATTATGTATGGGAGGAAATAAGATAAAATCATTTTCCGATTTATATGCATGGCAAGAGGGACATAGGTTAATATTGGAAATTTATAGATTAACCAAAGTATTCCCAAGAGAAGAAATGTTTGCCCTAACTATTCAAATGAGAAGATGCGCTGTTTCCATAACTTCTAATATTGCGGAAGGATTCAGTCGTAAAACAGCCAAAGATAAAATTCAATTTTACAGTGTGGCCCAAGGGTCACTAACTGAACTTCAAAATCAATTAGTTATTGCTCGAGATTTGAAGTATATGAAAATGAGTGAATTTGATAAAATTGCAGAAAAAACAATCATAGTACACAAACTTATTTCTGGTCTGAAGAAAGTTAAAAATCATACTTAATACATCATACTTAATACAATGATACTGTTTTTGTACGGCGAGGATGATTTCCGTTCGAGCGAAAAACTTGCCGAAATAAAAAATGAGTTTTTGAAAAAAAACGGATCGGGAACAATCCTGTCCGTTTTTGATTTTGAGGAGGATGTTAGGGAAAATGTTGTAGCGGATATATTATCCGCCGGAGGACTGTTTGGCGATAAAAAAATAGTTATTGTGAAAAATTTGATGGTTGACGGAAAAACGGAAAAGCAAGCGAATATTTTAGAGATACTCGAGAGGAGAAAAAACTTGGCGAAAGATGAGGATACGATGTTGATTTTTTGGGAAAAAGGCGCGCCAAGAAAGAACGGAAAAATTTTCAAATATATTTGTTCGATCGGAAAAAGCGAGAGTTTTGAAAAATTATCGGAAGTTGCGTTGGAGAATTGGATCAAGGACGGAGTAAAAAAGGCTAACGGAAAAATATCTTTCAATGCGGTAAAAAAACTGGCTACCTATGCCGGCGATGATTTATTCTTACTTAGCAATGAAATTGAAAAATTGGTCAATTATGCGAAAGAAATAGAAGGGGAACACATTGATTTACTTACAAATTCCAAGATCGAATCGGATATTTTTCAAACGATTGAATCGCTGGCAAGTGGAAACAAGAAGGATGCTATAAGTCTTTTGCACCGACAGCTTGAAAAAGGAGATGATCCTTTCTACATTTTCTCGATGTATGTTTATCAATTCCGCAATTTGCTCAAAATAGCCGGATTGTATTTTTCCGGACTGAGTAATGAATATGCGATTGCCAAGGAGGCGAAATTGCATCCTTTTGTAGTGAAAAAAGGCTTGACTCAAGTGCGGAAAATAGATTTGAAAAAGCTGAAAAATATTTATCGCAATTTGGCGGATTTGGATCTGAAAATCAAAACCGGAAAAATCGATATTGTCCTAGCACTGGATAAATTCGTAGCGGAGTTGTAAATTTTCATATATTATACGAACCCTCACCCCAACCCTCTCCCAAGGGGAGAGGGGGAATGATTTGAGATAAAAAACAGACTTTCTTGCGAAAGTCTGTTTTTTTGAAAGTTATTTTTTTGTTGCCAAGTCTTTTACCGCTTTGTTGAGTCTTGATTTGTATCTGGCGGCGGTGTTTTTCACGAGAACCTTTTTTTGTGTTGCCTTATCTAATGATTTGATGGATTTTTTCAGCCATTCTTGGGCCTTTTCGATATTTTTTTCCGCAATAGCATCGCGGGTTTTTTTGATGGCGCTTCGGAAAATTCCTCGTACTATTTTGTTGCGAGCGGTTTTCTTGTCGGTCACTCGCATATATTTTTTGGCGGATTTTTTGATTGGCACGTTCGTTTTACTCAAATGCAAAATGCAAAAATAAAAATGCAAAAATACATTCGAAAATTAAAAGATAA
>CAZRJL010000055.1:0-5023 GCA_964600645.1 uncultured Bdellovibrionales bacterium | reverse complement strand
GCTCGCAGACTCGCTTAGAAAATCTATCTTCTGGAATGACAGAGAGTGTAAATAACACTCTTAATCAAATTAAAATTATAAATCAACTTTGCTCAGATTTTTTTTGAATCTTTCGAATATTTTCGGCCCCTGCGGCTTGGGCAAGAAAATCAAAGCCCGGTCGGATGCTTCGATATAGCTTCCTTTTCGCGCCGTCTTCGGATTGCTTGATATTTTTTTCTTCTCCACTTTCGCCAAAAATTCTTCCAGCCATTGCCAATCAAGCAACAATTCCAACACGGCGCGAACGCGCGCGGAAAGCCATCCATCTCTTATTGTCATATAATTTTCCGATTTTGCCAAATAATAATTCGGATGGAATTTTTTGATCCAAATATTTTCAGCTTGAAATTTTTCAAAAATATTTCCGCTGTCGAAAATAGGAAACATAAAAAAATATTCATTGGCGGAAAACAAGTCTTTGTTGGTTATTTCCAAAGTTTTATCCGTAACAAAATAATTGAGGCAAAAACGATTCCTGATTTTTTTTCCATATCTTCTTTTGCCCAGAATATGCGCCGCCAGAGTAAAAAAAGTGCGTCCCGTCCAAATTCTTCCGCCGCGAAGAACAACCAGCAAATCCCAATCGCTTCCGGAAGTAGCGGTTTTCATCGCCAAGCGCCCGGTCACTCCGATCATTTTCACAAAAGGCGCGAAACGCAAAAACCAGATGAACTTTTTCATCTTTTGCATTTTCAAAATAGCGGTCTTATTTCCTCGCAACCTCTTATCAACCAAATCCTGCCTGCCCTTGATAAAATAAAAGCCTCTTTCAAAACCGACAGTCTCTTGAAATTTTTTATCCTCCAAGCATTCCACCACTTCCGCCAGACTCGCAATACCTGAATCATTTTCAGCTATATTGCAATAATCCGCCTCAATCAAATACCTCCAAATTTCAAAAGAAGTAAGCGGATAATTCAAGCAATCATAATAACAGATAGTGGCAAGAATATTTTTAGAAATTTGATCCGTCATTAAAATAAATAAGCCAAAAATTTCACTAGAAATTAGGTCAATTAGAGATTAGAAATTTTACAAGTATTTTCCCGTCCAGCTTTTTTTATTCTTTGCCAGCTTGTCCGGAGTTCCTTCAAAGACAATTTTTCCTCCCTTGTCTCCTCCGTCAGGACCGAGCTCAATCACCCAATCGGCATTGCGAATCACGTCAATGTTATGCTCTACGGAAATAACCGTATTTCCTTTGTCCACCAGCGCGTCCAAAACTTTGAGCAATTTTTTTACATCGGAAAAATGAAGTCCGATCGTCGGTTCATCCAAAATATACAAAGTTTTTCCGGTTGATTTGCGCGCCAATTCGGTTGCCAGCTTTATTCTTTGCGCTTCTCCTCCGGAAAGATTGGTGGCGCTTTGTCCCAACTTCAAATATCCCAAGCCGACATCATCCATAGTCCTGAGTTTTTCATACATCAAAGGATGTCTCTTGAAAAAATTCATCGCGTAGCTCACGCTCATATCCAAAACTTCGGAAATATTTACTCCTTGATATTCTATTTCGAGTGTTTTTTTGTTATATCTCGTACCGCCACACGCCTCGCATTTGACATACATATCCGGAAGCAAATGCATTTCTATTTTTCTCATTCCATCTCCCTGGCAAACCTCGCAACGTCCACCTTTCATATTAAAACTGAACCGGCTAGATGTGTAGGCGCGGCTTTTGGATTCCTCCACGGCGGCAAAAATTTCCCGAATATGGGAAAATAACCCTGTATAGGTGGCGGCGTTCGATCTCGGAGTTCTTCCAATCGGACTTTGGCTGATATTGATAACTTTATTTACATTTTCCAATCCTTTGATTTCCTTGTGCTTTCCGACTGCTGCGCGCGCTCCATAAAAATATTTCGAAAGCGCTTTGGCTAAAATATCATTCACCAGGGTAGATTTTCCGCTTCCGCTTACCCCGCAAACTACCACGAATTTTTCCAAAGGAATTTTCACATCGATATTCTTCAAGTTATGTTCGCACGCTTTGATAATTTCAATATTTTTCTTATTTGGCGAGCGAAACTTTTTTTTGTCCGAAACTTTCTTTTTTCCGGAAATATATTCGGCGGTGGAAGTGGAAGATCTTTTCAGTTTTTCATAATCCCCTTCAAAAATAATTTTTCCTCCTTCTTCTCCGGCACCCGGACCCATATCGATTATCCAATCGGCGGATTTGATAAAATCGCTATCATGTTCAACCACAACCAAAGAATTTCCTTCGTCACGCAATGATTTAATTGTTTTGATCAATTTTTCCGTATCGCGGCTGTGAAGTCCGATAGAAGGCTCGTCCAAAACATAAATTATTCCCATCAATTGGGATTTTATTTGCACCGCAAGGCGTATTCTTTGCGCTTCTCCTCCGGAAATAGTTTTAGTGCCGCGCGCCAAACTCAAATATTCCAATCCCACATTTTCCAATGCAGTCAACCTTTCAACGGCTTCTTTTATTAAAACTTCGGAAATTTCCCGATTTCGAATATCTTTTCCTTTTTTTGAAAAATCTTGCAGATAATTCTTCAAATCGGAAATACTCATATTGACAAAATCATCAATGGATTTTTCATCAATCAAAACACCGAGATACTCTTTCTTTAAACGTTTTCCGTGGCAAGAAGAACAAACTTTCGCCACCATATATTTTTCAATTTCGTTGCGAACATAGTCGGAATTGGTTTCCCGATATCGCCCTTCCAGAATAGGAATCACCCCCTGAAACTTTGCACTCGCCCCCCGCAATCCATCCAGTCTTGCCACTGATTTTTTTTCAATCGAATTATCTTCTGACTCGCCATAAAGGATTATTTTCAAATTTCGGCTTGAAAGTTTTTCGACGGGAGTATTTAGAGAAAATCCGTATTTGCGAGCCAAATCGCCTACTAGCACGCCATATCCGTTCTCTCCCATCCTGCCGCCGGCCTTGCTCCATGGACGAATCGCTCCCTCAGCCAAAGAAAGTTTTTTATTTGGAATAATTAATTCCGAATCAATTTCCATTTTAATTCCAAGCCCGCTACAATCACTGCACGCGCCTTCCGGGTTATTAAAAGAAAAATGCCTCGGGGTAATTTCTTTTATTTTGGTCTGGCAATTGCGGCAAACATATTCTTGATTATATTGCAATTCTTTTTCCTGATTAATCAGAATAATCATCGATCCACCTCCCAGTCTCAAAGCGGTTTCGATCGAATCTGCGATTCTCTCATTATCAAGATTTTTTTTATTAATTTCTAATCGATCAACAATAATATCAATATCGATTGACATTTTTTCATCCACAATCATAAGCGCTTCGCTTACGGATTTTATTTTATTTTCAAATCTCACCCGCGCGTATCCCAATTGTTGAATCTGGCGCAAAACATCTTTCGGATTTTTTTCTTGTTTTCCATAACGGGATAAAATGGCGATTTGCGTTCCGGAAGGATGAGAAATTATTTCTTTGAGTATCTCCCTTTTGTCCTTTTTTTCCATCAGAGTTCCGCAATGCGCGCAATGGATATTACCGGTCTTGGCAAACAGGATGCGCAAATAATCATATATTTCCGTAAGAGTTCCGACGGTCGAACGCGGACTGCGCACCACGCTCTTTTGATCAATGGAAATTGTCGGACTGAGATTTTCGATTCGATCCACTTCCGGCTTTGAAGATACATCCAAAAAATTTCGCGCATAAGAAGAAAGACCCTCCATATACCGGCGATTGCCTTCGGCATAGATCGTATCAAATGCCAAAGAGGATTTTCCGGATCCGGAAAGGCCGGTTATTACCACGAATTTGTTTCTGGGAACATCCACATCAACATCGCGTAAATTGTTGACCTTGGCGCCCCGCACTATGATATTGTTTTTATTTTTTCCGCTATCTTTGAAAAAGTTTTTCTTTCCGGACATAATTCTTCTGCATTTTTAAGAAATTATTTTGCTAATTACAAATGATAGCGTAAAATAAGATAAATGTAAAGGGACGCATCATTGGCGCGTTATTAGAACAATTACAACACCGCTAAATCAAATAATCCGTCTCTTATAAAAGAGGATTATCCGGCTGGTCTAAATTGTTTTCCTCTTATTTTCCGATGGTAAGAAATTGCAAATCGATGCGCCTCATCGGTTATATTTTTAATTAAATTTCTATTCTTAATAATTTTTTCAATATCGATTTTTGATTCATAATTCTTGATTCTTAATTCTTGATTCTTGCGCGTTATTCCTTTCGCCACCGCCACAATCGGAATGTCGATTCCCAATTCTTTCCACAATTTTTCCGCCATATTCAAATGCCCCAGTCCTCCATCAAGAAAAACCAAGTCCGGCTTCGGCCAACTATTTCTAAAACGTCTTTGCAGAACCTCTCTCATCATTCCAATATCATTAGCTTTTTGCATTACATGATGTATGGCTTTGCCCTGAACCGAATGGTTCGGGGTTTTTATTTTGAACTTCCGATACTCATTTTTATTCGGCACTATTTCTCCAAAGGAATTATCAAACGCAACCATCGATCCCACCGCGTATTGTCCGGAAATATTGGAAATATCATAAGCCTCTATTCGCAGGAATTTTGAATTTTTAATTTTTAAATTAGAATTTTTAAGATTATGATCTGATTTGAAATTCGAAATTTGAAATTCGAAATTATCATCACGAGACAATAAAGCAATATCATTGATATGCCTCAGGGCGAATATTTTTCTTTTTATTTCTCCGGCCTTTTCAAATTCCTCCTTTTTGGAAAAGTCCTCCATTTCTTTTTCCAGCTTTTTAACCAAGTTTTTTCTTTTTCCCTCCAAAATCATTTTAATTTGGCGGATATTTTTCGCGTAGTCTTTTTTGGAAATTGCTCCTTCATACGGTCCCGGACAAAGTCCGATTTGAAAATCAAAGCACACTTTTTAAGATTTATCCTTGCGATTGTGGTATGGAAAAATTCGCCGAATAATTTTGAGCGCGATTTCAATTTGCTTCTTGGAAA
>CAZRJL010000054.1:0-5142 GCA_964600645.1 uncultured Bdellovibrionales bacterium | reverse complement strand
ATATTATGACAAACTATTTTTTTAGCATAATCAAGTTATGGCAATTGCAATATATTGATTATTATTTTTTTACTGAGTAATTGCTGGTATTTGCAGTGAATTTATTGCTCTATATTTATTTATCAAACAGTATGCATAAATAATAGCATTTTATTTATAGCTTGAAAAATTTCCTGATTTTTTCTTGATGGAGAAGTTTTTCGGCGGTTATAATCTCAATATTTTGTTGAACATTGAAAAGTTCGGAAATAAACAAAATTTCATCTTCGCATTCATAGGGATAGGCCCAAACACTTTTTTGTATTTGATAAAATCCTAACTCCTTTATTTTTCTTCGCAGTGCTTCGCGTGCTTGATGGTATTTTTTTGGCTTAGCAGGGATGTCGAAAATTAAAATTCGCCATTTTTCGTCCCATTTTTTCGGTTTTTCGATGCGCAAAATTTCAAATGAAAAATCTTTAATTCTTTTCTTTCCTTTGTTGGTCAGGCGAACTTTGTATTTTCCTTTTCCTATTTGGATAATTTCAATTAATTTTCTTTGTTTTAGGTTATTAAAAGCTATTCGTATCTGTTTCTTGGAGTATTTTTTGTGTTTTTTGAATTTCCCTACTCCGGAAAGTATGTTTGGAGCGGCGGCTGCGACAAACAAAATCGGAGCGGCGGCAACGGCTGCCAACAGAAACTTTCCGGCAGTGGCAGTAATACTGTCATTATATAGAAATTTATCTTCAATAATTTCTTTGATACTGATATTTTTTTTATTTTTCATATTTTTTATCACTCGTCTCTTGTTACATACTATATTATATAATTTAATCAAGATATTGCAATTGCTATAATCTGATTAAATTTTCCATATTGAATATGGATGTGTATCTATGTATTTTTTGTGGAATAATCTTTTTTATTATGGTAATTCTGAGAAGATGAGTGAAATTTCAGAATAATCAAGTTAGTGCAATTGCCATAGATTGATTATATAAATATAGGACAGTGAAATGATGAAGATATGAAGGATTGTAAAGATTATAAGGATTATAAGGATGTGAAATATGTTTAGCGCGTGAAATTTTTTTATTTTAGCATTTTCCAATTCAGTTCGAATATGCTTTTCAGGGTGTTGTATATTTTTTCGCTTTCAATGATTAGGCCTAATTCTTCTTTGAACGACATAATGCCGATTTTTCTTTTGCCATAGAGATTGATTTCAACTTCAAATGAAAGGCTGTCGTCATCATAAAGTCGGGTTTCGCGGAGATGTTTTTTATCCTGGGCTTGAATATTTTTAACAACTTCAATATTTTTTCCAATGGCGCGCATCCAAATTTTATTTTCAATTCTTTTTTTCAGATAATAATCCCACATATAATCTTCGTCAAAATATTTGAAAATATCCGTCGATCCCCACATAAGAATTTCTTGGTTGGGATAATTGAGAGTATCTTGATAAACATTCTTAATTCCTTCAGTGCCTTCAAAATATTTTATGCCCGGTTTCTTGTCAATCAAGCTTGCTATCGAAAGCAGTTGCGGAAGAATGCCGTGTAAAACTGTTTTCTTTTCTTCAAGCTGGCTTTCCAAAATTCTTGGATCTTCGGCATACTAGAGCGCGCGTTTTTTTCTTTTAGTTGTCCCGACGAGTCCTTTTTCTTTGAGGGTTTTGATTACGTCATAAACGGTAGTGCGTTTGATTTTGGATTTTTGGGAAATTTGTTCAATTGTTGTTTCTCCCAATTCCAAAAGCTCCGCATAAACAGTGGCTTCACGGGAGGATAAATTCAATTTTTCCAGTTGTTTTTTTAGCATAAAATTGTATCATTAATAATTTGTCGCCGAAAAGGTCGTTTTAAGTAGCTTAGCACGATGTTTAAAATTTGTCTATACGCAGGCAAAAAAGAGCTATGCAGGTAATTAAATTGTCAGTTTTTATATAAAATGACGCGAAACCGCTTGAATATTATATACTGTGATATCGCGAGTAAGGAATGTTGCTTGACAAATGCATAAATTAAAAAAGCGCAGAAGCGCGAGGAGGTTTGTAATGGAGAATATCACCACAATAATCGTAATGTTGAGTAGTGTGATTCTTGTTTGTAGCTTTATAAAATTAACATTAGATAGATTATTAGACGTCAGGCCCGCTCCAAAAGTTTTTGCGGTGATTTTTTGTTTCTTTTTTACATTTTTTTTCGGAGTAGCTATTTTTGAATTACTCATACCGACACGCAGTTTCTTGAGCTGTTTCTTGCTGGGCTGTATTAATTGTTTTTTATTGTTGGGCATATTTCAGACAAGAGGGTATATGTGGTTTGACGGTGCGGTTTGGCGGATACTTACGTGGGCGACGGGGGTGGTAATGTGGACATTCAGATTTCTACTTAGAAGCGATATCGGTCGAGGAGTATTAACTGTTTGCGCAGTTATATTTGTGGTCTGGGTAATTTGTGTTTTGTTTGATATCCAATTTCTCAGTATCAATTTCGTTTTATTAATCACATTAACAATTGTGGTTATATTGTTTTTGTTGTCTTTGCGAAAATAAAAGAGCGCAAAAGAATGAGGAGGTGGATTATGACTGAGAATGATAGACGTGCAACATATGCCGTGTTTGTTTTGACGCTTTTTATGGTGGTTTTTTTAATATTGCTTTACCTTGGAGGTAGGTATAATATTATAGTGAAAGAGGAAAAAAAGATTGAATTTGAAAAAAATTATCCGGATGCATTGCGAGGAAACAAGGTTATGTTTATTCCATTGGAAAACGCAGATGTTTTGTCAATTGACAAAATTATGGACAAGGCAAGCATGCTTTGTCCAGAATATAAACTGGGTCAAGTTTCTGAAAATGGAATCTGGTTTTTCGTTAACTAGCGTGTAGCTGAATTGTTGAGACGGGAAAAATCTTACGTTATTTTTCCCGTTTTTTTATTTTTTATTATCGCGCAGTGATTTTAAAAGTTTAATATCGTCCATAACTTTCTCATGCTCTGTTTCGCAAATCATATCGATATTGTTTTCCTCGGCGAATTTTGCAATTTTAGAAAAAGCTTCGAGGCCGATTTTTCCTTGCCCGATATGTTCGTGGCGGTCGATGTGCGACGCGCAATCGGATTTGCTGTCGTTGCAATGGATTAGTTTGATTTTTTCCAGACTGATTTCCTCATCAATTTTTTTTAAAGTATTTTCAAAATCTCGCCAGTCGTATCCGGAGGCAAAACTATGTTGAGTGTCTAGGCAAATTCCGGCGATATGTTTTGAATTTACGCCATCGATTATTTTTTTGATTTCTTTGAAATCATCTCCAATAATGGCGCCGGCGCCGGCGGAGTTTTCGATCAGCAATTTTGTTTTTCCAGAATATCCATCCAAAGTTTTTTTGAGCATCTCGATAGTTTTTCCAAGAGCATCTTCTTTGCCCAGTTCTTTGGCACTGCCAAGATGCGTCATCACATATTTGGCGCCGAGGAGGCTGGCGCGTTCCAATTCATCGCGGACTACGGAAACCGAGCCATAGCGGATGCGGTTGTTAGTAGAAGCAAAATTTATATAATACGGCGTGTGAACGTAGACTTCTTTAATTTTGTCCGCCGCGGCGGATTGAATTTTAAATGCAGTGATTAATTCAGTAGTTAGTTCCGGGGCTTTGCCGCCTTGAGGGGAACGAGTAAAGACTTGCATCACTTCACAGCCCAAATCGGCGGCGCGTTCCGGCGCTTTATCTACTCCTCCGGCAATGGAAATGTGGCAGCCGATGTTCATAATACAGAATTTAGTATTTATAAATACATTTTAGCATAACAACCGATATTACGGCTATGATTTTAGATGCTCAAATTTTAAATTTCCAATTTTAAATTTTAAAACAATTTTTAATAACTAAATTTTAAAATTAAAATATTTAATATTTAATTAAAATTTAGAATTTAAAATTGCTACACTATTTCCCATCCGTTATCGTTTTCTATTATTCTTCCTTTTATTTCAAATCCGCTGGCGAGCTTATGTCCTCCTCCTCCGAAAAGATGTGCCAATTCGGAAACATCCACACCTTTGTATTGTTCACTACGAAGACTTCCCTTGATGGTTTTGTTGTCTCGCTGAGACAGGACAAGGGAAAAACTGGTTCCTGGAACGGTATTAAGAATTGAAGCAATTTGAGCGATATCATCAGTTGAAGCCTCGCATTGCTTGATGTCCTCTTGTGTGAGGACAGTGGCAATCATTTTGTTTTTAGGATTAATGCGGGCTTTTTCAAAAGCTCTTCCCCAGAGCTTAAGAGTGGTTATTTTTTTATTGGAGAATACCGAGCTGACTATTTTAGAAACAGAGGCTCCTTTTTTGATAAGTTTGGAGGCTATTTCCATTACATCGGCGGTAGTGTTGGAGTGTTGAAGATTTCCCGTGTCGCTAATTATACCCAACAACAAACAGTTGGCAATTTTCAAATTTGTTTTGGCGTTTATTGAAACTAAGAATTTATAAATAATTTCACAGACAGAAGAGTATTGTGAATCAATAATCCGCAAGTCTGATGCCAGTTTAATATCCGGATGATGATCGATAACAACGGAAACTTGCTTGGGGTCAAGTAGTGGGTATATTTTTTCAAATCCACGCTCAACGCTGTCGCAGGCGATTATGGAATCGTATAAATTTATATCCAAGTGATCCGGATATCTGAATTTTCCTGAAACTATTTCCATAAGATATTCCGGAAAAGGGTCGAAGCAAGCAATGTCGATATGCTTTCCCAGTTTTTCCAGATATTCTTGCAAAGCTAAAACAGATCCGACAGTGTCTCCGTCCGGACGATTATGAGCAAAAAGAAGTATCCGTGAAGAATTCTCGATTATGTATTGAAGGGTTTTAAATTCAGCGCTGAATTCGTTTTTCATCGGTTGCTATGTAAGAGACTTTTCGGACAGTTCGCAATTCAAGCGGCTGTTAAATTTTCTTTAGTATTTTTTCAATTACGTCAGCTTCCGCTTCGGTGGCGTCCGGTTTGAATCTTATTTTAGGGATAATTCTTGTCGGCATTTTTCGGTTTAATGAGCCCTGAATGGCATATATTTCTTTTTTGAGGGTGGCCATAACGTAGGCGGTTTCTTTTTCCGGAAAAACACTAACAGACACTTGAGAATA
>CAZRJL010000053.1:0-5145 GCA_964600645.1 uncultured Bdellovibrionales bacterium | reverse complement strand
TTTAATCAATTTTATTTTATTCTTTGATAATTTCATTCCTGTTTCTCAATATCTCTGCGTCAGCAACAGATAGCATAATCAGGGTAAGCAAAAAAACCAAGAAAATCGCCACAGCCTTACCAAGCGAATGCGTGTTAAGAGAGATGATCACAATAACTCCAGTAACCGCATAAAAGAAAAACGCTATCTTTCTTTGCGACCATCCCAATTCAAGAAAACGATGATGCAGATGGCGTCTATCGGAAGAAAATATCGATTTTCCCAACCTGATTCTTTTCCAAATTACCCATCCGAAATCCGCGAGAGGAAGTGCCATTACCAATAATGTGGTGGCAATTTTAGCTCCGGAGAAAATCGCCAACACCGCCATAATAAAGCCCATAAAGATAGATCCGCTTGTTCCCGCTATTATTTTCGACGGGCTGAAATTAAAAATTAAAAATCCCATAACCGATCCCGCCAAAACGGATGCCATTATCGCCATCGGCGGCTGATTGACTTCCGGCTTAAGACTTACAAAAATTATCGCAACCGAACCTAAAAATGTTATCCCTCCGCTTACGCCATCAATTCCATCAAACCAGTTCATCGAATTCATTATCACAACCATCCAAATTATCCCCAGTAATAAACTCACAATTGAAAAATCACCATTACCAATTTCAATAATTCCACCAAAAGGGTTAGTGATATATTCTATATGCACACCAAAAATAAAAATCAATATGGAAGCGCATATCTGAAAAAAAAGTTGCCTTTTCCAGCCAAGACTCAAAAAATCATCCGCGATTCCGAAAATCAAAATAACGAGAGAAGATATCATCATTCCCTTCATCGGGAGAGTAATAACCAGATTGGAATCAAAAATAATTCCAAGAACGAAAGAAATAATAATAGCCGCCCCTCCCAATCGCGATATCCTTCCTGTGTGAGTATGGTGTTTTTGTTTTTTTCTCGGAAACAAAGAAAATTTTTCCGTTAAAAAAATAAAAAGCAATACCAGCCCGGATGAAATCAAGAATGTACGCAAAAACGAAAATAAAAATAATTCATATTCCATAGGGCATCAATTTTATTTTTTTATTTTTTCCGTCACCCAAAATTCACCGAAATATTTTTTAATCAGCAATCTTGTCTGCGATTCAATTGCAGGCATTGCTCCCAAGGTAGGGGCAATAATTGGAACCAATATCCACTGGAGAACCATATTGATATATCTTTTTTTTGAATATTTTTTCGGGCGAGGTGGCATCAAAACAAAACTCAATGACATTGATATAATCAACCCCATCATCGCCAAGTTCATCAAATAACGCGTAATGAAAGGCAAATTATGCGCCAAAACTTTTTCATTGAAACTTGTTCCTCCGAAAATCAAAGGCATCCACCCTAATATCGCCAAAATAAAAGGCGCAGTTGCCCAAGAATGATGACCCTCCAGCATTTCAAATGCGGTTTTGATTTTCTTGCCCAATTGAATTTTTTTATTCGGCCAAATAGAACGCATGATTACCGGAAAGTTTTCAATCCCATACGCCCAGCGTCTTTTTTGTTTATATTGATTTTTTATCGTTTTCCAATATGTTTCCGCTAAAACGGCATCCAGCGAGATCGGAAGATAAATCGGCGACACTTGATAATCTCCGTTAAAATATGCAAAACATTTCCAATAAATTATCGAGTCTTCACTAATCATATTCACCGGCCAAAAATTAACTTTCACTAAGGTATCAAATGGCTCACTATGAGAAGAAAAAGTTACCATCTCACTGCGCGTACTTTGATACATATGCCAAAAAGAAGAACTAGTAACAATCACTCGCACAAAAGCGTTTGTATCCCACAAATTATTATGGTACATCGGCAAAGGCTGATATGATCTTTGCAATCTTTTCGGGTCGGTAATATAAGCATAAGTAAGCGCGGCAAAATACTGTTTATGGCAAACGCTGTCGCAATCGAAATTGGAGAAGATAACTTGTTTATGATCAATATTCCTTTCATCCAAATATTTTACTAATTTTTTCGCCGCATAGGTCGCATTGGAAGCTTTACATTTCATTTCATCATCCCTAACTTCATGCGTTGTAACCAGAAAATCCCGAAAAACTCCTGCAAATTTATCTTTCAAATACTCGATTTTTTCCAATCGATGTTTTTCATCCTCTCTTTCCTCGGTGGCAAGGAGAATGATTATTTGCTGATTAGGGAAGTTAGTATTGGCAATCGCTCTGATAGCCGGCTCGATAATTTCTTTCGGTTCTCCTGCTGTCGGAAGCAACACAACATGAATAACTTTCCTCCAATCCCATATTTCATTTTTACACTTCTGTAATAACCCAACTTCATTCAGATACTTGCGGTATCGATTAATTTCTTTTTTAATTTTGATTCTTTGTCCGATTTTTTCCATCCCCCTCCATCCAATTTCCTTCAAGCTGTCGCGCAAAGAATTCAATCTATCTTCTATTATTTTCATATATTCATCCGGATTTGATATATTCTGACATCGCTCCCACCAATTGATCGCCTGCCCTTCTTTCAGTTTTCGATAAGCGATAACAGAAAATGTTGATATATATATAGTACGATAAATCCAATAGATATCAAAAATAATCACAAAAACCGCCACCCAAACAGGCAACAAAAAAGAAAACAAAAACATGCCTATCAGTGTCGCCCATGTCAAAGTTCCGGGGATTACTTCCAGTATTCTTTGCACTCTTCTCTCACTTGGAATCTCAGTCTTTGGATTTGGAAAAACAAACATATTTATAATATATCCTTTTTAATAGTTAATAAGTATCATTGAAGCACCGGCAATAATAATTCCAATTTCGACAAAAAGAGATGCCAGCATTAAACAATAAGCTCCGATTCTTTCTCCTTGTCGATAAAAACACCCTGCTAAAAAAAAATTTATTAGAAAGAAAAATATTCCCATTATCGGCAATATATATATTTGCCACCAATCTCCGATCAAATCAACTCCAAAATACACATTATAATGCAAAATAACAGGAGAAGCGGTTTTTTCTATAAAAATTGAAAGCGCAACAAAGCTTACCACATTCAAAAATAAAATAACAACTACAAGGAAAAAAACGATCGGATTTCTGAAAAAATCCCCGCAAAAAAATATCTTTAATTTGGAAAAAAAATATTCCCTCAAATTGTTTTCATTTTTTAATCCTTTCAACAAAACGCTTCAATTTTGGCAATTTGTTTATTACTTCATCATGCGGACCCTCAAGAAAATCCAGCAAAAATCGATCAAGCATATCCAATCGATATTTTAATTCTTCACTACTAACCAAGACGTAGCGAATTTCCTTTCCGATTTCTGCTTCC
This sequence comes from uncultured Bdellovibrionales bacterium, assembly GCA_964600645.1. Taxonomy (GTDB): domain Bacteria; phylum Patescibacteriota; class Minisyncoccia; order Moranbacterales; family UBA9337; genus UBA12151. Next base: position 1,794 of record CAZRJL010000053.1, on the reverse strand, counting down.
AAATTTCCCATCAAATTTTTCAACTTACTTTTGCTTACATCATCCGCCGCTAAAATCATATCAGCCTTGCTTTTCGGATAATTCAAGAAAACTCCGCTAATAAGAACCAGTTTCACGTTCCCGACGCTTCCTATTTTTTTCAAACTCCTGCATTGAGGAAACACATTAGCCTTGGAAATTAGACTTTTTAATTCAGGATAAAATGGAAAATTTATATTTGCAAAATAAATTTTTTTACCTTTTTTATTTTTTTCGATTAAAAATTTTATCTTCACAAGATTATTGATTTCACGTCTAACTTCGCTATTTTTCAAAAGATTTCTTTTTGCAATATCATCCACTGAAAAAATTTCCCCGGGATTGAGCAAAAAAAATCTGATTATCCTTGTTTTAGCCTTAGAACCAAATAAATTTTCCAATATCTCTGACATATTTTTATAAATTATACTTATCACAGAGCCTGTTTCAAACTAAAACAAGTATAGTATCAATAACGCAAAAAGTAAACCCCTCGCTAACCTCCCTACAAAAAACAAAAAAATGCTTCTTTTTGGGACAAACAAACTTGCAAAAGGTTAGTGTGGGGTAAACCCCTTTCTTGCAACGCGTTTTTTTGTTATAATATAAAAAGCCATTATGGAGAAAATGAAGTCGAAAAAAAAGAAAAACCTAAAAATGGAAAAAGTCGTTTCCAATATTTTAGTCGTGAGCGATCACGAACTAAAACCCTACATTGAAATGCTTGACTACGCTCCGGAAAACATCACCCACAAATCACTGGGAAGACTTTTGGGATTTTTTGAAATCAAGGATGAAAACGAGGATTCCGCTTACATTGTTAACTTTCTCGCCTCAGTGGCCAAAAAAGAATACTTCATCAATACAAAAAGAGGTCCGATAGAGAGCTTCGAAGCGGCATTAAACAAGATAAATTTGGCATTGGCTGAAATAGCCAAACACGGGAATGTCAATTGGCTGGGAAAACTTGACAGCGCCCTGTGTGCGATAGAAGAAAACAACCTGCATTTCAGTGTTTCGGGAAATGGAAAAGTACTGCTGATGAGAAGTGGGAATTTAACTGAGATCAGCCAAGGACTTGCGGAAAAAGATAATACCGAATCAAATTATCTCAATCCAATGAAAACATTCATCAATGTTTCCAGTGGACGACTTGAAGATGGAGATAAAATCATCATAACCACTGACGACATTTTCCATATATTCTCTTTAAATGAGCTTAGGAAGGGTGCTCTGCAATTTTCACAAGAAAAATTCGTTCAGTTTATCAAAACCGCGCTCATTAATGAGCTCGACATTGCGGGAACCATAATAATCGACGTACGCAGAAAAGTCATGGAAGCGAAAGAATCAGTATCTTTTGCCCAAAAAATGGTCGCCGAAGAAAACGAAAAAGAGTTAAATGTATTCAGTAGTAAAATATTCGAAGAAAAAAACAACAAAAAGCACGCTTCCGCTAAAATAAACGACAAGAGCGACTCCATTGAAAAAGAGCACAACCAAAATGATAGAGCTGAATATATCGACAAAAAAACCAAGCACATATATCTGAAAGAAAATTCAATAGAAATTCCCGTAAAAAAAGAAAGAATCCGAACAATCAAAGAATTTTTGCGAGAAAAATTTCTTGATTTTTCTTATTGGCTTAAAAACGATTTCAGAAGATTGGTACTGCAAACGATAAAAAAAATGGCTTCTGTCTGCGAAAAATACTCGCGAATTTCAAAAAAAATAATTTTGCAAGCAATTTCTCAATGGAAAGAAAAAAGGAAATCC
>CAZRJL010000052.1:2563-5239 GCA_964600645.1 uncultured Bdellovibrionales bacterium | reverse complement strand
TCCTAACCGCCTATCCTTCCGATAGCAGTTGGGAGTTTTCTCACTGGGATGACGGGTCATCTTGCTATCAAGATAATCCTTTGACTGTGGCTATGGATGGATCGAAGACGTTGACGGCAAAATTTTACAAAACGTTCCGTGCTTCAGTTGGAAGTTTTAGAGCAGATATAGATGATACAATTGATACCGGGGAGTGCGTGCCTTATGTTCGCTATGAGACTGATGCGCCTATCTACGGCAATGCCTATACATGGTATCAACAAGCGATTGATGCATATTATGCAACAAACGCATCCATTCCGCGGGTTTCATCAATCATAGTATTTGCTATTCAAAGCGGTATGCCCAACGGGCATGTTGGAATAGTGAAAGAGATCAATGGAAGCAATTTAACGATTCGAGATCAAAACTGGAATCTCGATGGTAAAGTAAGTGAACATGTGGTGGATGTAAACAATTATACTATTACTGGTTATATCTATTACGCCCCGTAATAGTCGTTCAGTTGGCACGATGAAAGGAGAGTAAAACTTAACAGTTCTACTCTCTTTATTTTTTGATTTTTATTGTAAAAATTTAAACTTGGAAAGAATTTCAGTAAATTCATCTAATTTTTCCATGTCTATATTACTGGAAGATGTTTGAAATGTTCCGTTAAAAATAACGTTTTTTCCAATAATAAATATTTCACGTTCTTTTGGTGATATTGATGTCTGCTTTAAATTATAGAATGCTCTGCCGCCAATGATAGGTATCTCTTTAAAGGTGGATTGTGTATCGGCAATATTTATTTTTGAATTTAAAAGTTTTAAATTATTTTCAATTGAATTTGTTAACGATGAATTATAAATGCTATATTTTCCAAGTATAATAGTTCCATTAGAGCCATCATTCATTGGTCCATTGGTGGAAAAAATAAATGTAGTGCCTACGTTATTTTTTGATGGGTTGCGCTGTGTAATATTCCAATTACTTGGATAATCCAATTCGTAGCCATATTCATCGTCCTTATATTTTTTCCAATCATTAGTCGGCTGTACTATTTCTTGTTGATTTAATTCTGTTGTTAGAGAAGATTGAGTAAGGCTTGGAACATTTTTTTCATATTTCCAAGTCAACACGCTAACCGTGATTGCAATAATTACAATCATAGCTATCCAAATCCCAGTAGGAATTTTTTTCTTATCCATCTTCTTTGTTCTGTTAATTTTTTTATATGGTCTTAGTATAACAAATAAATTGAATATTTAAAATAAATAATAATTGATTATGGTCTTCATCACGCAGAAGGCGAAAAAATGAATACAAAAATTTGCCAAGTGAGTTTCAATTTTTACGAAGAAGTAATCCTAACCGCCTATCCTTCCGATAGCAGTTGGGAGTTTTCTCACTGGGATGACGGGTCATCTTGCTATCAAGATAATCCTTTGACTGTGGCTATGGATGGATCGAAGACGTTGACGGCGGTGTTTGAGTTGAATCGGTTGATGGAAATAAAAAATGGTGATATGATGTATTATCTCTAAAATGACAAGAATTATTTAAATGCCGGATAAAAAAACAATAAATACCATATATTATGAATAACGAAATAATCATCAAGGGCGCGCGGGAGCATAATCTCAAAAATGTGGATTTGACTATTCCGCGAAATAAACTGATTGTGTTTACCGGAATTAGCGGGTCGGGAAAGAGTACATTGGCTTTTGATACGCTTTTTGCCGAGGGGCAAAGGAGATATTTGGAAAGTTTGTCGTCTTATGCTCGGCAATTCTTGGGACAAATGGATAAGCCGGATGTGGATTATATCGAGGGACTTTCCCCGACGATATCCATCGACCAAAAATCAGTTTCACACAATCCGCGCTCAACCGTGGGAACAATCACGGAAATTCATGATTATTTGCGATTGTTATATTCAAAAATTGGAATTCCTCATTGCGAAGTTTGCGGACGGGAAATAAGGCGTCTTTCGACCGATGAAATCGTTGATCGAATCTTGGATCTGGGAGATGGAAAAAAGATTGAAATTATCTCTCCCGTGGTGCGGAGTCGCAAAGGAGAATATTCGGCGTTACTTCAAAATTTATGGAAAATGGGGCTTTCGAAGATATATATTGACGGAAAAATAGTTTTTTTGGAAAAATGGAAAGAGGTGAAGTTGGAAAAAAATAAAAAGCACTCATTGGAAGTGATTATTGATGAGGTGGAAATTAGTGAAAAAAGCATTTCTCGTATTTTTGAGGGAGTGGAAAGGGCGCTCAAATTGTCCGGAGGTTTGGTGAAAATAGGAATGAAGAACAAAAATAAGAATAAGAATGACGAAGTTATTTTTAATCAAAATCTTTCTTGTCCGATTCATGAAATCGAATTTCCCCCGCTGGAGCCAAGGCTTTTTTCTTTCAATTCTCCTTTTGGAGCGTGTCCGTCTTGTGAAGGATTGGGCGTAAAAAAAGAAATTGATCCCGATTTGATTATTCCGGACAAGAATAAAACCATCGCTGATGGAGGAGTTCTTCCGTGGAGCTACAAGCCGAACAATTATCAAGGGACGATACTGCGCGCGGTGACGAATTTTTATCATATTCCTGACAATAAACGTTTGCGAGATTTGTCGGAAAAAGATTTGAATTTACTTTTGTATGGCAAGGATGGAGGACCTGCCCGCAATGCTAC
>CAZRJL010000052.1:2143-2463 GCA_964600645.1 uncultured Bdellovibrionales bacterium | reverse complement strand
GCATAACGTTGCAGGCGGGCCTACCCGCAATGCTACGCATAACGTTGCAGGCGGGCCTACCCGCAATGCTACGCATAACGTTGCAGGCGGGGAATTAATAAACGTCAAATATCATTTTCGCAGCGGAACAAGAAGTTTTCAATTGAATTGGAAGGGTGTTGTCGGCTGGCTCGAAGATCGTTATCGAAGCACAACCTCCGATGCGGTGCGAAATGATATAGAAAAATATATGTCGCAAAAGCCTTGTTCGACTTGTGGAGGAAGTCGTTATCGAAAAGAGGTTTTGTTGGTGACGGTCGGCGGACCTGCCCGCAATGCTA
>CAZRJL010000052.1:0-2043 GCA_964600645.1 uncultured Bdellovibrionales bacterium | reverse complement strand
CGCATAACGTTGCAGGCGGACCTGCCCGCAATGCTACGCATAACGTTGCAGGCGGACCTGCCCGCAATGCTACGCATAACGTTGCAGGCGGGAAAAATATCGTGGAAGTGTCGCAAATAAGCATTGATGATTGTTTGGATTTTTTTGCGAATTTGAAGTTGAACAAGCAAGAAGATTTGATTGCCGGAAGAATTGTGAAAGAAGTCAGTAATCGTTTGAAATTTCTTAGTGATGTGGGATTGAATTATATTTCCCTGCATCGAACCGCTTTTACTCTTTCCGGCGGAGAGTCGCAGCGAATCCGTTTGGCTTCGCAAGTCGGATCGCAATTGGTGGGAGTTTTGTATATTTTGGATGAGCCGTCAATCGGACTGCATGCGCGAGACAATCGAAGGCTTTTGGAAACTTTGAAAAATTTGCGAAATATCGGCAATACCGTGATTGCAATTGAACATGATGAAGAGACGATGCGCGAGGCGGATTATTTGGTGGATATTGGTCCGGGGGCGGGAAAGCATGGAGGAGAAATTGTGGCGCAGGGAACTCCAGAAGAAGTGATGAAAAACAAAAAATCCATCACGGCCAAATATTTGACCGCCGAATTGAAAATCGCAATTCCCGATTTGCGCCGCGGGATAAAAAACAAAAAAACTTTGATCGTGCGCGGAGCCTCCAGTCATAATTTAAAAAATATCAATGTCGCGTTTCCACTGAGGAGTTTTGTTTGCGTTACCGGAGTGAGCGGGAGCGGAAAATCAACTTTGATTGAAGAAACCTTATATAAGGCTCTAGCAAACAAATTGCATCGCAGTTTGGATGTTCCAGGAAAATATCGGGAAATTGTCGGAATGGAGAATATTAACAAAGTGATTATGATTGATCAATCACCGATTGGACGCACGCCCAGATCCAATCCGGCGACATATACCGGACTTTTTACTCCGATTCGTCAGCTTTTTTCCGCTACCAAAGACGCGCGCGAGAAAGGTTATGGCATCGGAAGATTTTCTTTTAATGTTTCCGGCCCTGCCCGCAGTGCTACAAGCGTTGCAGGCGGGGGACGCTGTGATAATTGCCAAGGAGAAGGATTTTTGAAAATCGAAATGCAATTTATGCCGGATGTTTATTTGCCGTGCGATGTTTGCAAGGGAAAAAGATATAATCGGGAGACACTTCAAGTGAAGTATAAAGGAAAAAATATTGCCGATGTTTTGAAAATGACGGTTTCGGAAGCGCGGGAATTTTTCGAAAGTTATCCTCAAATCCACGACCCGCTAAAAGTTTTGGAGCAGGTTGGTTTGGGATATATCGAATTGGGTCAAAGCGCAACGACGCTTTCCGGAGGCGAAGCGCAAAGAATTAAGCTGGCCAGTGAGCTCTCTCGGCGCGCCACTGGCGATACGATGTATATTCTGGATGAGCCGACGACCGGACTGCATTTTGATGATATTAAAAAATTACTAGATGTTCTTAATCGCTTGGTGGATGCGGGTAATACGGTGGTGGTGATCGAGCACAATATGGATGTGATCAAATCCGCCGATTGGATAATCGATTTGGGACCGGAAGGCGGAGACGGAGGAGGTAAAGTGGTTGTGTCCGGCACCCCGGAAGAAGTCGCCAAATGGCACAAAGAAAGTTATACGGGAAAATATCTCCGCGAAGCATTGCGAAAGCATTAAAACATGAAATCAATAGCCTTGAAAAAGAAAATAGTTAAGTTTCCTGATGCGCCGGGGGTGTATGTTTTTTTGAGCGAAGCCATGCATCATACGGTGCATGGCGAAGCTAAATCCGCCTCTGGAGGACTGAGCGCGCAAAAAGAAATTATTTATATTGGCAAGGCGACTTCATTGAGAGATAGAGTGAAATCGTATTTCGCGCCCTCACCCCAACCCTCTTCCGGGGGGAGAGGGGGCAGTCTGAGACCGATCGAGGAGATGATTTATTTGGTTTCCGATATAAAAATAATTGAAACCGAAACAGTTTTGGACGCGTTGATTTTGGAAGCCAATCTGATTAAAAAGCACCAGCCGAAATACA
>CAZRJL010000051.1:5472-5617 GCA_964600645.1 uncultured Bdellovibrionales bacterium | reverse complement strand
TTATTGGGGGTTTTGCTCAAAAAAAGTTCGAACATCAATCAAAAAACACCGCCAAAACAAAAAACCGCCTGAATTTTGGACGGTTTTTGCCTGTCTTTTTGTTTTCTCGGCTAAATCTGTGCGCTTGGCAGGAATCCCAGTCTGC
>CAZRJL010000051.1:0-5372 GCA_964600645.1 uncultured Bdellovibrionales bacterium | reverse complement strand
TGGTCAGCCTTTGGCTGGGAACCTTATTGCTAAATCTGTGCGCTTGGCAGGAATCCCAGTCTGCTGGTCAGCCTTTGGCTGGGAACCTTATTGCTAAATCTGTGCGCTTGGCAGGAATCGAACCTGCGACCTTCTGGACCGCAACCAGACGCTCTATCCACTGAGCTACAAGCGCTTTTTCGAAAAACAACTTAAGGAAATTATCTCGCCAACATAAAATATCCACTGCTTGTCCGCCTTTGGAGGAAGCTACAAGCGCTTTTATACTCAAACATACTAACATTTTAAAACAAAAAAGCAATAGACAATCACTATCGCTTTTACTAAAATATCTTACAATTTTTTTAAGCTAAATGTGTAGCAATCTTTCCAGAGTATCAATCGCGCTAGGAAGCTGCCTTTTTTCCGGAATAAATTTCAACAATATTTCCCTAATTTGGTCCGGATCTTTTTGATGCATCGGAATATGCACATATGGAACAAGTATTCCATCAACATGCAAACTAAGAATTCGCTGATGCGGCTCTTTGTATATTATCCAGAAGGATTTAATGTCTTCAAAATCATATAATTCTTTTTCCGCTATTACACCCCTGGGTGTTATCGCGTATGCGTATACTTGCGGATCTCTTTGTAAATAAACAAATCCTACAACTCCAATCAAAATAAAGGTAATCGCCATCAAGGGACTATTGGTTATCAACGCGTATGCAATAATTGCCAATAAGACAAAAGAGGCTATCATATACCATCTTTTGTCTTTCGGATAATTTTCATATTCCGGACCCTGCCATTGAATCAAGACATCATTGTGCTCATTTCTCGAATAATTATCCCTATAATATTCTCTTTGCTCGACAGCTTTTTTGTGTTTTAATAAATCCATTTTTTTATTTTTATTTCCTTGCGTTTATTATACTCTATTTACAAAATTTTTTCCAACTGTTAGGATTAGAATAATTTTGGAAAGAGTTATGGTCGAGTGATTAAAAGCGGACAACTAAATAAAAAATTGGAAGGGTGGCCGAGTGGTTGAAGGCAACAGTCTTGAAAACTGTCGTAGGGAAACCTATCGTGAGTTCGAATCTCACCCCTTCCGCCAACAAACAATCAAAAACTATAAAACCGCTTTTTTTACGCTTACTTTTTTTCCAAGGATTTTCCTTACTAACTTATCATAATGACTGGAAATGTCGGAAAAATAAAAAATATCCCCCTCTTTTTTGTTCACTAAAATGTTTTTCGCGTCTGCCAATTCTTTTGCCACTTCCTTGGCGGAACTTATAATCAAGACATTTCCGAGAACTTTTTTGATTGTTTTTTCCATCAAAGGATAATGCGTACATCCTAAAACAAGAAAATCAATCCTCTCTTTTTTCATTTTTGCCAAATACTCTTTGGCGATAATTTCGGCGATTTTGTGGATTGCCATCCCTTCTTCGGCAAGCGAAACAAACAGCGGACAAGCTTGCGAAATGATTTCCGTATTGGAAATTTTTCCGTAGATTTTCTTTTCATAAATCCGACTCTCGATCGTTCCCCTGGTTCCGATAATTCCCACTTTTGCCTTTCTTTTTCCGCTGGAATTTTCTCGCTCGATTCTTCTGACAACCGGATCAATCACATCGAAAAAATTTATTTCGGGAAATTTTTTTCGCAAATAATCGCCGGCAAAAGTGGAGGCGGTATTGCAAGCGATCACAATATCCTTCACGCCTTGCGCAATCAAAAAACCGCAAATTTCTTCAGAATATTTGCACACTGTTTGGGCATTTTTATTCCCCCAGGGATAGCGCGCCGTGTCGCCAAAATAAACAATCCGGCAATCCGGCATCGCCTTTTTGATTTCCCTCACCACAGTCAACCCCCCAACCCCACTATCAAAAACTCCAATCATAGCTTATTTCATACTTCAATTTAATTGTATAAATAATACCCCGCCCACCCCCGACGTGCAAGAGCAATAAGATCACATCAAAAAACACGAAAAATATAATCTACACCACAAAAAAAATTCAGCATTAAGAAACGGCCGTATATAAATGCTAAATTTTTAGATTCATAACTTATTTTAAAACATCCCACATCACCTCGAAAATTCCCTTGAGCGAATCATGAATGTCTTGGCTTTCAATAATAAGACCAAATTCCTCTTTGAAAGATAAAATACCAATTTTATTTTTTCCATAAAGAGCTATTTCGACCTTTAAATTAAACTTCTTATTAGAAACAAATTTAGACTGCCTGAAATGATTCGAGTTTTCTTCATAAAGCGCTCTCATTTCCGGATTATCGGGAAAAATCGAACGCACCCAAATTTTTTTCTTCTTACGCTCGGGAATAAAATAATCGAAGAAAAACTTATCGCTAAAAAATTTATACTGTTCTGCATACATCGTTAATATTTCTTGGTTCGGATAATTGAGCATATCTTCAAAGACTTGCTTAATTCCACTTTTTCCTTCGAAATATCGGGTATTCGGTTTCTTATCCAAAAAAGAAAATGAAGCCAGAAGCTCCGGCATTATCTTGGAAACTGCTTCTTCTTTTTCTTTAAGCTGTTTCTGAATATTTCGAGGATCTTCTGCATAAAAGAAAGTCTTACTTCCTTTTTGCGCCACACTCAAAAGCCCCTTCTCTTTCAAAGAGTCAACTGCTAAATATACAGTCGCTCGCTTCACTTTGGATTTTTGCGCAATTCTGGCAATATTCGCTTCCCCCAACTCCAAAACTGCCAAATAAACCTTAGCCTCTTTGTCAGTCAATCCCGCTTTTTGCAATTCTTTTTCCAGCATAATATTAAGTTCTGTCATTCCCGCAAAGGCGAGAATCCAGTGAGTTGGCACTATTTGTCAACACTTCTGTCATCATTATCAATATAACAAATAATCACTTAAAAGTCAATGATTAAGCTAAATTATACCGAATTAGAAAAATTTATAAACGCCATATTGACATAACCATTGATATTTTATTAATTTTAGTATATATTAAAATGTTAAAACAAAAAAAACCAGCACCTTAAAAATCAACCGGAGAAATGAACTATGAACACACTCGCGTCATCGCATTCCGCAGACTTCCATCTCAATCAGGCCAGCTTGCTTGTTTTCAAAGTTCTTTACAATAAAAAAGAACCCTCACAGGAAGCAACAAAAGAAGCACTCAAATCCTTTCTTAACGTACGAGAGAATACCCGATCTGGACATGCCGGATGGACTCATCGCCTCTCAAGTTTCATTGACACTCTGTGGAAAAGAAGAATGGATAGTTGGATCATAAAATTCAACGAGGTTGCCTTTAAGGGCGCAAATGAATTTCATGAAGAAAGCTTTTGCGATAAGTTAATTTTGTGTTTTAGTCTCTATGCCAAATGGAATGATGATCCGAAAAACTTTGCGATCACGTCTGAAAATTTGGAGTGTATTGACTGGGAAAACCACAAGACGCATGGCAACTGGAACAGCTATCAGCATGCGAAAACGCGGATTGAAGCAAAGTGCTTCGAATCCGAAGAAGCCCTTCTCTACTGGGAGATTCTTCAAACAAAAAAAATACGCTTCAAGCACAAAATAGAGGAGCGCCCTCTTTCTTATTTTGACGAGATTGTTTCCATTATTAACAATCTCCGCTCGCGCGGTATCAACACCAACGAATTAAATTGTCATTTAAGAAGTGTTTTGAAAAAGCAGTTATATGTGAACACCACCCAATTAAATGAATTGGAAAAATTAGGTAAATTCAATGCGCAAATGACTGCAATGACAATACAGGCGCGGCCAGTGAGTAACGGTCTAGCACTTCTTTCGCATGAGCGATATCAAATGAAAGAGCTCAAAGAAATAAATATGAAAATTCGCAGCGCGTTATCGGAAATATAGTAAATATCCAGAAAACTACGCCATCCCCGCCCTAGCAAAACTGCCGGCGGGGATTTTTTTATTTTTCAAATTAATTTAATTCCACACCCACTAAATTAAATAAATATTCTAAAAATAAAATTTAGCATTTACGTACGACCGTTTCTTAATGCTAAAATTATTTTTGTTTTCTTTTTGTTTGCAAGAGAATACTATATACTGAGTTTATGGTTGATTTAAATCAAAAAATTGAAGAGATTTCGGGGATTCGGGTGGGACATATCAAGGCTTTGCATCGGCTGGGGATTTTTGTTTTGAAAGATTTTCTTTTTCATTTGCCTTTTCGCTATGAAGATTATTCAAAAATTATTCCGATTTCCGAGGTAAAGATTGGTGAGCAAGCTACCGTCATCGGAAAAATTGTTTCAGTCAATGCCCGGTGCAGTTGGACCAAGAGAAAAATGCAAATCACCGAAGCGGTGATTGAAGATGAAAGCGGGAGCCTCGTTGCCGCCTGGTTCAATCAGCGATATTTGGCGGGCGCATTGAAAGAAGGCAAAGAAGTTCGCCTGAGTGGGAAAGTGGCGCTCGGAAAAAAAGGACTCTCCCTCTCCAGTCCGGCGTGGGAATTTTCCTCACGCGACGCGACGCACACCGGGCGGTTGGTTCCGATTTATCCGGAAACGGAAGGCATTACCTCCAAATGGATCCGCTGGCAAATCGGAAATATTTTTCAAGGTGATTTCGAAATCGATGATCCGCTCCCAAAAAAAATTGTGGCGAAATTACATTTGCACGATTTGAAAAAATCTTTGCGCTTTGCTCATTTCCCTCAAAGTGAAAATCATTTCAAAATCGCTCAAAAAAGATTCGCTTTTTCAGAAATGTTTTTGCTACAAATAAAATCATTGCAAATTCGCTCGCAGTGGAAAAAAGAAAGCGCCGTTTTATTGGAAACAGACAAAAAAACAACAGGCGATTTTATTTCACATTTGCCTTTTGAACTTACCGGCGCGCAAGAAAAAGCAACCAAGCAAATTCTTGCCGATTTGGAAAAATCTCATCCGATGAACCGACTTCTCAATGGAGATGTCGGAAGCGGAAAAACCGTTGTCGCCGCCATCGCCTCTTTGCAAGTCGCCTCCTGTGGACATCAAGTTGCCCTCATGGCGCCCACCGAAGTCCTCGCGCTCCAACATTTTGAAAGTTTTTGCGAAATATTCGGAAAATATGATATCAATATCGCCCTCTTAACAAATTCCTATCAATTAATAAACAATTTTGAATTTCGAATTTCGAATTTCGAACCAAATCATAATTTTAAAAATTCTAATTTAAAAATTGAATCAAAATTCAAAATTCAAAATTCAAAATTTCTAAAAATACCAAGGATAAAATTACTAAATTTAATAAAAGATAAAAAAATACATATAGTAATAGGTACTCACGCCCTCATTCAAAAAGATGTTGCTTTTGGAAAATTAGCGTTGGTTATTGTTGATGAACAGCATA
>CAZRJL010000050.1:0-5891 GCA_964600645.1 uncultured Bdellovibrionales bacterium | reverse complement strand
GATAAATGGTATGCGGTTCCATTGGCGGTTTTAGTAGGTATTCCGCTTTATTCAAATGCAGCCGGTATAATTCCTCTCATTGGTGTTCTTACTGAAAAAGGGGTGGCAGTTGGAACAAGTCTGGCTTTTATGATGGCGGTGATCGGTCTTTCACTGCCGGAATTTATGATTCTCAAAAAAGTAATTAAAACAAAACTGATAATAATTTTTGCCGGCATCGTGGGCTTGGGGATAATTTTTACCGGATATATATTTAATTTGATTTTGTAACGTATCACCGCGCCCTCTGTACAGTAGTATTTTTTTTGTGGTATAATAAAATAATGCAAGTAATTAATTATAAAAAAATGAAAAAAACATCTATCGTTGCTTTTTTCTTGATGTTTGGATTGGTCGTCCAAGCTCAAGCGATAAGCACTGAAAAACAAGTAGTTAAAACTGAACAAACAGACACAGTTGTTCAGGGTCAAGCCGGAAATACAGCTCAAACCAGCGAACAAAATCAAGTAATGAATCAAGGAGAGAATTCTCAGATTCAAACTCAAGAGCAAAATGAAATATATGGAATAGCGGAAGACGAAACGGTAGAGGTTGCGGAGGAGGGAGGTTCTGTTGTCGGACAGCAACAGGCAGGAAATCAAAATGGGACTGCTTCCGGCAATCAAGATCGAACCCAAACTCAAGATCGAATTCAAGATCAGGTTCAAGATCCGGATAAAGTTCAACAACAAGACAAGCTTCAGACAACTTCCTCAAAACAAATGAAAAGTCAAGTTGCTAGCGCCGTACAAGCAATGCTTAGTATTGCTGAAGGAGATGCCACAATCGGACAGCAAATAAGGACTATCGCTCAGAACCAGAATCAGAACCAAGAAAAGATTCAAAAAAATATTGAAAATATCCAAAGCCGAAGCAGTTTCGCAAAAATGCTTATCGGTCCTAATTATGGGGAAATTAAAGATGCTAAAAAAACCTTAGAGCAAAATAAGTTGCAAATTCAACAACTAAATCAAATCCGAACTCAGCTTTCCAATCAAGGTGATCAGCAGATGTTGACCGAACAAATTAAAGTTCTTGAGGGGGCTAATCAAGAAATTGAAAATGTTCTTAACCAATCCCAATCGGGTTTCAGCTTGTTCGGATGGTTCAATGAGTTGATTTCATAAAAATTTTCATATATCGAAAAACCGCCGAATAGGCGGTTTTTTTGTTGATATTAAAGATGAATGAATTGTAATTATTGGTATTATGTTTGAAAATAAGATATATTTTAAATATGATAAAAAATAATGAAAAATCATTGAGTAATGTGATTAAGAAAATTTTTATTGTAATTATTGTTATTGCGGTTGTATCGCTTGCGACTTTTTATAGTTTTCATTTATATTATGAATATTTTAATAATGAAAAAAAAGGCGAAGCGGTGAAGGATGAAATCGAGGTTGAGATTATAGGCGGAGAGGATGGTTCTGTTGAAAAAATTGCAGATACGGAAATAAATAAAGAGACAGAAGAAGATATGGTAGAAAATGATGCCGAGCAAGTTGAAATAACCGAAGATGATGTATATTCAGAAGAGCCGGAGGAGGCTATAAAAGACTCGCCTATGACTTCAATAGTTCTTCCGCTGCCTGTTTTTAGAAAGAATAATTCTGATGAGTTAAGAATAGGATTTATTACTGATTTGCATGTCGGAAGTAGCGTTGATGGAGTTGGAAGTATGGTTTTAAGGCTAGATTTTGTTAATAAGATAAATTATTTTATTGAGAAAATGAACAATAGTTTTGCGCCTAATTTTATTATTATCGGTGGTGATATCATAGAAGGTACAAAGGTTAGTTCAGATAAGGGAATAACGGAGTTTTCGTTGGTGAAGAAACTTTTTGACAGAACAACGCTAAAAAAATACTGGGCATTAGGGAATCACGATTTACGGTCAGTAAATAAGGAGCAGTTTATGCAATCATTAGATATTGATTATGTAAGTAAGGCTTTTATAGTGGGAAATTATAAGATAATAATATTAGACAGCAATTTTACCAAAGATAACAAGGATGTTATTCCCGGCGGCGGTTATACTAGGGGGCATATATCGGAAAAACAAATTGAATTTCTTGAAAAAGAACTGAAAAATACGGACAAAAGAACGATAGTTTTTTTGCATCACCCTCCGCTTTGGAGTATCGATGGAAAATCTAATTTTGCATTTCCAGATAATGCCAAGAGATTGCAGGAAATTTTTTCACAAAATAAAGTAGTCGCTGTTTTTGCGGGGCATATTGAGGATTTATTCCTGCAAGAAATAGACGGGGTTAAATATTTTATTTCTCCTGGAATCTTGAAAAACGAGAAGTATCAAGGAGCTTTTTCTGAAATAACCATCAAAAAAGGAAAGATGATTATAGATATGAATTACTTGAAAAGTGATGGGAGTTATCGCGCAATTCGCATAAAAGAGGAATAAAATTTTCAGATTAAAATATATATCCAGACAAATTGGATTACGAATTTATATATATCGAAACGGTTTTTATTAGATCTTATTGCAAGTTTATTTTTTGAAAATAGATATGTTTTATTGCTAAATTCGACCAAATAGGATAAATTATAAAGTAGAACATTAATTAATTACGATAGCTAAATAGTTAAAAAGCTAAAAGCTACAAGCTAAAAAAATGAGGGAAGATATTTTACAGACAAAGTTGGAAAAATTAAATAATTTGCGCGCGGCGGGAATTGAGGTATTTCCGGAAAAAACTGAGCGTTCAATGACTAACAAGGAAGCGTTGGATGAATTTGATGTAATAACCGACGAGATTTTTTTGGTGGGCCGCGTTCGTTCATTGCGTCCGATGGGCGGGTCGGCATTTGCGCATATTGAGGATGAGACAGGGAAAATACAATTATTTTTGAATAAAAATAATATTTCCGAGGACAAATACAAACTGTTTGTGAAAAATATCGAATTGGGAGATTTTATCCAGGTGAGCGGAAAACTTTTTAAAACAAAGAAAGAAGAGAAAAGCTTGGAAGCTCATGATTGGAAAATTCTTTCCAAGAATATTCGCCCGATTCCAACCGAACATTTCGGCATCAAGGATACGGAAGAACTTTTGCGAAGGAGATATTTGGATTTGCTTTCTAACTCGGAAACACGAAAACTTTTTTATAAAAAGAATATTTTTTGGCAGACCATCCGCAATTTTTTTGTTAGCGAGGGTTTTTTGGAAGTGCAAACTCCGGTTTTGGAACATATTCCCGGAGGAGCGGAAGCTGATCCTTTCGTGACGCATTACAACGCGTTGGACGAGGATTTGTATTTGCGGATATCCTTGGAACTTCCGCTCAAAAGGCTTTTGGTTGGAGGATACGAAAAGGTTTTTGAAATCGGCAGAGTTTTTCGCAATGAAGGAATGGATCGCGAACATCTTCAAGAATTTGATCATATGGAGTTTTATTGGGCATATTCTGATTTAGAAAAAGGAATGGAATTTTCCGAAAGGCTTTTTAAAACTATTATTATTAATGTTGTCGGGGGATATGAAACAGAATTTGGCGGAGAAAAAATCAATTGGAACAAGCCATTTCCGAGAGTGGACTATTTTGATGCTTTCAAAAAAGAGACCGGAATTGATTTGAATGGGGATGTCTCCGTTGATGATTTGAAGGAAAAAGCGGATGAGCTTGGAATTAAATATGAAAAAGAATATGGAAAAGGCAGGATGATTGATACGGTGTATAAGAAAACCGTTCGCCAGAAATTGATTCAGCCGTGCTTTTTGGTCGGGCATCCGATTGAGGTCTCGCCACTTGCAAAAAGCGATCCGCAAAATCCGAAAAAGGTTTTGCGTATGCAATTGGTGGCGGGAAAATCCGAACTGTGCAATGCTTTTTCCGAGCTCAATGATCCGATTGACCAAAGAAAGAGATTTGAGGACCAAGCAAAACTTCGCGAAGCGGGAGACAAAGAAGCGCAAATGCCGGACGAAGACTTCTTGGAGGCGATGGAATATGGAATGCCCCCGGCCTTCGGCTTCGGTTTCTCTGAACGTCTCTTTGCATTTCTAATGAATCGTTCCGTCCGAGAAACAGTAATCTTCCCGCCAGTGAGGAATAAGGAATAATATTTATGGATTTTATCAGATGTAAAAACAATTTTGATGAGATTGTTGATGTTCCGAGAGAAAAGTTCTTTTTTCGTCCGAGTGCGTATGCAATTATCAAAAAGGGCGACAAGGTTGTTATGCTTCGAAATAAAGGAAATGGGAAAATTTGGCTTCCCGGAGGCGCGATTGAAATTGGAGAAAAAATTGCAGAAGGTTTGAAAAGGGAAATTGAAGAAGAAATCGGAATAGAAGTTGAAGTTGGAAAATTGCTTCTGGCAAAAGAAAATTTTTTCTATTATCAGCCTCTGGATGAGGCGTATCATGCGTTTTTATTTTTTTATCAATGCAAATATATTTCAGGAGAGTTGAAAAAAGAATCCAATGATTTGGAATCAAAAAATCCGCGGTGGATAAGAATACAGGATATTAAAAAAGAAGATTTGTCAGATATGAAAGATGATGTGTTCAAATTATTGAATAGCTAGAAATTATTTATTTTATGCAAGGCAAACAAGAGAAAAATAGTGAATTGGAGGCGAGTGCGGATTTGAATATGGATACTATCATTAAAGAAAATAATCTCCAATTGACGGAGGTTGGATTTTTTCGTCAGAAAAAACATATTGCCAGGGTGAAAAATGCGAAAGGTGATTGTTTTATTCTTAAGACTGGAAGAATTGAACCATTTCAAATTGAACTTTTGAAAACTGCAAAGAGGATTGAAGGTCAGTTGTGCTTCAAAGTACCTGCTGTTGTTAAGCAGGGCGATGGTTGGATTTTAATGGAGGAGATTGAAGGAAAATTTCTCAATGATTTTTATGAAGAAAGACCCGAATGGTGTGCTGATATTTGCAAAAAAATAGCAGATGATTATAAATTAGTTATTCAAGAAATTCAAAAAGAGAAATCTTTTAAAGGCCTTTTGAATGAAGGACAAGAATGGTTTTTTTCAAAACTGGATCTCTGGAGTAAGCCAATTGTGGATGCTGGGTTGGTTAATCTTTTGGAAGTGCAAGAAATAAAAAAAGAATGTGAAGCAATAATTTCTAAGAAAGAAGAAAATTTTTTTGGCTGGGTTCATGGAAATATTATCGGAGATCATGTTATTATTTCTGAAAAGGACATGTACTTGCTTGATCTTAATGCTGTGCCAAGAATTGGCGGTGAATATTATGATTTTTTAAGAGCTCTTGATTTTATGTTTCTAAAAACTAAAGATGAGAAAAAAATATTTGCTTTGATTTTGGAATTAATAAAACGAGATCTTTCGGAATTTAATGAAGATGAAGTGAGGTTGGTTTTTGCCTTTAGAAGCATCGGTATGCTTGGATGGGATATTATTCATAATAAAGATGAGTGTGGAAATATTGAGGCGAAAAAACAGTTGGCGTTAAGATTTATTAAAAGGGAATATTAATTTTATTTAAAAAATAGGGAGTTTGAATTATGCAAATAGAATACGAGGCGACGTTTGCAAATATCAACAAAAATGAAATTAGCGAAAAGCTAAAAAAAGTCAGCGCTGTTTTGGTTCGCCCGGAATTTTTGCAAAAAAGAATTACATTTAATTTGCCTGAGGGGCATGAAATTAATGGCGGGTGGTTACGAGTTCGGGATGAGGGAGATAAAATTACGATGACACTTAAAATTGTTGATGGAGGCAAAATTCACAATCAAAAAGAAACAATCTTGAAAGTTGATGATTTTAAAGAGGCCGTAGATTTTTTGGAAAGTATTGGCTGTCGGAAGAAATCATATCAAGAAACCAAAAGAGAGCTTTGGGTT
>CAZRJL010000049.1:3947-6159 GCA_964600645.1 uncultured Bdellovibrionales bacterium | reverse complement strand
CCCCATCCATTCCCAAAAATAATGGAAAGGGTAATTAACGCCAAAGCAATGAAAACGCCAATATCTTCATTGTCTATTTTGTTTTTAAGTTTCTGCATAAAACAAAAACGACTTATTTGATTAAGTCGTCGAGTAGTTCCTTGAGTTCCCTCGAGAGGACGACCCGGCGGAACCCACAACCAAGATGACACTAAGTGCCCCTATCGTGTGCACCGAATCGCCCACCTAAGGGCGCGATAGGGACAAGCATAGCCTGTCTTACTTAATGTCTATTTGGTTATGGGTTCGTATATAATTTAACATTTCCGCGACAAAAAGACAACGACTCTGTTATACTATCTATATACTATATTCTTACCCGCTGAGCTTACTTAAACTATGGAGGATTTAAGCGAACAATTAGAAAGCAAAAAGGTTGCCTTATACATCCGTGTCTCTACTGAGGAACAAGTTGAGAGATATGGTCCCGACCTCCAAAAAGAGGCTCTTTTAGGTCTTATTCAGTCTAAAGGTAGACTACCTAATGGAAAAGAAAAATGGGTTCTTGCAGGCGAAAATCACATCTATATGGAGGATGGAGTCAGTGGAACCAAAGAGCTCGATGAGCGACCAGCATTTTCCAAAATGAAAGAAGATATAATGTTTGCTCCTGAGGGAAACAAGCCTTTTGATATTGTCGCTGTTTACAAAATTGATCGATTTGCTCGAAAATTAAAGATATTGCTAGATGTTATAGATTTTTTTGGGAATCATAAAATAGAATTTATTTCTGCTAATGAAAGTATTGATACTTCAACGCCTTTTGGAAAGGCGATGTTAAATATAATAGGTGTTATCGCTGAGCTTGAAAGAGAAACAATAACACAAAGAACACAAGACGGAAGACGACAAGCCATTAAAAAAGGCGTCGTAATGAGTAGTTATGCTACATTTGGCTATACAAAAGGACCGGATAAATTATTACAAATACAAAAAGAGGAGGCTAATATGGTAAGACATATTTTCGATTTGTGTATAAATAAAAAACTGGGGTCTTATCAAATAAGTCAGGAATTATTTGAAAAAGAATTTTTAAGTCCGGAGGCCTCAGCTGTTGCCAAGAAAAAGAAAGCTGGGGAAATGAGAAAGAAAACCTCAATTCATTTTTGGAGACCAGAAACAGTCAGAAAAATTCTTAAAGACGAACTCTATATTGGGAATATCTACTACAATAAAGCAAAGAGGGGTTTGGAACTCCCTAGGGAAGAATGGATTTTGGCGGATGTAAAATCGCCTCAAATTATTGATTATGTCACATTCGAAAAAGCACAAAGGATACTAGAATCTATTAAGCACGAACGAAAACAAGGAAAATCTGGACACATATACTTACTAAGTGGCTTATTGCGTTGCGATTCCTGTTTTACGGGAAGTGAGCAGGCCGGGCGAATACATTGGATAGGAGAAAGAAAAAAAGTGAAGAAAAGTGGCAATTTTTCATATTATTACAAGTGTGGAAGGAAGAATAAAAGCAAACACGATAAAATTTGCACCACATTGCCATTACCAGCAAAAGAAATAGAGGATTACATACTAAATTTTTGTAAAAAGATAATAGACAACCCAATTGCGGTATATAATCATCAACTATCATTAAAATCTTCAAAAAAAGCGCTGTCGCACCTAAGGGATAAGCAAACGCAAATAACAAATTTGATAAATGGATTGCCAGCAAAAAAACAAATAACAAGGGAGCTTAGGGAAAATGGGCATATAACACGCGAAGAAGTAAATAAAAAATTTGATGAATTATCAGCTAGCGAAATAAGATTACGCAAGGAGCTTAAAGAAATTGAAAGGCAAATATCTGAAAATATACTTTCTCAAGGATACGAAGACACTCTCAGCCTTTTTTCTCAAAAATATCGTGATGGAATTGATAAAATAACAAAAGATCGCAAGGAAATTCACACGCTGTTCCACGAACTCATAGAGGAAATTATCGTTTATTCTCGCCCAATCAAAGAATCTGAAAAATTGGCTGGAAAACGAAAAAAGGATCAGCAGATCCCTTTCCGTCTTCATATTAAATTGAAGTTGCCTCAAGATATTTTACACGACCTAACTAATAGGTTCGGGGTAGAAATATCTACTTTGAGCGGGTGAACGGAATCGAACCGTCGTCAACAGCTTGGAAGGCTGTGGTAATAGCCACTATACGACACCCGCATAT
>CAZRJL010000049.1:0-3847 GCA_964600645.1 uncultured Bdellovibrionales bacterium | reverse complement strand
TATTAAATTTTGAAATTATACTTTTCTGTCAACAGCTTGGAAGCCTGCCCGCCTATGGAGGGGCTGTGGTAATAGCCACTATACGACACCCGCATATTATTAAATTTTGAAATTATACTTTTCTGTCAACAGCTTGGAAGCCTGCCCGCCTACACTAAACATTACCCATTATACCCAAAATATATTTTTTGTCCAGCCTGCATTGACACTGTGCGTAAAATATATTATCCTGCACCTATTATCAAAAAATCATTCCCAATAAAAAAATATTCCCCAGGAGGAAGAAATGGGTAAAATAGTCCTTTTTTGTAAAAAATGCAATGAAGAATTCTCTGCTACGGAAACACACTGCAAGTTTAACTTTCCGAAAACCCATTTCGGATGGATTCCGAGGGTAGAGTTTTGTATGACCTGCCCCACTTGCAAAACGGGACAAAAAATATCATTTAGACTGCCAAAGTTTTTCATCATCTTCGGCAATGGAAAAAAATAAAAGCGGGGAAAATCCCGCTCAGACCGCCGATTCCACCACTAGTGGAGTCGGTGCTTTTTTATTTTCCAAAACGAATTCTACTCCCTCTCGTTGCTTTTTTCTCAAAATCACCACCAAATTATACCCAACTTTTTTTTCTTCCAACGCGGAAAATCCAGCTTCGAAAAAAAGTGCTTTTAATTCCCGCAAAGTGAACGCGCGGTGGAAACGATTGAAAACTTTTCCCTGATTGTCCGTAAAAGAAATCCGGCAATCATTCCAATCCAAATCACTTCTTCCCAGAATCTTATTCTTCCAATTTTCAAATATATTTTTGTAATATTTTTTTTGCTTGTTTCGCCATAGTGAAGCGAAGGTGGGCCACAAATTCCAAACCGTGATTATGGCATATCCACCCGGCTGCAAAATTCGATGCAATTCTTTCGCCATCTCCAGACGATATTTCTTTGACGGAAAATGATGAAAAACCGCAATTGAGTAAACAGTATTGAAATAATCGGATTTAAATGGTAAACTGGTTTGAAGCGGATCAAGCTTGGAAAAAGAAACATTATCAATCACTCCGGCATATTTCCTGCGTCCCTCTTGCAAGAGTTTTTCCGAAACATCCGCGCCAAAATATTCTATTTTCTTACCGGAAAACAATTCCAAAAGCCTCCCGTTTCCGCATCCGAAATCAAAAATCCGATCTCCGTTTTTGGTATAATTTCCAATAAACTCCAGGCTACCCCAAAATTTCTTTCGAGTTGCTGAAAACTTTCCGAAAATCAAATCATATCCTGTTTCGGTTTCACGCAATATTTTTTCAATAATTTCTTTTTTCATATTATGCTTCAAGCTTACGACAAATATATAATTTCCGCAATTGAAAGCCTTCCGAAGAATCCGGAGGATATTTCAGCGTTGAAGAAAAAATTATCCAAAAAGTTCCATTTGCCACTGCCGACCAACGCTGATATACGCGAACGCTACGAGAAAATGATTGAAGAAAAAATTATCCAAAGAAGTTCCGAATTTGAAAAATCCCTGATGACGCGCGCCGTGCGCACGGCATCCGGCGTGGCGGTTGTGGCGGTGCTCACCAAGCCATCTGATTGCCCCGGAAAATGCCTCTATTGCCCGTCAGAGAAAGGAATGCCTAAGAGTTATCTTTCCAATGAACCGGCAGTAATGCGCGCCATTGATAATAATTTCAACCCATATCGCCAAGTCCAAAGCCGGCTCAAGGCCCTGGAACTCAACGGGCACTCCACTGACAAAATCGAACTGATTGTAATGGGAGGAACTTTTTCCTATTTCCCCAAATCCTATCAAAAAAAATTCGTTGCGGAATGCTTTCGGGCGGCTAATGAATATGGGAAGCGAAAAGATAAAAGCGAAAAACGAAAAATAGAACTAGAAACAGAACAGGATAAAAACGAGAGTGCCAAGCATAGAATAATAGGTTTGACTTTGGAAACCCGACCGGATTATATTGACGCAAAAGAAATCAAAAATTTCCGCGAGCTCGGATGCACGCGCGTCGAATTGGGAGTACAAAGTATTTTTGATGATGTTTTGAAACTCAACAAGCGTGGACATAACATATCGGAAACTATTCGCGCCACCAAATTACTCAAAGATGCCGGGTTCAAAATTAACTATCATATGATGCCGGGGCTTTATGGATCTTCACCAAAAAAAGATGTTGAAATGTTCAGACAATTATTCGGCAATCCGGATTTCCAGCCGGATATGCTAAAAATTTATCCGACTGTCGTTATTAAAAATTCCCAGTTATATGAAGTCTGGAAACAAAAAAAATACAAACCGCTCACTGACAAGCAATTTGAAAAATTTATTATTAAAATAAAAAATGAAATTATTCCGCCTTATGTCCGCATTGCCCGTCTGGTTCGCGACGTCCCAACTCCCTCTATTGAAGCCGGCCCGACTGTTTCCAATATGCGCCAAATTGTCGAGAAAAAATCCCACTGCCAATGCATCCGTTGCCGGGAAGTGAAAAATACTTATAACATCAAAGACCTGCCCGCAGTTGCTACAGCGTTGCAGACGGGAAAAATAATCCTTGACCGCATTGACTATGACGCTTCCGGCGGAAAAGAAATATTTTTGCAATTTGTCAGTTCCCCCTCGCCCTCCGGGAGAGGGATTAAGGGTGAGGGTTATAAACAAAAACTCTTCGCCCTCCTCCGCCTCCGCATCCCTTCATCAATATTTCCGCGCGCCCTCTCTTGTCATTCCCGCGAAGGCGGGAATCCAGAATGCAAACCAACAACTCAAACTACCGATCAAATCAAAAATAACCCTCTGCACGAACTCTTCCCCTCCCTCCAAAACGCCGCCCTCATCCGCGAAGTCCACACCTATGGCAAACTGGCGCAAATAGACAAAAAAGACAAAACCTCCCCCCAGCACATCGGCCTTGGAAAAAAATTAATCAAGGAAGCCGAACGCATCGCCAAAGAAGAATTCGGCGCCAAAAAAATCGCCATAATCTCCGGCATAGGCGTCCGCGGATACTACCGAAAACTAGGCTATCGCCTACAAGACACCTATATGGTTAAAAATTTGAAATAAAAAAATCCCTCAGACTCAAAACGCAAAGCGTCAAAGAGTCCAAGGGACAAAACACCGCAAAAGGATAAGGCCATTAAACGTCCGCCTGCGGAACAATAAAGTGACGCCATGGCATAGCATCCCAGACATAGTCATACTCAAGCCGATTCACGCACACACGGAACCTACCATCAGGGTTAAACGCACTGGCAATAAAAAACTCTCCATTGGATTTATATGGAATAAATACCCATCTATCCTTTGAAGCAGACCTAATCCATTTCTTATTATTCTTGATGAATATGTTTACTTGATGAGGGGTTAGTTGGAAAATTTTTTCTAGTTTGTCGTGAAACTTGACGACAAACTCATTTATTTCCATATTATCAGGAGAAGCTCCGAACAGAGAGCCAAAAATTTTCACAAATTTTCCTCTTTCAACCAAGTCACCAACTTCAACGGAAATTTGCCCAGTTGGTCGCCCCCGCTCATCCGCATTCCGGTTTTCAATTCCAAGGTCAAAGATATCAAAGACTACCTCTTTAACATCTACTAATCCCTTCGACCCATCACAAGCTGGAATGGTGAAAGTTTTTCCGGAAAAATTAAGATACTTTTTAATCCTCCAGCAAGACTCTTTTCGAAGAAACCTTTTAAGCTCCGCTAGCCACTCACGACCAGCCGCACTAATCAATTTCTCCAACAGATCATAGAGTACCCTTAATACCTCTAAGGGCAGTCCGACGATCATCACCAAAATCTTGCCGAGCATGGTTTCTTTTTCCATGGTCAGCT
>CAZRJL010000048.1:0-6238 GCA_964600645.1 uncultured Bdellovibrionales bacterium | reverse complement strand
TTAATCTTGCTTTTATTTTATTTATAAAACAAAAATATGTTTGGCTCTAAAGACTTTAAAAAAAAGAATCAAAAACTTACTGATCAAGAAAAAAAGACAGAAATGTTTTTTGGCAGTGGCGAAAATAGTAGTGATTCAGGCTATAATTTTTCCGTGCATACAATGGAAGATGATTTAGTTTCCTCATTGAATAATACAGCCAGCGTTGTCAGGGAAAAAGACGCTTCAAATCAAGAGGTGTCGCATTTAAATAAATCAGACGAGCTGTCTTTGGAAAAGAACAAAGAAGATGTGAAGCTCAAATCCAGCCCGTTTCTTGATAAAAATACTTCTCTAAAAGCGGATTTTTCTCAGAATATTATGAATAATAGAGAGATTAGAGGAGGAGATTCTTTATCCGGGAGGGATATTAATCGGGAAGGGGTGGGCAATGTTGAAACAAATCATTTTTTAATAAAAACAAGAAATGATTTATCCCAAAAAGACGCGGTTATGCTTGATGGCGGAGAAGAAAAATCAGATGAAACGCTTTCTTATGATAACGGCTATTCACATCCGATCGAAAAACATTTGAATTGGAAAAAGGTCATCACAATCTCGATAGTCGCAGTAATTTTTCTGGCTATCTTCGGAGGAGTTTATTATCTATATATAACAAGGAAAACAGAAGAGTCTCAATTGTCGGTTGAAAATAAGATTATTGATAATGAAATAGCTTCGAATATTTCCGCAGATGATAATTTTGTGTATTCTTCGGAGAACCCGAATTATCTCAATTTAGATATGGAAACAGCGGATAATAAATCAATTTCCAAGTTGTTATCTGATACTTTTGATAATATTTCAGTCGAGCAAGAAGATGTTGCAATAGAATTTATTCTTAGAGATATAAATAATAATCCAATTGCTTTTTCTCGTTTTGCTTATATATTTCCTCTTTCTTTGCCGGAAGCGGCATTAAATGAGATGGATGAGGAATTTTCTTTATTTTTGATAAAAAATAGCAACGGAAAGAGGATGGGGTTGGCGGTGGATGTTAAAGACTCAAATGTCGCTCCGTTTGTATTGAAAGAAAATGAGTCAAATTTAGTTTCCGCTCTGAAATCCTTGTTTTTAGGAAGAGAAATTGAGAATACCATAGGATTTATTTTTAAGGATGGATCATATAGGGATGTTAAAGTCAGGTATACCAATATCAATCCGGCAAATGCCGATTCGATTGATTATGCGATATGGGCGGATAAATTTTTAATTAGCACCAATAAGGATTCATTGCGGAGCATTATCGACAAAATTGGTGCTGAAAAAAATAGCGAACAAGTAGTAGAGGTAAATAGCGCTAATATTTCTGATGAAAATATTTTAGATTCTTCCGATCAAGAAGACGCGGGTGATTTGGAAAGTGATATTGCAAAATAGCTTGAAGGATAGCCTTTTTTGAGTTTTTTTGAAAAAGTAATTTACTTTTTCAAAAAGGAAGATTTTTCTGTATTTTTTGTAAAAAGAGTAAAGAGCGAATAAATGTGAATATATTGCTGTTGTTGCGGTGTTTTTTCTTGAGGATTTTGACCGGATGCATTTTCTTTGCTATAATAACAGTATTAGGATTATTTATAAGAGTATTTTGACAAAATATATGGAAACGGTGGGAGAATTTTCAATCACAACTTCCCCCTAATTGTGATTGAAAATTCTTCTACTGTTCGAGTCTCCGGTTATTATATCGGAGCTCTCCGATTTCTGACCGGAGAACTAAAACAAAAACAAAAATTTGTCCCGCACCTTTTGACTTTTAATTTTAAAATCCAAAAGGTGCGGGATCTAAAACAAAAATAAAAAACAAAATATTAGTTCTTTTAAGTTTAAAGGCTATATGCCAGAGATCGGTAGAAGGAAGTGTTTGTTAAATAAAAAGTCAGAGCAAACACTGAAAATATGTATACAAAATACATGCAGCCTATAATATTTGATGCCGAAAAATTCGGCTGGAATATTTCCGGTTTACATGTTGGTACATATAAAAAACACCGCGGCTCTCAGCCACATTATTTATATATTTGGGCTTCGAGAGCCCGGTTTCCATATCATATTTGAACGGATGCCGGAAGATAATTTGTTTATTGCTCGATATCTTTTCAAATGCCCCGACGTAGTGTCGGGGTTTTGGTTTTTATAAACATATGTTTTGGAAAAAAAAGAAGGATTTGACTTTTGGCGAAGCGGGAGAAAAAATCGCCGCCAAGTATCTTAAGAAAAAAGGATACAAAATTCTGGATTCTAATTACTTTAATCCGAAAGGCAGGCGATTGGGAGAAATTGATATAATCGCTAAAAATGATGATTGTTTTGTTTTTGTGGAAGTTAAAACGCGGAAGTTGGAAAAATTTGGTGGAAATTTGCCCGAAGAAAGTATTAATCGGCAGAAATTGCACAAATTGAATAAAATCGCTCAATTTTATCTGCGCCAAAATAAGCTATTGGATAGGAATTGGCGTTTTGACGCGGTTTCGATTTGGCTTAGCGCCGATATGAAAGAAGCTAAAGTTAAACATTTAGAGAGCATTTTTTTATAACTGCGACAGTTGGAAAATGGAGGGAAATATGCTAAACTTGTAGCAGAAGCTTATAGTGAGATGTGTCGTAATAAAAAATAACCATAAAAAATATGTTGAAACAAGAGATTTTAAATGAACTCAGGGGAGCGCTTGTTGAAGAGAAAAAAAGATTGGAGGGTGGCTTGGAGCGGATTGCAAATCCTACGGAAAATCCCGGTGATTATGAAACAAGGTTTGAGGATTTGGGAACGGGAAGCGATGAAAATGCTACCGAGGTTGAAGATTATGCCGATAAGCTGGCGGTTGAGAATGATTTGGAAAAGCAACTCAAAGATGTTAATGACGCCTTGGAAAGAATGGAGAAGGGTGCTTATGGTTTTTGCGAGAATTGCCAGCAGGATATTGATATTGAAAGATTGCGAGCGTATCCAGCAGCTAGAACGTGCATCAGGTGCTAAATCGATGCGAACTACCCCGTAAAATAAAAATAAAAATTTTTATCATGGGGCAGGCGAATTTATACGAATATATAAATGTACGAATTTTTTAGATTCAATAAATTTTTTTTATTTGTTTTCTTAATTTTTATTGACCAACTATCCAAATATATTATCCGTCATACAGGCGGATTTTATGTTTGTAATGGTGGAGTGGGCTTCGGAATAAAAATACCGGAATATATATTCTATTTTATTTGGATAATCATCATCGTGCATATATTGCAGCTAATGAGTAGAGAGAAAAAAGTCGCTTCAGTGTTTTATATTTTATGTCTTACGTCTTACGTCTTAATTCTAGCAGGTGCTATCTCAAATGTAATTGATAGAATCTCTTATGGCTGCGTGATTGATTTTATTGACCTGAAAATTTGGCCGGTTTTCAATCTGGCAGATGCTTTCATAACAATCGGCGCCGCAGGGATGGTTTATGTTGTATATAAAAACGCCCCGATTATTGAGTAATTGGGGTGTTTGATAGATTTTAGTTAACTATCGGATGCTGAGTTTTACCCTCGTTCTATGAGTATAATACTTATTATACCTAGGACTATTCCAAACTTAGCAATCATTGAGACGTTTTCTTTAAAAAATATTATGCCAATAAGTGCAATTATCACCAAATTTAAAATTGTAAAAATAGAAATAGCTTTTGATAGTGATTCATATTTTAAGGAAAATGCCCAAAACAAGGCACCAATAGCATAAATAGTAAAACCAGTCCACATCAAAAGCGGTCTATTTTCAACTGTCCATTTTTTAAAGAAAACATCCCCCGCAATTTCAAGAATAACTCCAAAAAGCGTGAATGTCCAGAATAATATTTTTGCAGACATATTTTTCAATTTACTTAAGGGTAAAATTCAATTTCCGACAGTGGCGCGGATAGACGGAGTCTTGAAATCGTTTATTTAGTCGATGGTGATTATAAAGTATAACCAAGTTAAATCTTCGTCGAAAGGGTTGCTTTGAGGGTGATCTTCTCCCGGCTCAATGGTGATGCAATCGCCTGGCTCTAGAATAATTGTTTTGCCGTTTACAATAAATTGAGCTTTTCCACTTAATATGTAAAAAACTTCATATGCTGCATCATGTTTGTGGGCAGGGATAGATTGACCAGGTTTAAATGTGGCCATACCGAATGTTTCTACATTAGGAATGAAGCCTTTTTCGAGAATTACTTTTTTCTTAATATCCTTGTTGCGGCTTACGCCTAATTCGGGCAATTGGCTTGAGTGAACTAGTTTCATATTGGTTATTGGATGAAAAATTTATTTATTTTATTTTTCAAAGAGAATGTAGCTAATGTCAGTTAATGCGTTAATTTTGTGATAAGTATTAGCTGGAAATTCCACTTTTGCAGGAGATTTAATCACCCATGTTTTATTTCCGAGAGTGATTTCGGCTGAACCAGTTATGAAGTAAAGCAATTCGTCAGGATTTTCGGAATTATCTCCTGCCACGGCATTCTTATGTCTGTACAAAATCTTGAAGCCCTCTGCTTGATAAGTTTTACCCCTCTCTCCCTCTTGGACTAATTTTATCTCCATATTAGTAATAAAATTTATTAATTAAAAATTAAGTTTTAATAAATAAACCGCCTGATTAATATTTCGCAAATCCGCGCACGTTATGAAAAATGGAGCGCCTGCCCGCCTATGGAGGGGAGCGAGGTTTTAGATAACGTATCCAAATATGAGAAGTTTTTGCCCGCTTCCTTATTATATATCAATAGAAGAAAAGGGCAAAAATTTGGGTTGAGTCCCGATATTCATCTTTGAAAATATAAAATGGAAAATCGGGATGAACCTCATATTCGGTGTTCTGCGATGTTTGAGTTTGGTACACTACACCCAAGTTTTCTTCTTATAATCTAAATATTTTCCTCCTAATTCTTTAACTAAGAACTTATCTTCTATGCACATTCTTCTGAAGAAATAAATCACAATAATTAAAGACAAGATAGTAAGAAAAATATTTAGATGTATCAAAGATAGGCCAATCAAGGTTAAATTAATTCCCCAATAAAGCGGGTGGCAGATTTTTGAATAAACCCCGCTGGTGATTAATGTTTTTATTTTTGGTTTTCCATATCCAGCGTTCCAATTTTCAGCAAGGGAAATTTTTGCTGACCACCAAACAATCAACCCGACAATATTAATAACTAAGCCAGTATAATAAATTAAATTTTGCTGAAAATTATTAAACCAAAAATAAAATGACAACACTGTTAGCGCAAGTGGAACAATGTGTTCAAGTTGATATCTTTTAATTAAAAAATCCGCCTTCTTTCTTTCCATAATTTAACTTTGATTGTAACCTTTATAACCGTTGAGGTGCCAAACTCAAATTTCACATAATGGCGCGGATAGACGAAGTCTTGAAAAAGACTGAAGGGGAAAGAGGAAAAGAATTTTCCGATTTCTCCGAAAGGATTTTTCAAGATTTGGGCGGGTATATCTTCTGACTATATATTACCACACATTCCAGCCGTCTATCCCGGAGTTATCTGAAGCCACTTATGCTCCGCCCAAGTCTGGCCGCGCCATTATCTAAAACCGAAGCGCCTGCCCGCCTATGGAGGGGAGCGAGGTTTTAGATAACGTTTACCGATAAGCGAAGTCGCGAGACCCGAAGGGGATCGGGATTTGCGAAAATTGCGGGCTGAACAATTTTCCGCTTATCGTGTTGTTAGGTGAGGATGAGTCGCAGCGAAAGCGCAGCGCCCCCTTGAGTTTTAAAGAAATATTTTTGTTATTTT
Organism: uncultured Bdellovibrionales bacterium; assembly: GCA_964600645.1. Lineage (GTDB taxonomy): Bacteria > Patescibacteriota > Minisyncoccia > Moranbacterales > UBA9337 > UBA12151. The sequence continues at coordinate 425 of CAZRJL010000048.1, read as the reverse complement.
TTATAATGCCCCCTTGACCTTTATCTTTATATTTGTTTATATACTTCTAAGGATTGGAAACGGCTATTGGTCTATCTGCAATGCAGTAGTGGGTTCAATTCCCACAAGTCGGTTCCGCGATAGGAACAAAGTGCGCAGGATAGGTGGTAGACTATGATTTTCTGGCTCTGGCTAGAGTGGAGTCGCCCTTGAGATACCACCCCTTTGCGCCAAAAACGACTTGGCTAGTGGGGCATTATGCCTTGCAGCCATCGCTTCAAGGAATTCCAATCCCTGGGAGAGTGCTTTATAGCTCTCCCTTTTTCTTTTGTAAAATAACAAAATTATTTCTTTAAAATTTCGCAGAATGTAGCGGAGCGGAATTTTTCATAATGGCGCGGATAGACGAAGTCTTGAAAAAGACTGAAGGGGAAAGAGGAAAAGAA
>CAZRJL010000047.1:0-6252 GCA_964600645.1 uncultured Bdellovibrionales bacterium | reverse complement strand
ATCTGCCGGATACGTTCACGCGTCAGATTAAATTTTTCTCCCACCTCCTCAAGCGTATATTCACGTTTATACCCGTTAATCCCAAACCGCATAGAAATAATTATCCGATCTTTTTCTTTCTCTAGAGATCCTACCAATTTTCCGACTGATTCTTCCACGCTGCTTTGAGTGAAATACTCCTCTGGATTGGGAATATTTGAAGGGATAAATTCTATCAATTCCCCTTCATCACCAACAATCATCTCCAAAGAAATTTCTCTTAATTGCATAGCCTCATTGATTTTTTTTAGAGGTATCTTGGTTATCTCAGACAAAACCTCATGCGAAACAGTCTCTCCATTTTCCTGTAATACAACGCATTCTTTCCTTAACATGTTTGTCAGCCTAAAAGTATGCACTGGCTTTCTGATAATATCGCCGTATTTATCCATCACTGCGCGACTAATCACCTGGCGGATCCACCAAATAGCCACCGTGGAAAATTTTTCACCTGCAGTTTCATCAAAACAAACAGCGACCTTTTGAATGCCCGAAAATCCTTCTGCAATCAGATCATCTAGAGGACAATCATCATCTCTAATATAACGATAAGCAATTTTTTTTACCAAATTTATATTTTTTAAATACAATTCGGAAATTCTTTCGTGAATATAGCTAATCGCTATTTTCATGATGTCTACATCATCAAGATCTTTGACGGAAATATTCGCGCTCGCAATTATTTCCAGGTCATTCCTAATGCGCATCAAAAAATTGAAGTGATAAAAATAAGTCTTATTTTTACCTTTCGTTAAGAAAGGTTTTCCTCTAAATCCGCGCTTTCTTTCTGCTACTATTTTTTTCAGTCCAGAAAAACAAACGGATTTATTTTTCTCAATAAGATGAATCAGATAATCAAAAGAAGATCTGATTTCCCTGCATAATCTCAGGTTTTCGATATCATAATCATCTTTCTTTTTTCTCCGCACCTTGGGAGAACTTTTCTTTTTCATAACCGCCCTCCTTTGGATTTTTAAGGTATAAAATCAAATTAAAGTACTAACTATAGTGTATAGCAAAAACTCACCATAAGTCAAAAAAACAGCCGGAGGCTGTTTTTTCGCAATTTGTCGGAGTGCTGAGAATCGAACTCAGACTAAATGGTCCCAAACCACTCGTGCTGCCACTACACCACACTCCGATATTTGTAAAACCCGCACTTCCCTTTGCCCTGCCAACTTTACCCATAATACTGGAAAAAATCTTTCTCGTCAACCAAAAACAAATCCGCCTCTTCGGCGGATTTGTCACTATCTTTTAACTCCGTACGGATTCAAAGATATTTATTTAACAGCTTCTTTCAAAGCTTTTCCGGCTGTGAATTTAGGAACAGTCATTGCGGGGATATTGATGCTAGCTCCGGTTTGAGGATTGCGTCCTACGCGAGCAGCTCTCTTGGAAACCTTGAAGGTTCCGAACCCGGTCAAAGTAACCTTATTTCCTTTTCGAAGTTCTTCTGTAATTTTGTCAGTCATAGCTTCGATAATCGCTCCGATTTCTTTTTTTGAAACTTCTACCTTGGAAGAAATAGCATCCACCAAAGCGTCTCTGTTTATGTTTTCCATAATGTACACCTCCCTTCCTTTTTAGTTTTTATTTCCAACATTAGTAATTCTACAACTTTTCCCTAAAATAAAGCAAATCCAGTTATCCACAACGTAAAATCCGACGCGACGTCGGATCACGTTGCACAGCATTATGAAATCAACAATTTATCTGGCGTACTCAATTGCGCGTGTTTCCCGCAAAACATTCACTTTTATTTCTCCTGGGTATTTTAATTCTTCTTCAATTTTTTCCGCGATACTCTTTGCCAATTTCATCGCGCCGAGATCATCAATTTCTTCCGGCTTCACAAATACTCGAATTTCTCTCCCAGCAGAAATGGCATATACTTTCTCCACTGCCGGAAAAGAAGAGGCGACCGATTCTAATTCTTCCAATCGCTTGAGATAATTTTCCAAACTGTCCTTTCTTGCTCCGGGTCGACTTGCCGAAATGGCATCCGCCGCCGCCACAATGAAAGATTCGGGCGTTTCAAAGGGATATTCTTCATGATGAGGCTTTACCGCATCAATAATTTCTTGGGCAATTCCGAATTTCTGCAATATTTTGACTCCGATTTCCACGTGAGTTCCCTGTATTTCATGATCAACCGCCTTACCAATATCATGGAAAAGTCCGGCTTTTTTCGCCACTGCCACATCTGCTCCAAGTTCAGCCGCCAAAGCTCCAGACAAATGAGCCACTTCAATAGAATGAATCAAAACATTTTGACCGAAACTCGTTCGATAACGCAACCTTCCGATTAAATACAATAATTTTGGATTAAGTCCCGCGATTCCCAAATCATACGCCGCCGCCTCCCCGGCTTCGCGAACTTTGTTGTCAACTTCCTTTTTGGCATACTCAACCGCCTCATCAATACGTGTCGGATGAATTCTACCATCATCAATAAGTTTCCCTAGCGCAATTCTGGCAATTTCACGACGCACCGGATCAAATCCGGAAATAACAATCGCCTCGGGAGTATCGTCAACAATAATTTCCACTCCGGTCGCCCTTTCCAATGCTTTAATATTCCTTCCCTCTCTGCCAATAATTTTCCCTTTCAAATCATCGGAAGGGATGCTAATAGTGCTGGTAGTTACTTCCGCTGAATGCGAACCGGCATATTTTTGAATAGCCTGTGTCATAATCGAGCGCGCCTTATCTTCCAACGCTTTTTTCCCTTCATTTTCCAAACGGGAAATTTTTTCTACCAGAGCATCTTTATTTTCCTCTTCCGTAAGTTGCAAAAGAATATTTTTCGCCTGCTCCTTGTCGAGTCCGGCAATTTTCTCCAAACGATCCAATTCTTCTTGTCTGATTTTTTCCGCCTCGATTTTTATCGCTTTAACTTCTTCCGCTTTTTTCTCCAAGATATTTTTTCCCCGATCCAACTCTTCCATTTTCTTGTCGATGATTTCTTCTCTTTTTTCAATTCTCTGTTCCATCCGATACAATTGACTCTCTCGCTCCTTCTCTTTTTTTCTGGCCTCCTCCAATATTTCCACGGCCTTATTCTTCGCGCTAAGCGCAGTCTCTTGCGCTTTTTTGTCCGCTTCCGCAAGCATATTATTCACTTTTCCCTCGGCTGTCGAAAGCTGCTTTTTGGCAATCGATTGTCTGGCATAATATCCCAAAACCGATCCCACGGCCAATGCCAAAGCGACTACAGTTATTAAACTTACTCCCATATTTTTCAGTCCTATTCAATTAAACCTGCATAGAAAAATACCATAACGGCATTATTCCAAAAAAGATAAAGCAAAACCAAGCATTTTTTTATTGCTTGATGATTTTGAAAAAAAATTGTTTATTGTTTCTCCGCAAATATTGCTCGACATATAAATTACAGTTTTCTTCAGTTATCCGAAGGCTAAATTGAAAGGTTGTATATAATTATTACTATTGGCTATTTTAGCCTATAAAAGTTCTTTTGTCAAAGACTTCTAAAAATGCTAAGATGGTAATTGAAGTTGAATATTTTTTATAACAATTTATAATATTTGCGACTCTCATAGTTTACTATGGAGTTTGTCCGCCAAGGGCGGATCGGTTTTTAACCGACAATTTGATTTTTCAATATGTATAAACCAGTGGTTTTAGTTATTCTGGACGGCTGGGGCCTCTCCAGTAATCAGCAAGGAAATTCCATCTCCAAATCTCGCAAGCCTTCAGTGGACAAACTAAATCAATACTACCCCTCCACCACACTTCAAGCATCGGGGATTTCCGTGGGAATTCCATGGGGAGAATCCGGAAACAGCGAAGTTGGGCATATGACACTCGGCGCCGGTAAAATAATTTATCAAAATCTCCCCAGAATAACCCTGTCAGTTCAAGACGGATCATTTTTTCGTAACAAGGCCCTCTCCGAAAGCATGAGGAACGTTCAAGAAAAAAATGGATCGCTACACCTATTGGGACTTATGGGGGAAGGAGCGGTACATTCGTATTCCGAGCATCTCTATGCACTTATTGAAATGGCAGACATTCAAAGAATTAAAAATCTCTACTTACATATAATTACCGACGGACGTGATTCTTCTCCGACATGCGGAACGAAAGTAATTAAAATGCTCCAAGATAAATTAAAAATGAAAGGAGTAGGAAAAATAGCCACTGTTTGCGGAAGAAATTGGACGATGGACAGAAACAACAATTGGGGGCGTATTGAAAAAGCCTACAAAATGATGACTCAAGGAGAAGGAGAACATATAAGCGACCCGATTAAATATCTGCAAGACTCATACGCCAAGGGGATTACCGATGAATACATCGAGCCGGGAGTAATCACTGAAAACGGGAAACCGGTAGCGCTTATTCAAGATGAAGACACTGTGATTTTTTTCAATTTTCGCGAAGATCGCGCGCGGCAAATAACGAAAGCTTTTGTCTTGCCGGAATTTGACGGATTCAAAAGGGAAAAACGCCTCAAAATCGATTTTGTCACAATGACTGAATATGAAAAGGATTTGCCGGTTTCCGTCGCTTTTCCTCCGGAAAAAATTGAAAACGGTTTGGGTGAAATCCTTAGTCGAAACAGAAAAAAACAATTGCGCATCGCCGAAACGGAAAAATACGCTCACGTAACTTATTTTTTCAATGGCGGAAAAGAAGAACCTTGGTCAGGAGAAGATCGTCTTTTGATTCCCTCCCCGTCTGTTTCCAAATTTGATCAAGCTCCGGAAATGAGCGCTGATAAAATAACCGAAAGAGTAATTGAATCCTTGGAACTGAAAAAATATGATTTTATTCTGATCAACTACGCCAATGCGGATATGGTCGGACATACCGGAAATATGGAAGCAACCATAAAGGCGGTGGAATCTGTAGATAAAAATCTTTCCATCCTGATTCCCGCTGTTTTACAAGAAGGCGGATGTTTGCTTATAACCGCCGACCATGGAAACGCCGAGGAACTGCAAAACCTTCGCACCGGAGAAATCAACACAGAGCACTCTTCCAATCCCGTTCCTTTTTGGTATATTGCTCCTGATAATCATCGAGAAGAAACGCCAGTCAACCCTAAAAAACAAGGTTACGATCCGGGGGGACTCCTGAGTGACATTGCCCCCACAATTCTTGAAATTATGGGTATCGAAAAACCCAAAGAAATGAACGGCGAAAGCCTTTTGCCATTGTTGAAATAATTCCAACCGGCACAATTGGCACTAGCTGTGCTTTACCTTTTCAATGAATTTGTAAATATCCTTTTCAATCCCCCGCCCCTCACAATGCCTCAAAACTCCCAAATACGACTGCAAGCTTTGATCAAATTTATCTTTTGAAATCAATCCTTTTTTCAAAATTTTATGCCCGAACGATAACTTTTTGAGCATCCTCCTCTTCGTTTTCGTCCGCAAAATCCTGTGATGCGGAAAAATAACATATCCAAGAAAATCAACTCCGGATGAAAAAGTTTGAATGGAAACTTTGCCGGGATGCAAGCTGAGTTTTAATTCTTTATCCAGAAATTCACCGATTTTAAGAATCAAATTTTTCAGCCATTTTTTGTTTTGAGATAAAAATACAAAATCATCAGCATAACGGATGTAGTATTCGGCTTTCAATTTATGCTTGGCAAATTGATCGAATTTATTCATATAGATATTCACTAAAAGTTGGGAAGTGAGATTTCCCAATGGCAAGCCGACGCCACTATTCCCCCTCCCTTTTCCAAGGGGAGGGCTGGGGAGGGGTTCTGGGGTTTTAAAACTTCCAATTATTTCTTCCAACAACCACCTAATACTTTTGTCCGAAATATATTCCGCTAATATTTCGAGTAAAATCCGATGATCAATATTGGCAAAGAATTTTTTAATATCGCATTTGAGAACATAGCAAGTTTTTGTGTTATTTTTGCTTTCCTTGCAGAAATATTTTTGCAGTTTTTCAATTGCTTTGTGCGTGCCTTTGTTGTTTCGGCAGGAATATGAATCGGAAATGAAAGTCCTGTCGAAAAATGGGTAGAGTTTTCGGTAAATGGCGTGATGAAGGAGTCTGTCTTTGACTGTGGCTTTGTGAATATCTCTTGGCTTGGGATCGTTGATTTTGAAAGCTTGATAACCGCCGTGTTTGTAGGTATGATTAGAGAGGTTGTTATGGAGAGAAAAAATATTATCCATCAGATTAAAAGAAAATTCTTGGACATCCTTTTTGTTTTTC
>CAZRJL010000046.1:0-6282 GCA_964600645.1 uncultured Bdellovibrionales bacterium | reverse complement strand
AATCTTCCGAAATGCCATTTTTATTTAGGGTTATAATTTTTTTAATGGTTGATGAATCATTCACCACACTGATTACTATAGAGACAAATAGGTTTGCTTTTGGGTGGTTATTTTGATATATTAAGTTTAGTAAAATTGAATAAGAAAAAGAGGAATTGTTCCTTGAAAAATAAAAAGCAGCGCGCAATCGTTGGCTTTTTTATTTTGGCAAATAACTCTTGTCGAGGAGGCAATATGACAACTCAACAATCAGCAAAAAGAGAAACGTTTGTGATTGACGCAAGTGTTTTTCTGCACAATCCGATGGCAGTTAATTGTTTGAATAACTGCGATGTGGTTATTCCAATGGCTGTAATTGAGCAGTTAGATGGAATGAAGAAGTTGGAGGGCACAAAGGGATTTAACGCAAGAAGGTCATTGAAATATTTCGACAGCTTGCGTGAATTTGGCAGTTTCAGCGAAGGGATAAAAATGTCGGATGGAAAAATAGTAAAAATATCAATGGCAAGTCCTGAGATAACCTGGGGCATTACAGATTACTTTAATCCAGAGACTCTCGATCATCAGACTTTGGCAGTCGTTTATCATCTGCATAGAAGAGCTGGAAACATCACTCTGGTTTCCAAAGATCTGAATATGCGCGTCAAAGCGAATATTCTCGGAATTAAGACTACGGATTTTGAGGAAGATAAAGCCTCATCATTTAACGTTGGATTTAAGGGGTATCGAAATATTGACGCTCCTGAGGGTTTAATAAACGAATGTTGTTGCAATGGAAGTCGGTATCCTTTGAAAAATATTTTCAAGAATATCGAATCCGGCGATTTGGATGGATTGCTTGCCAATGAATTCATCTTGATGACAAATGGGAAGAACAAATATATGGGTCGGTATGATGGAAATGAAGACGTCTGTCGGCATAAATGGGAAATGCCAAATTCGTACGGAATTTGGCCAAGAAATGTTGAGCAGATAATGGTATACAACTTGCTTATCGACCCGAATGTGCAAGTTGTGACTATTGCCGGTAAAGCCGGAACAGGCAAGACAATGCTCGCTCTTTTGGCTGGGTTGACTCAGACGTTCAATGGTACGAAGTTGTACGATAAAATACTTTTTTCGCGTCCGATTATTCCAATCGGAAATGATATCGGTTATCTTTCTGGGGACATGAAAGATAAGCTTGCCCCATGGATGGGGGCTTATTCGGATAATCTCTATTTTATTCTGGGCAGGATGAAGGATCTGGGGATAAAAAGAAGAAAGAAAGAAAAAATTGAGGACATCTTGCAGTTGGAAGCGCTCACATTTATGCGTGGGCGTTCAATTCGCGGGGAATTCTGCGTTATTGATGAGGCGCAGAATTTGACGCCGTTTGAGGCAAAAACGATTATTAGTCGTGCCGGGGAGGGAACTAAATTCGTCCTTCTTGGCGACCCTGGACAAATCGACAATCCGTATGTTGACGAGCAAAGCAATGGACTGATGCATGCGGTGAGAAAACTTTCTCCGCTGTCAATTCATGGACACATTACTCTGACAGGTGGTTGTCGCAGTAGTTTGGCGACTGTTGCCGCTGATTATTTGTAAATAATAATTCGAAGTGCTTGAAAAGGGATTGCACGATGTTGCAATCCCTCATTTTTTTTAATTTTGACTGCGTTGCCTTTTTGGTGTATTATTGAGGAAAATAACAAAAAGAAATCTAAATATTTGAAAATAAGTCAAAAAGCTTGTTGAATTTTTTTATGACCTCTAAATTCAGAAATATATATCGAAAAATAACCGGAAGTTTTTTTGGGAAATTTTCCAAAGATATCGGGATTGATTTGGGAACCGCCAATACCTTGGTTTATGTGAGCGGAAAAGGGATTGTTATCAATGAGCCTTCCGTGGTGGCAATCAACAAAAGAACCGGACAAATTCTGGCAATTGGAAAAGAAGCCAAAAAGATGGTCGGAAAAACTCCCAGTCATATTGTGGCGATTCGTCCTCTGGTAGACGGAGTGGTGAGTGATTTTGAGGTTACCCAACAAATGTTGCGATACTTTATCGACAAGATTCACAAAGATTCTTTTTCTTTGCTTCCTCGTCCGCGCGTGTTGGTTGGAATTCCATCCGGAGTGACCGAAGTGGAGAAAAGGGCGGTTATTGATGCTTCACTCAACGCCGGAGCGCGGGAAGCGTATGTTATCGATGAACCGATGGCGGCGGCAATCGGCGCGCGTCTTCCAGTAACCACTCCGGCGGGAAATATGATTGTTGATATCGGCGGAGGAACAGCGGAAATCGCCGTTATTTCCTTGGGCGGCGTGGTGGTTTCGCGCAGTTTGCGGGTTGCCGGTGATGAAATGAATGAAGATATTGTGAGATTTTGCCGGGATGAATTTAATTTATTAGTCGGAGAAAGAACGGCGGAAGATGTAAAAATTGCCATCGGAAGTGCTTATCCTCAACCAAAGCCTCTTTCAATGATGATTCGCGGGCGAGATTTAGTAAGTGGTTTGCCGAAAGAAATAAAAGCCAATGATGAACAAATTCGCGAGGCGCTTTCGCGTTCTATTCGGATTATTATAAACAACATCAAAACTATTATTGAGGAAACTCCGCCGGAACTTATTTCCGATATTATGCAAAGAGGAATAATTTTGGCGGGAGGAGGCAGTTTGATTCGCGGACTGGATAAAGCGATTGCCAATCACACGGAAATGCCGGTACGAATGATGGAAGATCCTTTAACGGCGGTAGTGCGAGGAACAGGAATCGTTTTGGAGGATCTGGATAATCTAAAAGAAGTTTTAATTGATAATCAATATGATGATCGTCCTTTGAGGTAGAATTATAAACATAAAGATAAAATGTTTAAGAATTTTTATAATCGAAAAATATCCAGAGTTGTCGCAGTGGTTTTCATTTTCGGTTTTTTGATTTTTTGGAATCCATTCGGTTTTTTTGATTTTTTTCGAGGAGTGATTCTTCGCGTTACTTATCCTTTTGGAAAAATTCTTTTTGTTTCTTCTGAGAAAACCAAGCAGGTAATCTTTTTTGCTTCTTCGATTGGAGAAATGAAGAGCGAAAATGAAAAGCTAAGCGGCGAAAACGTGCGTTTGGCGGCGGAAAATGCACTGCTTCGCGATATAAAGAAAGAAAATGATATTCTCAGGGAGCAAAATAATCTTTTTTTGCGAGACAGGTTTGAGGGTCAGATGGCGCAAGTAATTGGTCGCGATGTAGGCGGTGTGGGAAATTGGATGATGATCGACAAAGGTAGTCGTGATGGTATTTCCGAGGGAATGCCAGTGGTGGCTTTTGGAAAAAATTTGGTTGGTCGCGTAAAAAAAACATACGCAACTTCATCGCAAGTGATGTTGTTGTCCAACCCGGAAAGTTTTATCAACGCGGAAATGGGAGCGACACAGGCAAAAGGAATTGTGCGAGGCGAATACGGACTTGGATTGATATTGGATGATGTCTTGCAAACGGACAAAATCGATATTGGAGATGAAATTATAACTTCCGGAATTGGGGGTGATATGCCCAGGGGATTACTAATAGGAAAAGCAAAAGAGACTTATGCGTCGCCGGATAATCTTTTTTGGCGCGCGGTCGTGTTTCAATTAATAGCACCCGATGATTTGCGGTTTGTTTCCGTGATCAAAAGCGGTCAGTGATAAATCTAGATGGAGAATTTTTTTTTCAGAGCGGTAGCAGTTTTTATTATTGCCTTTTTTCAAGCATACGTTCTTGCTTCTTTTCCTTTTGGCGGACAAGTTGTTGGTTTTGGATTGATGGCGGCGGTGGCATGGACGATTATTTCCGGTTTTGAAAAAATTTGGATGTATATTCTCGGGTTGGGAATTTTGATTGATTTGCTGGCTTTCGATCGAGTGGGAGAGAATGTGGTAATATTTATACTTGCGATATATTCGGTGAGTTTTATTTCCAAGAGACTTTTGCTTGCCAGCGCCGGGTGGAGTTTTTTATTGGTGATTTTTCTTATAGTGGCGGTAACCTTTTTTAGTAATTTTCTCGCGCTTGGTTTTTCTTTGCTTCAAATTGGAACGATGGATTTTTTTGTAGGCAATCCTATGGAATTTATTTGGAGTTCTTTTTTGGAATCGCTTTGGAATATTCCGATTTTCTATTTTCTCTATTGGGCAATAAATAGGCTGGAGAAACGTTTATTTTTTTATGAAAAAGCGGTAAAAATCAGATAATATTATGACAAGAGAAAAATACCAAGTAAAAAGGGAAATGCTCGATCAATTTGAAGTGGAAGATTCCTTAATGACACTCACCAGGCAGGAGGCTTGCCGAATGGAAAATCCTTTTGATAAAAAATTGCTTGATATTTTTTGGTTTGTTTCTTTGGCGGTTCTGTTTGTGATGGCGGGAAGAATTTTTTATTTGAGTATTATTAAGGGTGAATATTATCGTGAGATTGCCAAGGGAAACAGTACCCACTTGATAAGTATCAAAGCTCCGCGCGGAAAGATATACGACCGATACGGACAAGTTTTAGTAAATAATACGCCCAGTATGGATGTTGTCGCTATTCCGAATGATCTCTCGGTTAATCTGCCGGAGCGAAGAAGCGTGGTTGAAAAAATAGCAGAAATTCTTGCGTTAAACAAGGATGAAATTTGGGGATTTTTGGAGAATGCGGATCTTTCTTTTTCGTCTCCGATTTTAATAAAAGAAAATATAAGCCAAGAGGAATCCTTGATAATAGAGGGAAAAAAAGAGGAGTTTCCCGGATTTGAAATTGAAAAAAACGCAGTCAGAAAATATGAAGACGGTTTGATTTTTTCCCATATATTGGGATATGAGGGAAAAATTCGCGCCGAAGAATTGAAAAACAACCCGGATTATGCGTTTACGGATTATATTGGTAAGCATGGAATAGAAAAAGCATATGAGGATAAGTTACGGGGGAAAAATGGAGCAAGAAAAGTGGAGGTTGATTCGGTGGGAAATGCCAAGAGAGAGGTGGGTATCGCGAGTCCCGATCCCGGAAGTGATTTGATTTTAAATATTGACGCTCAATTGCAAAAAAAATTATTTGACAGTATTAGTGGAGTGTTGGAAAAAAATCAATTGAAAACCGCCGCCGCTGTGGCAATGAATCCCAATGATGGGGGGGTTTTGGCGATGGTAAGTATTCCCAGTTTCGATAATAATCTTTTTGCTTCCGGTATTTCCTCGAATCAATATCAGCAATTAATGAGCGATCCGCTTCGCCCGATGTTTAATCGGGCGCTTTCGGGGGAATATGCTCCCGGTTCGACAATAAAGCCTTTGCTTGCAAGCGCCGCGCTTAAAGAAGGAATAATAACGGAACAAACTCAGATTGAAAGTCGAGGAGGCATCAGTGCGGGTAGTTATTTTTTTGGTGATTGGAAAGCTCACGGATTTACCGATGTCAGGCGGGCGATTGCCGTTTCCAGCGATGTGTTTTTTTATAGCGTTGGAGGGGGATATGGAAATGTAAGAGGTTTGGGTATGGAAAAGATGAAGGAATATTACAATCTTTTCGGTTTTGGAAATATGACTGGAATTGATATTGGTGGAGAGGCGGAAGGATTTGTGCCGGATGAAAAATGGAAAATGGAAAAATTTGGAGAAAAATGGTATATCGGAAACAGTTATCATGCGTCCATCGGACAGGGATATATCACCGCGACGCCGCTTCAAATCGCCGCTTATATTTCCGCTATTGCCAATGGTGGAACATTGTATCAGCCGAGGATTGTTTCGCAAGCGCGTAATTTGAAAGGCGAAACGGAAAATTATTCTCCGCGAATTGTTCGGTCGCAAATAATTGATCCTCAAATTTTGAAAGTTGCGCAAGAAGGGATGAGAATGACGATAACCGAAGGAACGGCGCAAAGTCTCAATGGTCTGCCTATTGAAGTTGCCGGAAAAACCGGAACGGCGCAGTATGGAGGAGAGGGAAAGACACATGGTTGGTTTGTTTCCTACGCTCCATATGAAAATCCGGAGATTGTTTTAGTGGTGCTGGTTGAGGGGCAAGGGGAAGAGAGCTATAACGCAGTGCCGGTGGCTCAAGAAGTGTATCAATGGTATTGGGAGAACAGACTTAGGAAATAAGAACGGCGCATAATAAAGAAAGTGATGTTAAATGGCAGAAATTATGCTAGAATAGTTGAGGAATTGAAATGGGGTAATAAAAAATTAAATAATTTAAAATAAAAAACTCATTCTTGCTTTTTTGATTTTTTTGAAAAAGTGGAGAGTGGGGGATGAAAAATTATGTTTTGG
>CAZRJL010000045.1:2090-6501 GCA_964600645.1 uncultured Bdellovibrionales bacterium | reverse complement strand
GTTATTTTAAACTTTCTCTTATTATTAATTTTTTTAAACTTGTTTTTCCCTTGCTGGTTTTAAAATATTTTGCCCCGCACCAAAAAGGTGTAGGGCACCCTGAACCCTTCGTGGTTTAGGGTGAGTCGTGCGTGTATACCAATTCCACCACATCGGCTTGTTAATTCACTACTTCAGAATAGGGAATTGAAAGGTTTTTGTCAATGTAGTATAATAAAATTATATGGCGAAAATAATTTCACTTATCAATCAAAAGGGCGGGGTGGGAAAAACCACTACTGCGGTCAACTTGGCAACCTACTTGTTTGATGCGGGTAAGTCGGTGCTTTTGGTTGATTTGGATCCACAGGGAAATGCCTCTTCGGGGTCAGGCGTGGATATTCGAAATACGAACAAAAGCTTGTATCAAATAATGATTAATCGAAACAATCCGCGCAGTGTGATTTCCAGGTCTAATTCCGGCTATGATATTATTTCTTCTTCTCCGGAATTGGCAGGTGCGGGAGTGGAAATGATCCACTTGGATAATCGCGAGTTTCGCTTGTATGATGTTTTGCGTCAAATCAGGTCAGACTATGACTATATCATAATCGACAGTCCTCCGAGCTTGGGATTACTCACGATTAATGGGTTGGTTGCCAGCGACGAAGTAATTATTCCGGTGCAGACGGAATATTATGCATTAGAGGGGCTTAGCCAGCTTTTGGAAACAATTGAATTGGTGCGGGAAAATTTACAGCCCGAGTTGAAAATTATGGGGGCGGTTTTGACGATGTATGATAGGCGCAATCGGTTGTCCCGCCAAGTTGTTACCGAGGTCAAGAATCATTTCCCTGGGTATGTTTTTGAAAGTGTAATCCCGCGCAGTGTCCGTTTGGCGGAAGCTCCCAGTTTCGGAAAATCCATTTTGGGTTTTGATGCTTTTTCCAAAGGAGCAAGGTCATATAAAAGTCTTGCCAAAGAGGTGATTCAACGAACAAAGTTTGAAGAGAAAAAAAAGCGGTTTATTGTGTAGTTATTTATTAAAAATAAAATTTTATGGCGCAAGAATATGGATTGGGCAGAGGGCTTGCTTCTTTGATACCGCAAAAAAGCAAAAAAAATGAAGATAATGACGATACTTCTTCGAATGCGGATTTTTCTCAAAGAAACGATCGTGTCGATGAGAGGGGTGGCGCAAATGATTATTCAAATGAAGTTGAAATCGAAAGAATAAAAGCTAATCCCTATCAACCGCGGACTGATTTTGATCAAGAAAAGTTAGGGGAATTATCCAAATCAATTAAGAATCACGGAATTATTCAACCATTGGTGGTGAGCCGACAAGGAAATGGATTTGAATTGATTGCCGGAGAAAGAAGATTTCAGGCCGCCAAGTTGGCTGGTCTCAAAAAGGTTCCGGTTGTCGTCCGTCAGATTGACGATAAACAAAAATTAGAGATGGCAATTATTGAAAATGTCCAACGGCATAATCTCAATCCGATTGAAGAAGCTCGAGCGTATCAGCACTTGGCGGATGAATTTCAAATGAATCAAGAAGAGGTGGCTGAGCGGATGGGAAAAAACCGCAGTACAGTGGCGAACAAACTGCGTCTTTTGCAACTTCCTGTTCAGGCGCAAAAAGCTTTGACTTCCGGGCAAATCAGCGAAGGTCATGCCAAAGCCCTTTTGGCGGTGGATAGTTCGGAAAAACAATTAATGCTTCTTGAAATGATCCTTAAAAATAATTTGACGGTGCGCCAGTCGGAAAGTAAGAGTAAAGAGGTTTCCGTAAAAACGCACAGCAGAAAAATAACCATTGATCCGGAAGTGAAAGATTTGGAAAGCCGTTTGGCTGGTTTTTTCGGGACAAAAGTGAAAATAAAAAAAGCCGGAGATTCCGGGGGAAAAATTACGATTGAATATTATTCGGATGAAGAATTGGATGGAATTTTAGAGAAAGTATTGTAGATTTTATTTAATTGTGCAGATAAGAAAAATTTTGTTATATTTTTTCTTATCTTTTGTTTAATATAGTATCTTTAGTCTCTTTTTAATTTTCTGCGGATTTGGGTTTTGGCAGTGGATGTTTTGACAAAATTCAGCCAATCGCGGCTGGGTTTTTTGTCATCTTTGGAAGTCATAATATCAACCACATCGCCGTTTTTTATTTGATAATCAAGTGTGACAATTTTTCCGTTTACTTTCGCGCCTGAGGTGCGGTTTCCAATCTCACTGTGAATGGCATAGGCAAAATCTACCGGCGTGGCTTCTTCCGGAAGATCAATGACGTCCCCGAGCGGAGTGAAGGCAAAAATATGATTTTTGAAAAAATCTATCTGCAAACCTTCGAGGAATTTTTCTTGATTGCTCCCGGTTTCTTGATGCCATTCTTGCAATTGTTTGATCCACGGGAGGCTTTCTTTCGGGGTTTTTGATTTTTTACTGAATAATCCTTTCCAGCCTTTTTGTTTTTCGAATTCATTATATATCCAATGGGAAGCGATTCCGAATTCGGCTTCCGTGTGCATTTTTTGGGTGCGTATTTGGACTTCCAAAATTCTGCCTTTCGGTCCGAAAATCGTTGTGTGGATTGATTGATATCCGTTTGGTTTGGGTAAGGAAATATAATCTTTGATGCGTCCGATCAGTGGGCGATATTTTTTGTGCACAATTCCGAGAGTTTCATAACAATCGGCGATATTAGGAACGACAATACGAATAGCAATCAGGTCATAGATGCGAGAAATATCCATTTCGTAGCGCTTAAGTTTCAAATACAGGCTGTACAAGTGCTTGGCTCTCCCATGAATATTAATAACGTTTATTCCTATTTTTTCCAATTCTTTTTTTATTTCCCGAATAACCTCATTGACATATTGTTCACCTTCTTTGTAGAGTTTTTCTTGGATGTTTTTTACGTAAGTGTAATTTTCTCCATCCAGATATTTGAAAGACAAATCCTCTAGTTCTCCTTTTATTTCTCCAATTCCGAGTCGGTTGGCGATTGGGACATAAACCTCCATAGTTTCCATCGCGATTCGGTGTTGTTTTTCCGGAGGATTGTATTGAAGGGTTTGCATATTGTGCAGTCTATCGGCGAGCTTGATGATGACAACGCGGATGTCGGCCGCCATTGCAAGGAACATTTTGCGTAGATTTTCCAAAAAATATTCTTCTCTGGATTCGCGTAGCTTTATTCTTCCTAATTTGGTGATGCCTTCCACCATGGAGGTTACTTCGCTTCCGAATTCTTTTTCCAAATCCAAAAGAGTGATGGATGTGTCTTCGGGAACATCATGAAGCAGTCCAGCGGCGACTGTTTTTGATTCCATTCCGATTTGTCCCAATATCTTGGCGGTTGCCAAGCAATGCTGGATATATTCTTCTCCGGAGCGGCGTTTTTGCCCTTGATGAGCTTTTTGAGCGAAAAGAAAAGCGCGATAAATGAGATCCTTTCTTTCTTTAGTAAGGGGGAGTTTGAAATTTTCAAAAACATCATCAATTGTGAGCATATTTTTTTGGAAAATCTAATGTTTTTTATTCAAATAAGTAGGTTATATGATAATAATATTCTAGCCTTTTGAAGGTTTTTAGTCAAAGAAAAAAAGTAGCGGGAATATCGGCGGTAAAGGTTTGCGGTTATTTGAAAAAAAAGGTATAATTTTAATGAATGATTGTGCTTCATTCAAATTGTTTTTTTGGAAAAACAAACAAAATTCAAGATGGATTTTCAATATGAAAAAATGAGGTTGAAAAGATTTTTCAAGTCCAAAAAGATGGCCGTTTTTGTTGTATTTGTATTTCTGGTGGCGGCAGTTTTTTTGTACTGGAAAATGAAGAAAAATGAAGCTGTCATACAAGATCAAGATGAAGCATTTTCCGAAAAGAGAATTGAGAATGAAGAAGTTTCTTCAAGTGAAATAAAAACGGAAGGAGATATTGAAAAAGAGGATATCAAAAAAGAAGATGATGCGGTTTCACCAAAAGAATCCGGCGCTCTTTTTAGCGAGAATTATAAAATCAGTCAAATATATTTTGGCGGCAGTGTGGCTTTATTAGAAGGTGATTTTGACAATAGTCCGATAGAAATTTCTTTCAACAGGGCGGAAACCTTCATCGCCGGAGACGAGGATGAATCCAAATTGGCAATTGCATGGAAGACAAACAAACCGGCTGTTTCCGAGGTCGAATATTCCAGAAGTGGCGGACAAAATCCGGTAACAATCCGCGAAAAAGAATATGGCATAAATCACAATTTGACTATCGGAAATTTGGACCCCGGAACGGCATATTTGTATAGAATAAAAGTTAGAGACAGATGGAATAATGAAGCAAAGACCAATTATATAGGAATTTATACCGACAAGAAAAAAGAATCGGTTTTCGATCTGATTGCCGGCGCGATTGAAGATGTTTTCGGATGGGCGCT
>CAZRJL010000045.1:0-1990 GCA_964600645.1 uncultured Bdellovibrionales bacterium | reverse complement strand
TGACAAAAAGAGTGGCAGATATGAAAAATAAAAATGCAAAACAGATAAAAATATGTTATAATTACAAATTATCGGATTGAAATGACGGATAATATAAAAACAAAAATTTTAATATTTTCATTTCCAATAATTCTGTTGGCAGGAGTGTTTTTTGTGTATCAAATTTCCTTGGCGGCGGAAAAACATCTGGAAATTTCCGGATATGTTTCCAATAATGAGGGTAATGAAATTGATAATGGCGAGTATCTAATAAAATTTTCAATTTATGTCGATGAAAATTCGGCCGTTAGTGTTTGGAGTGAAACGCAGACAGTGCAAATCGTCAATGGAATTTTCAATACCAATCTCGGAGCGGAAAATTTATTGCCAAGCGGTTTGAATTTTGCGGACAAAGAATATTATCTGGGAATAAAAATCGGAGAGGATAGTGAAATGAAACCGCGTAAAAAAATGGGGGCGGTTCCTTTGGCACTCAATGCCGTCGATGCTATGTATTTGGATGGCGAGACGATTGGAACAGGAGAGGGGGATATTTTGCAACTGGGAAAAAACGGAAAAATCGATAATGATTATCTATCAACCGGAGAGGGTGATAGTGATTTGGTTTTGGGAGACGATAGTCGTTTGCATGATCAGGGAACGGACGAAGGAACAGATTCACTCGTTTTCAATATTGGCGATAGCGATTCATTGAGTGGGAATAATTTTGATCTTTCAGTTTCAAGCGCAACCGTCAAGCCATCATTGCGATACAATGGAACTAGTGGGGTTTGGCAGTTTTCCAATGACGGAGTAATTTTTCAAGATTTTTCTTCTGATGAAGTTGTTTCGGTTGCTTCTGGTGGAACCGGACTTTCTTCAATTGCGGTTGGGTCATTGCTTTTTTCCGAGCAAGAAAACATACTCTCCGAATTTCAAGGATTGGCCGCTGATGACGGAGAATATTTAACGTTCAATTGGAACGGTGGCAATCCAACTTTGAGTTGGGAAGTTGCGGCGGGGAGTTTTACTTCTTTTGACGTTTCCGGCGACAGCGGAGATGATCAAGCGATTTCCAATGGAAATACTTTGAATATTATCGGAGGAACAAATATTGCAACCGTCGGCAGTGCGACTGATACGCTTACTATAAATCTTGATTCAACCTTGACCGGAACCACTTGGCATGGAAATGCGATCACTGCCGCATACGGAGGAACCGGATTAGCTTCTTATGTTAGCGGTGATTTGATTTATGCCAGCGGCGCAACTGCTTTGGCGAGATTGCCGATTGGATCCAATGGTCAAATAATGGGAGTGGTTGGCGGTGTGCCGACTTGGCAAAACTCTCCGTTTGTCGGAGCGCATAATTTGCTTTCGCTTTCTCATCCTGATACAACCGTGGCATCTCCACTTTCCGGAGATTTGATTACAGGAGTTGATACTGGAGGCGGAGTGATTAAATGGCAGAGGATGGCGGTAGGAAGTGCTGGTCAATTTTTATCTAATAACGGATCTTCTTTGAGTTGGAATGACACAACCGATATTACCGAATTGGGAACAATCACGACTGGAACGTGGAACGCGGATATTCTTGCGGATGCTTATTTGGCAAATAATTTGACGATTTCCGGCGGATCGATTTCTGCTTCAAATATTACCTTAACTCAATCATTGGCTCCGACGCCGATCGCAGAAGGAAGAATCGAATGGGACACCGATAACGACAGGATTGTTGTAGGAACCGGAGCGGGTCAAGCGACTTTTTATTCCGGCGCCGGCGCCGGAGGTCTTTCCGGTTCGGGAACTGTCGGATATGTTGCTTTTTGGGACGGAGCCGCTTCTCTTACTAGCGAGCAATATTTGTCGGTGGCTCGCGGAGGTACCGGAATAGGGACTTTCGGAGGAGTAAACACAATTCTATATACTACCGCTGTCAATACTATGGCTAGTGTGGTTGCAGGCACAGGCGGACAAGTTCTTCTTGCTAATGCAGGGGGAGTTCCGACTT
>CAZRJL010000044.1:0-7313 GCA_964600645.1 uncultured Bdellovibrionales bacterium | reverse complement strand
TATTTTGTCGGCAATTTTTTTGATTGGAATTATTATCGCTTTTAATTTTTCATTAGTTGCTTTGGGGCAAAGATTTTTTTCTTCTTTGAAAAAAAGAGAAGAAGATAAATCTGTTGTCGAGAGTAGCGATGTTATTAAAGAAGATGCGGAAAAGGAGAATAAAAAGAGCGCGGAAATTATTGCAGAGGAAGTAAAAAACGATAAAAATGAGATTGAAAAAGTTCCGGAAAAAGAAGATCTTGGAAACAATATTAAGAAAATCGAATTTGTGTCGGGATCTGAGGATGAATTGAAAGCTGAAATTGAGGAAGAAAAAAAGGAAAAAAACAAAAAAATGCGCAGTGGAGATAATTTTCAGCCGGCGCTTCGGAAAAATGCACCTCCAAAAGGATTTGCTTCCCGTGCTATCGGAAATAATTGGGATCTTCCTCCTTTGAGACTTTTGGAAAATTCCAGTGGAAAGGCGCAAGGAGGAGATACTCAAAAGAAGTCTGAAATAATAAAAAGAACTTTCAGTTATTTCGGCATTGAAGTTGAAGAAGGCGGCATCCTTGTTGGTCCTACTGTAACACAATATAGTTTTCGTCCGGCAGTTGGAGTGAAGCTGAGTCGCATCACCGCGCTCGGAGCCGATTTGTCTTTGGCATTAGCGGCGCATCCTATTCGAATTGAAGCTCCTATCCCGGGAAAATCGATGATTGGAATTGAAGTTCCCAACAAGACAGTGGCTTCGGTGCGTATGCGGGATGCTTTGGAGGATATTTTATTTCGAGACTCCACTTCGACGATGAATCTTATTTTGGGAAAAAATGTGGGTGGAAAATATATATTCAAAGATTTGCGAAAAATGCCGCATTTGCTTGTTGCTGGAGCGACGGGAACAGGAAAAAGCGTGTGTATCAATTCCATTTTAATTTCATTGCTTTATCAAAATACTCCCGATGATTTGAAATTGGTACTAGTGGATCCTAAGCGCGTAGAGCTTTCATTGTATAACGGAATTCCTCATTTGCTTTCCGATGTGATTGTGGAAAATAGTAAAGTGATTAATGTTTTAAAATGGGCGATTGGAGAAATGGAGCAAAGATATAGACTTTTGCAGGATACCGGTTCGCGGGATTTGGTTTCTTATCATTTGAAATTTTCCGAAGGAAAGAAAAGAAAGTTTATTGATCCGGAAACAGGCGCTCAAATCGAAGAGGATTTAAAAAAGCTTCCGTATATTGTTATTGTTATTGATGAGTTGGCTGATTTGATGGCGGCGCATGGCAAGGAAGTTGAAGGGGCGATTATTCGCTTGGCTCAAATGGCAAGAGCGATTGGAATCCATTTGATTGTTTCAACTCAGCGTCCAAGCGTTGAGGTTTTAACCGGATTGATAAAGGCGAATATTACTACTCGTATTGCTTTGCAGGTTGCAACGCAGATTGATTCTCGCACTATTTTGGATATGGCCGGAGCGGAAAAATTATTGGGAAGAGGCGATATGCTTTTTCTGTCTTCCGACTCAGCAAAGCCATTAAGAGTACAAGGAGTGTTGATTGATGAGGAGGAAGTAAAAAGAGTGGTAAAATTCTGGAAACGGCAAAAAGACAATCTTTTGGACGTTGAAAGTGACGCAGATGTGGAAATGGAGGATCGGAATTCCGGAAAGGATATTTCTTCCATCGGAGATTTTTTGCATCAAGAGATTGATTTTAGTTCATCCGGCGGATTTTCCCAGCAACAGGAGGATAATTTTTATGAAGAGGCGAAAAGAATTGTGATCGAATCCGGACGTGCTAGTGCGTCATTACTCCAAAGAAGATTGAGAGTGGGATATAACAGGGCAGCGCGACTTGTAGATATGCTGGAAGAGAAAGGAATTATCGGTCCCGCTAATGGTTCAAAGCCGAGAGGAATTTTATCAGAAAATATTTCAAAGGCGCAATCATCGGATAAATTTTTCAGTCAAGAAGATGAGGTGGAAGAAAAAAATGATGAGAAATGGCAGGTGTAATTTTAACCAACAACCGCAACCAATAATTGGCAATATATAATTTACAATCGACGGTAATTAGAATTATCGTGTTGTAAATTGTCATTTGTAAGTTAACCGCATGAATGGTTTTACCCGAAAAAAAGTAATGTCTCTTACTTTGGGAGAGAAGCTTCAACAAATCAGAGCCGAAAGAAGGATGAGCCTGGGGGAAGTTTCGCGAGGCACGCGAATTCAATCCAAATATCTTCAATATTTGGAAAACGGCGAGTATGAAAAATTACCCGCGCAAGTATATGTAAAAGGATTTTTGCGAAGCTACGCGGGATTTATGGGAATAAGTGAAGCGCCCTTAATAAAGGCCTATGAAAGAGAGCAAGGGATCGCTTATAATATTAAAAAAGAAAAAGAGAATGGATGTGAGGAGAAAAAGAAAAAACCCTTTTCGATTCATACTTTCGCCGTTACTCCGAAAATGATTACCTTGGTGGTCGTGGTTTTTGTTACGTTGGCTATCTTTTTTTATTTGTATAGTGAATTGGATAGCTTTGTATCTACACCGAGATTGATTGTGAGTAGCCCGTTGGACGGAGAAACGGTTGAAGGCGGACAGATTTATATTATTGGAAAAAGCGAGAAAGATGGAAGAGTTTTCGTCAATGAGCAACCGATGATTGTTGATGATGAGGGAGGATTTAGGGAAAGTATCGGATTACAAGGTGGTTTAAATATGATAACAATAAGGGCATTGAATCGATTCAATAAAGAAACCGTAAAAACATTATCTGTTTATTCAAGTGATATAAATCCAGACTTGAGTAATCAGATTGGCACCGAAGAAGCAATAAATCAAGAAAAGAATGAGATGGAAGAAATTGAAAATCCCAAGGTAATTGAATTGGAGGTTGGATCAAGTGGCGAATCAGTATGGGTCTCGATAGAGGCGGACGGGAAATTGGTTTTTAGCGGAGTTCTCCAAGCGGGATCATGGCACAAGATCACAGCTCAAAGCGAAGCGGTTGTAAGTTCCGGAAAAGGAAGTGAAACACTGATCAAAATAAACGGTCAAGATCGTGGAGCGCTGAGTACTCAAGCTGGTCCGGTAAAAGATATTGTTTTTAATTTGGATTTGATCAAAAAGTAAAATAATTTAAAATAAATTATAAACTATGAAAAAAGAAAATAAGTTGGAAAAAAATGAGGCGGGAAAAGGAAAGAGAAATATAGAGGAAGTGGTAGATGAAATAAAAGATAAATTCGGAGAAGGAATGCTGATGAAATTGGGGGAAATTAAAAAAGTGGATGTGGAGGCCATTTCCACCGGTTCGGTTTCGTTAGATATCGCATTGGGGATCGGCGGTGTTCCGCGTGGCAGAGTAATTGAAATATATGGTCCGGAATCTTCCGGAAAAACAACCTTGTCGCTTAATATTATCGCTAACGCGCAAAAATCCGGCGGTGTGGCGGCGTTTATCGATGCTGAGCACGCAATGGATCCCGAATATGCGAAAAAAATCGGAGTTAATATTGATGACTTGCTTATCTCCCAACCGGATGCCGGAGAGCAAGCTTTGGATATTGTGGAGACCTTGGTGCGAAGCAATGCGATTGACGTGATTGTTGTCGACAGCGTGGCGGCGTTGGTTCCGAGAGCGGAAATTGAAGGCGAGATGGGGGATCATCATGTAGGACGCCAAGCGCGCTTGATGTCGCAGGCGCTTCGAAAGCTCACACCGTTGGTTGCTAAATCCAACACGATAGTGATTTTTATTAATCAAATAAGAATGAAAATCGGCGTTATGTTTGGTAATCCGGAAACAACAACCGGAGGGCAGGCTTTGAAATTTTATGCTTCCGTTCGCATTGAAGTGCGGCGTAGCGCTCAGATAAAAAAAGGAGAAGAGGTGGTGGGAAACAGGGTAAAAGCGAAGGTGGTAAAAAACAAAGTGGCGCCTCCTTTTAAGAATACTGAGTTTGATATTATGTATAATGAAGGAATTTCCAAGTCCGGAGACTTGCTTGACACGGCGGCTAAATATGATGTAGTGAAAAAGACCGGAAATTCTTATTCGTTTGCTGGAGAAAAACTTGGTCTTGGAAGAGAAAAGGCGAAGCAGTTTCTCAGTGAAAATCCGAAAATTTTCAAAGCCATAAGCGTTGAATTGTATCAGGAAATAAAAAAAATAAGTTGAAATGCAAACACTAGATTCCCGCGAAGGCGGGAATGACAAGGATAAAAGTTTTATCAAAATAAGGCTAAATTCATTCAATGTCTAATATATTTCAAACTGTCTTTTTGGGAATAGTTCAGGGTGCCAGCGAATTTCTTCCAATATCTTCTTCCGGTCATCTGATTGTTATTCCTAGGTTTTTCGGATGGGAAGACGCGGGGCTTTATTTCGATGTGTCGCTACACTTTGGAACTCTTTTGGCTGTACTGGGATATTTTTGGCGCGATTGGATGGATATTTTTCAATTGGCCTTTTGTCGCAGGGAATTAGTCAATCATAATAATAAAAACGGATATTCTTCGAAGACATTGTGGATATTGGCTATTGCCACAATTCCCGGTGTGTTGGCGGGATTTTTCCTTGAAGAATTGGTTGAAACATTATTCAGACATCAACTTTTTGTGGCATTTAATTTGTTCTTTTGGGGAGTCATTCTCTTTTTTGCGGACAAATGTTCTTTTCGAAAAAGAAATTTTCAAGAAATCGGATTTGCGGATGGAATTTTGATCGGATTCTCGCAGGTTTTGGCGATAATTCCCGGAACTTCACGTAGCGGCATCACAATAACAGCCGGATTGGCAAGAGGTTTGGGGCGAGTCGAAGCGGCAAGGTTTTCTTTTTTGATGATGGCGCCGATAGTGCTTGGAGCCAGCTTGCTTAAGACTGGGGATTTTTTTTCTCATTTCGATTACGTGATTTTATTGGGAGTTGTTTTTTCAGCGGCAAGCGGAATGGCGGCGATAAAATTCTTACTTGAATTTGTCAGAAAAGTAAATTATCGAATTTTTTTCTGGTATCGAACAATGGTGGCGGCGGCAATTGTGTTTTTTTATTTCTTCTCAATTTCGTGATATAATTATAATCTACGCATCCGGCGTTTTTGTGCAATCGAAAAAAATAAAAATGAAAGAACCGATAATAAAAGTAAAAGATTTGCGGGTTATATATAATCAGGGGAAATCGAATGAAGTGAGGTCTTTGGAGGATGCCAATGTGGAAATATATCCCCAGGAATACGTGATAATTTTTGGACCTTCCGGTTGCGGAAAATCAACTCTTTTGTATGCAATTTCCGGTTTGCAGGCGCCTACGTACGGTGATGTTTCCATTGAAGGAAAAAAACTTTCAGAGATGAATAAAAAAGAAAAAGTCAATCTTCACCGGAACAATATCGGAATGGTTTTTCAAGCATTTTATTTGGTTCCGTCGCTAAATATTATTGGTAATGTTTGTCTGCCTAAGTCTTTTTCCGGAATTTCAAAGAAAGTTCGTGAAAAAGACGGAATGGGGTTGTTGCAGCGTTTTTCCATTGCGGAACAGGCATATAAATTTCCCAGTGAGCTTTCCGGAGGGCAAAAACAAAGAGTTTCCATTGCCAGATCGCTAATTAACAATCCGCAGATTATTTTGGCGGACGAGCCGGTGGGAAATCTCGACAGTGAATCGGCGGAGAATGTTTTGCGGATACTCAAAGAATTAAATGAAATAGATAAAAAGACGATTATTCTAGTTACTCATAATCCCGAGCATCTTCATTTTGCCGATCGAATCATTTATATGAAAGACGGAAAGATTGTGAAGGAGGAAGTGAATAAAGAAAAGCGTCCGATTGAGGCTGCCAAGAAGGCTCAAGAAGAGGAACCTGATTATCAAATTCCCGTTGAAATGAAGATTTTAATGAGGACTTTTAGAAATCTTAATCCGCAGCAGTTGGGAGTTTTGCTGGTTCCGTTTAAGGCTAAGCAACTTCTCGATCATGTGCTTTCCGATTTGACTGAGTTGCAATTGAGCTCAGCGGAGAATTATTTGAAAGAATTGCTTTTTCACAATATGGATATCGGAACTTTTGAAAGAAATTTGGATATGGATTTTGAAAAAGGTGGAGCCAATTGGAATAAAAAGCGCGCGAATTCTTTTGCTTCGAGAATCCGTTTGATTTTGGAGGCGACGGAGTTTATTAGTGATGAAAATGAAAAAGAAAAACATCATTTGATTTTGGCCGAGTATTTGAAAAAAAATTTCGATTTGAAATTGGACGAAAGGCTGTATATGCGTTTGCAATCCTTTCTTAAATTAAGAATGGAGAATAAAATCGATGGATTTGGATTGGCGAAAAAAATGGATCTTCCGGTCAAAATGGGAGGATTGGGATTATACAAAAATACTGCGGATAAAATTACCAAAGAAGTGGAGATTATTATGCTTTTAAAATATACCCGGGAATAAAAAATATTTATGATGAGATTTTCCGATATTTTCAAGCTTTCAATAAGAATGTTTCGGGCGCGAACCTCGAGAACGCTTTTGACTATTTTGGGAATGAGTATTGGTATTGGAGCGATTTTGCTTTTGGTTTCCCTAGGGTACGGATTGCAAAAAACTTTGTTGGAAAAAATAACTACCGCGGACTCTCTTTTGACGTTGGATATCAGTGAGGCGAATTTGGGTTTGGTTTCTTTGGATAAAGCGATAACTGAAAAAATAAAAAATATGGACGGGGTGGAGGAAGTGAGTCCGGCATTTGGAATTTTAGCGCAGGGAGAAGTGGATAATCTTTCCGCGGATATGAATATTTTGGGGACTACGCCGGGATATTTGAAATTGGGAGGAATGGAAATTGATAAAGGAGAAATGATTAGCGATGAAAAAAAAGAAGGAATTGTGATAACTTCTTCTTTGGCGGGAGTTTTGGGGCGGGAAGCACAAGAACTTATCGGAAAAGAAATGAGGTTTACTTATTATATTCCAAAAGTTGTTTCAGCAGAAGATAAAAATAAGGGATTGGGCGATGAATATGAAATGAAAAAATCGGAGAAAAAATTTATAATCGTCGGCTCAATTCAGGGTGATTCTAGTATGGCTTATGTGCATTCAGATGCTTTGTCTGAGTTGAATATAGAAAAATATTCGCAGGTGAAAGTTAAATGTCGAAATACTAACGTGATGTCTTCCATTCGAGATAACATTTTGACGGAGGGTCTTTTAGTTTCCTCTTTGTCGGATACAGTTGATCAGGCCAATAAAATTTTCAATGTCGTTAAAATAATCCTGATGCTTTTTGGAGTGGTGGCATTAGTAGTAAGCGCCATTGGTATGTTTAATAC
>CAZRJL010000043.1:0-7329 GCA_964600645.1 uncultured Bdellovibrionales bacterium | reverse complement strand
GGCGTCAAACAGGCCTTCAAGGGGAATATAAATATCAATTCCGGCTATATTGTACTGAAGGGCGTTTTTGATTTTTTCTCCAGTTTCAATTATTTTGATTGTTTCAACTCCAGTACGCAGATTTTTGATTAAATTTTTCTGAGACTCAATTAATTCGATGGTTTTTATTTCGAAATATTCCGGCAGGTTTTTGACGTCAAAAATAACGGTAATTTTTTTGGATGGCTCAAGTTTGTTTTCACTGCGGAGATTTCGAATAGAAATTATGATTTCTTTGATTAGGCCGAATCTGATTTCATCTACTTGAGAAGCGCTGGCAATTTCCCAATATTTTTCTTTGGTCGGGAATTTTTCAACGATTAAATTTTCTTTTCCTAAAATACTCCAAATATTTTCCGTGACAAACGGAGCGTAGGGATGAAGGACTTTCAAAATATCCTCCAAGATTATATTGAGAACGATATTTTTTTCTGTTTTGTTGTCCTCAAACTTGCTCACTTCAATATACCAAGTGGCAAAATCATTCCAAACAAATTCCTTGATTTTTTCAATGGCGATGGAAAAGTTGAAAGTTTTTATGTCATTTTTAATTTCCCCAATCAAATTCCCCATTTTTTGCAATATCCAAAAATCCGCCAATGTTAAATTGTTTTTGTTTAATTCTTGATTCTTGATTCTTAATTCTTGATTTGCGCCGATGATATAACGGCTGATATTCCAAAGCTTGTTTACGAAATTTCGGGCACTTTCCACTTTTTCTTGGTAAAACTTGCTGTCTTGTCCGGGAGCGATGCCCGAAATGAGACTGAGGCGAAGTGCATCGGTGCCGTATTTTGCGGAAACATCCATTGGATCGAGATTATTTCCGGCGGATTTGGAAAATTTGTTGCCTTTTTCATCGCGCAGCATTCCATGGATATAGACATTTTTGAAAGGAATTTCTTCCAGATAATAAGTGGTCATCAGGATCATTCTTGCCATCCAGAAAAACAAAAGCTCATTTCCCATTTGCATCCAGCTGGTAGGGTGAAATATTTTTCTTTCGTCTTCGGTAAGAGTGGAAAATGTCCAAAGACCGCTGGAAAACCAAGTATCCAGCGTATCAGGATCTTGCTCGACTGCTCCTCCGCAAAGAGGGCATTTTTCAATTTTGTTTCCGCTTACAAATGGTTTTTGGCAAGCGGGATTTTGACAATACCAAACCGGAATGCGGTGTCCCCACCAAATTTGGCGAGAAATGCACCAATCGCGCAGGTTATCAATCCAGTTGTAATATATTTTTTCAAAGCGTTCCGGAGTTATGGTTATTTTTTGTTTCGGGTCGCTGTTTAATCCGGTCGCAACAGATTCTTTCATTAATTCTTTGAGGGTTTTGTTTTTCCCGGGAATTTTTTTGTTGACGGCGACAAACCATTGAGTCATTGGCAATATTTCTATAATGTCGCCAAAGCGATCGGAGGTGCTTACATTTTGGACAATTTCTTCTTCTTTTTCAAGCAGTCCGGCACTTTTTATCCATCGAACTATTTTTTCTCTAGCTTCTTCAGTAGTGAGGTTTTGATATTGTCCTGCTTTTTCGTTCATTTTTCCATCTTGTCCGATAATTTGAATGAGTTCGATTTGGTTGCCACTAGAAATTTGTTTTTCGCGCATTTCAAAATCAACCATTGAATGGGCGGGCGTCACTCCGACAGCTCCGGTTCCAAAATTAATGTCAACGGATTGGTCGGAAATTATTTTTATTTTCAAATCAATTCCACTGTCGGCAAAATTAGAAATATCAAAAATTTGTCCGATATATTTTTTATATCTTTCATCTTTTGGATTAACTGCCACAGCTGTGTCTCCGAATTTTGTTTCGGGTCGTGTGGTAGCAATGGAAATAGGAAAGTCTTTGGAATATTTGAAAGTGTATATTTTTCCCGGTCTCTCAATGTAGACAAGCTCATCATCGGAAACGGTGGATTGTCCTTTGACTGACCAATTGATTGCTCGGTGTCCTTGGTAAATGAGACCGTCTTTGTACATTTTTTCAAAAACTTCATTGACGATTTTGCTTCTTGTTTCGTCGAAAGTGTAGGCTAATCGCGACCAATCGCAAGATGTTCCCATTTTGCGGATTTGGGAAAGGATGGTTGTTTTGGAATTTTCCGCATAATTTTTGATTTCTTCAAGAAGTTTTTCTCGCCCCAATTCTTTTCGGGGATTTTTGATGCCTTTTTCAATGAGAAGTTTTTCCACTTTGGCTTGGGTGGCAACGGCGGCGTGATCTGTTCCGGGAAGCAAGAGTACTTTTTTGCCTTGCATTCTTTGGTAGCGCGCCATAATATCCATCAAAGTGTTTTCCATCGCATGTCCCAAATGCAAAACTCCCGTCACATTCGGCGGTGGCATCATAATAGAGAATGGCTCTCTGTTGTCAGGATTATCAGCCAAAGGCTGACCAGCCTCTGGCTGGAAAAATCCCGATTCTTCCCACTTTTGATATATTTTATCCTCAATTTCTTGCGGATTGTATATTTTTGGCAGTTCTTTTTTCATAAGTGCATCTTACCAGTAAACAAAGGAAAATTCAAGGCGTAAACATAGAGTACGTAACATAACATATAACACATAGCACGTAGCATATAACACAAAATACAACCACCTAGGGGTTCAGTGTATGAGCTCTATGCTTTATGTTCCATGCTATGTGTTATGTGAAGTTAGTTTCAGGTTTGCGTCGGTTTCTAGAGTTTTCCAGTTTTCAAAGGCATTTTCTTTTTCTTTGTCGGACATTTTTTGCCAACGGAAATTATTTTGTATGTTTCCAAATAAATTTCAAAAGATTTCTTTGTAAGTTGGCAATGCCTGGATTTTCGATAATAATAGCAACTAAATTATTAAAAGAAATCATTGCGACATTATTTCCGGAAATCAAAAGGTCGACGGAAAAATCAAAATCTTTTGTTAGGAGCTTGGAAGTTGTCATTTCGCCTCCCCATTTTTCTTTCACATATTGTGTGCCTAGCTTTGAGTTGAGTACTAAATCCTTGAGTTGTCCGCCATTTTGATAAATATTGCTAATAAATTCATTTCCGTCTTTTTCGGAAAAAACTTTAAAATATCGATCGGCAGAAAACATACTCCAAAGTGTTTTGGAGGTTTTAGTCATTTCGCGATAGACAGAGCGCATCCCTTCTTTTCCCTCATAAAATCTTACTGCCGGCCTGCTGGATGAATGCAAATACATTTTTTCCAGTTCGGGAAAGATTTCTTTGATTTTTCTTTCCTTGCGTTCAATGATTCCTATTAATTTTTTCGGGTCTTCGGGATAATAAAAAACCCGTTTGCCTTTGACTGTTTTGCGCACGATGTCTTTGACGGTCAAATTGTCGATATATTGGTAGATTGTCGCCCGTTTGATGCCGGAGTTTTTGGCAATGTCGGAAATCACGCTCTGGCCGAAGCGCAGAAGCGTTGTATATATTTTAGTCTCATGGTCGTTCAATCCCACAAAGCCGATTATTTTTTCGATGTTTTCCATAACTTAAGCATAGTGTAATTTTCAGTAAGTGTCAATAATATCGACACTTTTTAAAATATCAAAAATAATTTTAGTCTATAAATAAGGATTTTATAATAAAATTTTAGGAAATATTATACAAAAATATGAATAACTGTTATTTTTTAGCAAATAAAAATAGCAGGTAATTGTGCCAAAGTTCTTTACCAGAGGATGGTGGAAATGCAACTAGAGATCATTTTTTTGAGACACGGAGAGGCAGAATCTGGCAATTTTGTGAAAAGTGATCTGGTGCGAAAATTAACCAAGAGGGGTCGTAATAATGTTCCTTATCTCGGAGAGTTTGACCTCGTTCTATCTTCGTTGGCAAAGAGAGCGAGTGAAACAGCGGTTATTGCTGCTGGACGAGAACCAGATGCTAAAATAATTTCCTTATCCACCCATTGTTGGAATGGAGATAGGAAAAGAGTCGACGCTGTTTTTGTCGCATTGGGAAATGTGGCCCTGAGAGACGCATATTCTCAGGCCAGTTGTGAGCAAAGGAGGGCGTGTGCCGATATTTCAAAGGCGGCGGCAAAGGAGGTCTTGTTAAAAATTTCTAAAAAAAGTTCACAAAGAATACTTATTTGCGGTCATGCGCTTTTTCTACAGGCACTGGCTCAAAAAATTATTTCTGAGGGTGAGGGTGATTGGGTTGCCGATATCGTTTTAGGGGAAGGAAAATATTTCACCGTTATCGTGAACTGGAAGTTTTAGTGGCTGTTTCTTATTCGAATCAAAATGAGAAACAGCCTTTCTATAAAGTTTTTGAGTTTAATTTGAAAATTTTTAGAAAAAATGTTTACGATGTCATTAGAAAAACTTGCAACAAAAGATTCTTATATCGCCGGAAGCAAGGCGGCTTTTTTGGGTGAGGTGAAAAAACTCGGTATGAATGTTCCAAAAGGTTTCGTGCTGTTTTCATACGCTTTTGATACTTTTTTGAATTATCACGCTCTGGCGCTTGAAATATTTTCGATTAT
Organism: uncultured Bdellovibrionales bacterium; assembly: GCA_964600645.1. Lineage (GTDB taxonomy): Bacteria > Patescibacteriota > Minisyncoccia > Moranbacterales > UBA9337 > UBA12151. The sequence continues at coordinate 2,802 of CAZRJL010000043.1, read as the reverse complement.
AAATTCGATTGATTTTGAAAACGAACGAGACTTGGATGAAAAATCTGAGAAAATAAAAAAACTTATCATCAGAAAGAGAATGCCGGAAGAAATCGAGCGAGAGATATTTGAAAAATGTAAAAAATTAAAAATAGAAAAAATAGCTGTGAGGTCGTCATTTATTTCAGAGGATTCCTTGAAAAATTCTTGGGCTGGACAAGCAAAAAGTATTTTAGGATCAACGGAAAAAACTTTGATACGTGATATTAAAAAAGTGTGGGCATCTTCTTTTTCATCCCATGTTTTGAAATATCGCCGCGACAGAAATCTTGAAAAAATTTCTTTTTCTTTGGCTGTAATTATTCAAGAATTGTTGGATGAAGAAGTTTCAGGAATCAGTTTTTCGGTCGATCCTTTTTCAGGCAATGCTGAGGTCGTTTTGACTGAGGTTGTTATTGGAGAAGGAAAATTGCTAGCATACGGGAAAGTAATACCTCATAAATATATAGTTGAAAAAGGAAAAGGGGAGTTGATTAATTTTCAAATTGGTAGGCAAAAACAAATTATTGTATTGCCAAGAAAACAAGGCAGACTATTTGAAAGTGATCAGTCTTTGATAATTCATCAATTATTATCACAAGAAGAAATCGAAACATTTTCTTGGTATATTATAAAATTGGAAAAATTTTTCAATTTTCCGGTTGATGTCGAGTGGTTAAAAACGAAAAGCGGGGATTTTTATATTGTTCAAGTCAGGCCTATGACCGCTATTTGTAATAATGTTAAGGGCAATGAGAATATGAAATATACCCATATTAAGAAATTTTTCAAGCCTATATTGGCGTTTTCCGTTATGGAAGTTTGGCATCGCGGAGAATATTTCTCCCAAAACAAGCTGGACGGAGTTTTTGTCGATCCGCTTTTTGTTTATTATCCCAAAAAAGGATTCAACATTTATTATCACAAGAAGAGTATTAAAAGTAATCCGATTGAACTGCTTAATTATTATCGAAAAAATTGGAATTTTGGTCTGCGTGGAGAAATTGATAAGTTTTTATCGGTTTGTGACAGGCTCGAAAAATACTTAAAAAATCCTGAAGAGCAAAATATTCCCAAAATGTTGGATTTGTTGATTATTGCTTGGCCGGAAATAACAAATATTACAACTATACTTTCCGCCATATCCAATGGAGCAATTATTGATCCTGAAATTGAAAAAACACTTGAAATTGCGAGAATAAAAAGCGAAAAGATACCGCATAATGCTTTTGGGTTTATTCTTGGGGAAGCGGAAAAATATTATCAGGATTCAAAAAGAACCGGAAAAATAAAATATATCTCTGATTTTCTTGTCTTGGATGAGATTAGGAATAAAAAATATAAAAAAGAATATCCAGCTATTTTGAAACAAGTAGAGAGGAATGATCCATTTGTTTATTATCGCGGGAATTTTTATTTCGGAGAACAGATGAAGCAATTGATAAGGGAAAAAATTAAAATAGATTTCAGTTCGAAATATACAATCTATGAAAAATCAAAAAACGATACTTATTTAGGAACGCCGATTTTTCCGGGCAAAGTTTCCGGAAAGATAAAAAAAATTTTTAATTATCATGATCTTTCAAGAATTATGGAAAATGACATTATTATCGCTCCCGATATCGCACCTGAATATTCCAAGATAATTGGAAAAGTGTCAGGGATAATAACGGAAGAAGGGGGAGAGCTTTCGCATACCGCTATCATTGCTAGAGAATACAAAAAACCTTGCATTGTTGGTGTGCAAGGAATTACGAATAGGTTGTCAGATGGACAAAAAATTGAAATGGATGGAAGCAGGGGGATTGTAAGAATTATATGATGTCAACTTAGTTTCAGGTTTGCGTCGGTTTCCAGGGTTTTCCAATTTTCAAGGGCGTTTTGTTTTTCTTTGGCGGACATTTTTTGCCAGCGGAAAGCGGCGGCGGCAGCGATCATCGCGGCATTGTCTCCTGTGAGAGATAGAGCAGGAACAAGATAGGACGAGTCAGACAAATTTGACTGATTATTTTTAATTGCTTTGCCGAGTTGTTCGCGGAGCTGTTTGTTCGCGCTCACGCCTCCGGCGAGCATTATGGTTTTGGGTTGATACTCCTGCGCAGCTTTGATGGTTTTGTGTACCAAAACATCAATGGCGGCTTGCTGAAACTCATATGCCATTGCTTCAATGATCAGTGACCAATGATCAGTGACAAATTTATTTTCTTGAATTTTTTTCATTTGATATAAAACCGCAGTTTTGAGTCCAGAAAAAGAAAAATTAAAATCCTTGGAATGCAACATTGGCCTCGGTAATTTTATTTTGATATTTGATATTTGGTTATTTGAATTTGCTTGTTTCTTGTTTTTTGTTTCTTGGTAAATTGCCGCTTCGGCTGAAATAGCAGGTCCTCCGGGATATCCCAAATCCAAAATTCTGGCGGCCTTGTCAAAGGCTTCCCCAGCGGCGTCATCCAGTGTTTGTCCGATAATTTCATATTGTAAATGATTCTGCATCAAAACTAATTGCGTATGCCCGCCGGAAACTACCAAACATAAAATAGGAAATTCTATCTCTTTTAAATTTTGAGTTTTGAGATTTGCATTTTGGATTTCGCGAATGAAATTCGCGTATATGTGTCCTTCGATGTGATGAATTCCAAGGAGTGGTTTTTTCCATTTGTATGCTAATGTCTTGGCGGTGTTAGTGCCGACTAGAAGCGCCGGAATAAGTCCCGGTCCCTCCGTGACGGCAATCAAATCAATTTCTTTTTCAGTTATTTTTGCTTCATCAAAAGCTTCTTT
>CAZRJL010000042.1:0-7654 GCA_964600645.1 uncultured Bdellovibrionales bacterium | reverse complement strand
GTATATGATATAGACTTTATAAAAATCAAAAATCAAAAATCAAAAATCAAAATTATAAAGCGAGACATAGAGTTGGAAGATCCAAAAACTCAAGTAGAAGAGCTGAAGTTATTGGAAAAGCTGGGGTTCAAGGTAAATAAAAATTATCTTCTATGCAGGAATATTTTTGAAGTTGAAAAATATTATCAGAGTTGGACGGAAAAGAAAAATAATGAAAACTATGAAATTGACGGAGTGGTTGTAAAAATAAATTCCAAAAAAATTCAAGACGCGCTGGGGTATACAGGAAAAGCTCCGCGTTGGGGAGTGGCATATAAATTTCCGGCTCAAAAAGTAACAACGATTGTGGAGGATATTCAAGTGCAGATCGGTCGCACCGGAGCGCTCACGCCGGTGGCACATCTTCGTCCAGTGAAAGTCGCCGGTTCAACCGTTTCTCGCGCCACTTTGCATAATGAAGATGAAATCTATCGATTGGATATTCGAATTGGAGACACAGTTGTAATTCAAAAAGCTGGAGATGTTATTCCGGAAGTAGTGGAGGTGGTAAAAAATTTGCGCACCGGCAAGGAAAAAATTTTTCAAATGCCGAAAACTTGTCCGATTTGTGGCGGTCTCGTCGAGCGAAAAACGACAGGATACGGAAAACAAAAAGAAGAAAGTGCGGCGCATTATTGTCTGAATAAAAACTGTTTTGCAATTGAAATTGAAAATATTATTCATTTTGTAAGCAAGAAAGGTTTCAATATCGATGGATTGGGCGAAAAAATCGTGGAGCAATTGGTTAATAAAAGCCTAATCTCTAATGTGGCGGATATTTTTGAACTTAAAAAGGGAGACTTGGAGCTGTTGGAGCGTTTTGCTTCAAAATCGGCTGGCAATTTGATTGAGGCGATTGAAAAGAGTAAAAAAATATCTTTGGAAAAATTTTTGTATTCTCTTGGTATTCGTTATGCGGGAGAAGAAACAGCTGTATTGATTTCTGCTAATTTGGAAGAAATTTGGGGAGTTGGGAAGTTTGGGGGGATTGGGGATATTAGGGAAGTTTTTCCAAGAATCAAAAAAGAAGATTGGATGAGTATTAAGGGTATTGGAGAAAAAGTAGCAGAAAGCTTGGTTTTATGGTTTGGGGATGAGAAAAATTTGGAAATTTTGCAAAGAATGGAACAATCAGGGGTAGAAATTGAAATGGGAGAAATAGGAAGAAAGGGGAAGGAGGGGAAAAAAAGTAAATTGGAAGGATTGGTTTTTGTTTTGACCGGGGAATTGGAAAACTGGACAAGGGACGAAGCAAAGGATATTATTAGAAAAGAAGGAGGAAATATTTCTTCTTCGGTGAGTAAGAAAACCGATTTTGTTTTGGCGGGAAAAAATCCGGGATCAAAATTGGAAAAGGCGAAAAAATTCGGAGTGAAAATATTGAGTGAAGATGAATTTAGGGAAATTATAAAATAGTAAAATTTAAAATTGGTACAATGTTGACTAAACAAGAAATAAAAAATGTTGCCGCACTGGCTCGATTGGGACTTCGAGAAGAAGATATCAAAAAATACCAAAAAGATCTTTCCGGTATTTTGGATTATTTTAAACAAATGGAAGAGCTGGATACGGAAAATATCCAACCGATAGGGCATATCTCCGGAACCAGCAATGCTTATAGCGAGGACAGAAAAAAAGAGCTTAATGAAAAAGAAAGAGAAGCGATTTTGGAAAATGCCCCGGAATTGAAAGATGATTTGATAAAAGTAAGAAGCGTTTTATAAATAATTTTAAATTTGTTGCAATGATCAGGGAATTACATAATAAACTTGTTAGTAGAGAAATAACTGCAGTTGAATTGGCGGAGGGTTATTTTGCGCATATTAAAGAAAAAGATGGAGAAATCGGCGCTTATTTGACTTTGACTGAAGATTTGGCATTGGAGCAGGCGAGGAAAATCGATGAGAAAATTTCCCGGGGAGAAGAAATTGGAATTATGGAAGGAATACCAATGGCGATCAAAGATAATCTTTGCGTGATGGGAGTGCGGACAACCGCCGGGTCGAAAATTTTGGATAATTATTTTGCTCCATACGACGCGACTGTAATAAAAAAACTCAAAGAAGCCGGAGCGGTGATTTTAGGAAAGACCAATATGGATGAATTTGCAATGGGTTCTTCAACAGAAAGCAGCGCCTATCAAAAAACCAGAAATCCGCTTGATTTGGAAAGAGTTCCGGGCGGATCTTCCGGAGGCAGCGCCGCCGCGGTGGCTGGAGATTTGGCGGTTTGCGCTTTGGGAACAGACACCGGAGGATCGATTCGTCAGCCAGCGTCTTTTTGCGGAATTGTCGGACTCAAACCTACCTATGGACGTGTTTCTCGTTACGGTGCGATCGCAATGGCTTCCAGTCTCGATCAAATCGGACCTTTCGGAAAGACTATAGAAGATGTAGCGATTGTTTTATCGGTGATTTCCGGCGAGGATAAGATGGATGCCACAAGCGCGCAAAGTGGCGCGAAAGATTATACGAATTATCTTACCGGTAATGTGCGGGGAATTAAAATTGGGATTGTTAAAGAGTATTTCGAAGGATTGAGTGAAGATATTGGAAAAATAGTAAATGACGCGATTGAAAAATATAAAAAACTGGGAGCGGAAATAAAAGAAATTTCTTTGCCACATAGCCAATATTCTCTGGCGACATATTATATGATTATGCCTTCAGAGGTGAGTTCTAATTTAGCAAGATTTGACGGAATAAAATATGGATTAAGAATAAATGACGAGAGGGATGACAGTAAAGAGGGTGAAGATTTGCCGCGAACACTTCTGGAGACATATCTGGATAGCCGGAAATATGGTTTTGGCGATGAAGTCAAAAAAAGGATAATGCTTGGAACCTATGCGCTTAGCGCTGGATATTACGATGCGTATTACAAAAAAGCGCAAAAAGTGCGCGCGCTTATTAAGCAAGATTTTGAAAAAGCCTTCGAAGATGTTGATTTTATATTTTCTCCGACTGCGCCGGAAGTGGCGTTTAAGTTTGGAGAGAAAACTGATGACCCGATGAAAATGTATTTGTCGGATATATATACCATCACTGCCAATCTGGTGGGTGTTCCGGCAATTTCTTTTCCGATTGGTATGATTTCCGAAAAGGGCGATTCTTCCAAGCAACTTCCAATCGGAGGGCAACTTATGGGAAAATGGTTTGACGAGGAAGGACTTTTGAATGCCGCCCATACTTTTGAGATTAATAAATAATTCAAACAGATGCTTGAAATTTTCCTCTCTATTATTGATTATATTTTTAAATCGGCGATTTCATTTGCGGATTCCGGTTTTTTTACGGTGGTAAAATTTATTTTAGCGATTTATGTTTTAGTTTTGTTTGCCGATATCGTTTTGCTTTTGTTTTTTCGCGGACTTGGCAAAGATTTGCGAAAAATGCTCAGAGGAGCCGATTTGCCTCCGTTGGCTAAAAACAAATTTGAATTACAATGGAATAAGATAAGAGACAGATTGAAAAGTAAAAATCAATCTCAATACAAGGCGGCGGTTTTGGAGGCCGATAGCGTAGTGGATGAAATGCTTAAAAAAATCGGATATTCGGGAAAAGATATGTCAGAGCGCCTGGAAAGCGCCAATGTTGGACAGATTGAAAACTTAGAGGAGCTGAAAAAGTCTCATCAGGTGCGAAACAGGATTGTGTATGAAAAAAATTTTTCATTGGATTTGGACAGCGCGAAAGATGTAATAAAATCTTACGAAGATTTCTTGAAGTTTATTGACATTCTGTGAATTTTCATTATACTGGGACATAGTGTTTCAAGAAGGTATATGTAGTATAGCGGGGTGGAGTCCGCCCAGGGCGGAGCAGCTTGCAATAAGTACTAAATTAGGGTAAAAAATTTTGAAATTTAACATATAGCGGGGTGGAGCAGTCTGGCAGCTCGCGTGGCTCATAACCATGAGGTCGCAGGTTCAAATCCTGCCCCCGCAACAAGAAAGCAAGTAAGAATAGTGGTTGCAGGTTCTCACCTTCACGGGTGATCTCTGTTATTTCTATGCTTGTGGTTTTGGCAGGGTAGCTCAGCTGGTTAGAGCACAGGACTCATAAGCCTGGGGTCGTGAGTTCGAATCTCACCTCTGCTACAAAAAATATACGGGGGCGTAGCTCAGCTGGTTAGAGCGATTGCCTGTCACGCAATAGGTCACCGGTTCGAGTCCGGCCGTCCCCGCAGAATAAAAGAGACTTTTCGAGGTCGCTTTTTTTGTTTGAAAAAAGATATTGACTGGAAAGCGCTTTGGTGCTATACTGGGTTTTAGCCTATAAATTAAGCATTTTTCAAAAGGAAAGTGTTTTTTATTTAGGCTAAAGTAAAGGTCGAACGTTAAAAGTAGAATAATTCGCATAATTATCACGAAACATATGACGCTATTTTTTGTCGGTGTTTTGGAGATGATTATCGTTACACTGTGGACCAAATTGGTTGTAGAAACCAGGGTTGTTGCCAGCGGGGTAATAACAATGGTAAATATTCTGATTTGGTATTATGTATTGCAAGCAATTGTTGATGATATCAGCAATTGGAGACTGGTTCTTTTGTACGCTTTCGGGTGTGCGGTAGGAACAGTTATAAGTACATATTATTTCCATAGAGACGAAGCCTCCAAAGCAATCCTTGCCAAGCAAGAATAATTATTAAAAAATAAAGAATGTGTGAAGATATTCCATTAGGAATTGAAAAAATATAAAAACCGCTGATTTGAAAAAGATCGCGGTTTTTATATTTTTTCCTGACGGTGCTTGACTTTTGTCAGTATCGGTGCTAGAATAGTGTTAGTAAGGTTTCAAGGTAAATTCCGTCCCAAAGTTAAGTTAGCAAACGTTAGCGACCTGAGGGCAAGTGCGAGTTTCCGAGAAAGCGGTCGTCTTACGTTTGTTAATTTTTTTATTTTAAAGTTCGTAAGAACTTTGCAAGAAATAAAATGGAAAAGAAATTATATATCGGAGGTTTGCCATATTCGACAACTGACGATGAATTGAAAGAAGCCTTTTCAGCAGCTGGAAACGTTGAATCAGTAACTATCATTATTGATAAAATGTCCGGACGCTCAAGAGGATTCGGTTTTGTTGAAATGGCTACTCCTGAAGAAGCTCAAAAAGCTATCGAAATGTTCGATGGAAAAGACTTTGGAGGAAGAACCTTGACTGTTAACGAAGCTAGACCCTTGGAAGATCGTCCAAAGAAAAGCTTTGACAGAGACAGAAACAACTCTCGAAACAATTGGTAATTTTTACCAACTTTTGATAACAAAAATCCCGACTTGACGTCGGGATTTTTTGTTTGACAAAAAGGTTTTTTTACAGTAAAATGCTAAACAGTAGCTTATTTATCAATTAAAAAATATCGATTTTGACCAGTAGCCAGCGGGCACACTAATGAAACTGACATCTAAAAATAAATTGTAGGTTTTATTAGCGTGTTTTCTTGGATTTTATTGGCAGATACCGATAGAATCAAATTATGGAGCAGAAAAAATGGTCCCTTCAAATCGGGGGACGAGAACTTGAGATAGCTACCGGCCTCTTGGCTAAACAAGCCGGCGGTTCGGTTACGGTACGTTACGGCGACACAATGGTTCTTGCGACAGCCACGATGAGTAAGGGTCTTTCAAAGTTCGGTGGTGGGTATTTCCCATTAATGGTGGACTTTGAAGAAAGATACTATGCAGCCGGAAAAATTAAGGGATCAAGATTCATCAAAAGAGAAGGGCGGCCCTCAGATGATGCGGTTTTAAACGGACGCGTGGTGGATCGAACTATCCGCCCGCTTTTTGATGCCAGAATGCGCAATGAAGTCCAAGTAATTGTGACTGTTTTGTCAATTGATGGCGAAAATGGTCCGGATACAATTTCTGTGATTGCCGCTTCAGCTGCTTTGGCGATTTCTAATATTCCGTGGAATGGACCGGTAGCGGCTGTGCGTGTCGGACAAGCGGCTAATGGAGAATTTATTCTAAATCCAGTCAATGGCGAACTGGCAGATAGTAAATTGGACTTGGTAATTTCCGGCACAAAAGACAAAATTAATATGTTGGAGGCTGGCGCCAAGGAAGTTCCTGAAGAGACTATCGCTAGGGCTTTTGCTTTTGGACAAGAAGCTATTACTAAAATTGCCAGTTTTGTGGAAGAAATTGCCAGGGAAATTGGAAAAGAAAAATCCGAGCCGATCCTTTTGCAGGGCACCCCTGAATTCGAAGCGAAAGTCAAGGAAATTTTAATTGCGGAAGGTCTGGCTGAGGCTCTGTATGATCCAAAAAAGGAAGTTATTGAAGAAAAAACCAAGAATATCAATGAAAAAGTAGGGGAATACATCGCCACTAACTTTACAGAAGGCGTAGATAAACTAAAAGAAATAGCGCAGCAGGTCTTTGAAGAGGTATCGGATGAGATTGTGCATACTAATATATTGGAAAAAGAGCAAAGACCGGATGGACGCAAACTAAACCAGCTTCGTCGGATTGATTGCCAAACCGGTATTTTGCCAAGAACTCATGGCACTGGACTTTTCACTCGCGGGGAAACTCAAGCTCTTACTGTCACTACTCTGGGATCACCCGGAGATGAACAAATCATCGACACTATGGAAGTGGATATGAAGAAAAGATACATCCATCATTACAATTTCCCGCCGTATTCAGTTGGAGAAGTGCGAATGATGCGCGGACCGGGACGAAGAGAAATTGGACATGGCGCTTTGGCAGAAAAAGCTTTGATTCCAGTTTTGCCAGCCAAGGAAGCTTTCCCGTATACTATTTTATTAGTATCTGAAGTGCTGGAATCAAACGGTTCTTCTTCGATGGCTTCTACTTGCGGATCTACCTTGTCGTTGATGGACGCAGGAGTACCGATCATCAGACCGGTTTCCGGGATTGCGATGGGGATTATTGTTGGAAAAGACGGAAAATTCAAAGTTTTGACTGATATCCAAGGAATGGAAGACCACTACGGAGATATGGACTTTAAAGCCGCTGGAACAACCGAGGGTATTACCGCTTTGCAAATGGATGTGAAGGTGCAAGGTGTTACTTTGGAAATGCTTAAAGCGGTTCTTGCGCAATCCAAAGTAAATCGCTTGGAAATTATGGAAAAAATTATAGCGACTATTCCGGCTCCGAGAGCTGAAATGAGTCAATATGCTCCAAGAATAATCATAATGAAAATAAATCCGGATAAAATCCGCAACGTTATCGGAACCGGCGGAAAAATCATCAATGAAATCATTGATGAAACCGGTGTGGAGATTGATATTGAAGATGATGGATCGATTTTTATTACTTCTCCCGATCAAGAATCTTCCAAGAAAGCGCAAGAATGGATTGAAAATCTTACTCATGAGGTAAAAATCGGCGAAATATTCAAAGGGAGAATAACCAGAATAATGAATTTCGGCGCTTTTGCTGAGGTGCTTCCCGGACAAGAAGGATTGATTCATATTTCACAGCTTTCCGATAAGCGAGTGGAAAAAGTTGAAGATGTTGTGAAGATTGGAGATATCGTTCCGGTTAAGGTAAAAGAAATTGATGATAAGGGAAGGATTAATCTTTCTATGAAGGATGCGATGAATCTGGAAAAATTTGAATAATTGATTTTGCAATAAAATC
>CAZRJL010000041.1:0-8012 GCA_964600645.1 uncultured Bdellovibrionales bacterium | reverse complement strand
GTTTGAAAGTTGGGGTTACTGATCCGACCGGAATTCCTCCGGTCTATGCGGGAGGAGATCAAAGCATTCAAACGATTGTGAATTATGTGGCTAATGATGAAGCTCATCCCGTTTTTTCTTATTACGATGAAAATTATCCGGCGGATAATGTTAACAATCCTATGTCGACCCCGGCAGCTGTTAATGAAATAAGGATGGCTAAAATACATTTAATGATAAATATTGACCCGAATAATGCTCCCGATTATATAAACATTCAATCATTTGTAGCACTTCGGAATCTTAATGAATATGATCGCGCTGATTGAGAAAAAAGTTAATTATTTTTTTTAAAGTATTTTTATGTTAATTCCAAATTTTAAAAAAGGAAGCGCATTGGTGTATATTTTAATAATAATGTCGGCAGTTACAATTATTCTTACTTCATTAATTCAATTTGTTGTATCGCAATTGAGATATAGTCAATATGAAGTTGCCAGAGAAGAGTCCCTGCAAATCGCTGAAGCGGGAATTTATTTTTATCGTTGGTATTTGGCTCATGAGGTTGAAGGAAAGACTGCATCACAAGTGAAGGATTTTTGGCAAAATCAAGATCCTCTGGGAGTGGACGAGTCTTATGTGAAAGATTATAATGATCCTCAAGGAGGAGTTATCGGAAAATATAGCATCGAAGTTACTCCTCCCGATCCGAACTCAACGATCGTAGTTGTGCAATCGACCGGATGGATGATTAAAAATCCGGCATTAACTAGGACGGTTCGTGTGCGTTTTAGGCGTCCTTCATGGAGTGAATATTTAGTGTTAAGCAATGCAAACATCAGATTTGGAGATGGAACGGAAACATTCGGGCTATTGCATTCCAATGGAGGCGTGCGATTTGACGGAATAGCGCACAACATTGTTTCCAGCTCTCAGGAAACCTACGTTGATCCGGATACTGGAATCACTCGCCCAGGAGTGTGGACGTCATGGGCGAATGAATATAACACCAATATGGACGGCGCAGTTTTTCAGGCAGGAAAAGAATTTCCGGTTGCCGAGGAGGATTTTAACGGAGTATCCGCCGACTTGGCTTTAATGAAGGCCGATGCAAGCGCCGGAGTTAATGGCAGTATATATTTTGGACACGCAGGAAAGGGTCAACATATAATTTTAAACGATGACGGGACTTTCGACATAAGAACGGTAAATCAATACGATTCATTTACGAAATCCATAGTTAATTATGCGGGTGCTTGGTCAACGCGCAACATACCGGATGAAGGGGTGATTTTTGTAGAAAATGATATTTGGCTTGAAGGGAAGATAAATGATGTAAGGGTGACTGTGGCAGCGGCGGATATTGTTGGCGGCGATGGAGCGAATGTTTATATTGGTAATGATATTAGTTATACAAATTATGATGGAAGTGATGTTCTTGGGATAATAGGACAAAATGACATTGAAATCATTCGCGACAGTGAAAATGATTTAAAAATAGACGCGGCAATGATTGCTCAAACCGGAAGAATCGGAAGAAGTTATTATTCCGCATACTATGTATCCGGGAATGTGCCGGGAGGAGGATTGAAATTTATGAATGGGAACACGTTTCAATTTGGAAATGGCGCCGGATGGTATTTCTGTCCTTGTATAAATCTTACTTGCGTGGATCATAAAGACTCGATAACGGTATTCGGTGCAATGGCAACTAATAATAGATACGGATTTTCATACACAGACAGTTGTCCGAGAAATTCAGGATACGAAGACAGAAATTTAATATATGATAATAATCTTTTATATTATCCCCCTCCGTATTTTCCAACCAGTCCGGAATATTCCCTTGATATGTGGGATGAATTATAATATAGTGAAGATATAATAATAAAAACAAAAACAATAAATAAAAATGTCTTTTTTTAATAAGAAAATTATTGATTTTTCCGATAATGCCTTTGGTTTGGATTTGAGCGATCTTTCAGTAAAAGTTGTGCAAATGGAGGAGTTGGGCGAGACAGTAAAGATTAGAAGTTTTGGAAGTGAAAAAATATTTCCGGGAAGTATATCTGATGGAGAAATTTTAAACAAAAAGAATGTTGTTGATGCTATTACAAAAGCGATAAAAAATTCTGGGCCAAAAAAAATAAAAACAAAAAAAGTGTTTTGTTCTTTGCCTGAAACAAAGGCTTTTTTGCGCATAATAAACATTCCCAAAATAAATCCGGAAGAAGTGAGAGAGGCGATAAAATGGGAAATAGAAGCGAATATCCCGGTGGCTCTCGATCAAGTTTATTATGATTGGCAAGTGCTTGATGAAAGATTGGGAACTAATATGGAAAATAAGATGAGTATTTTAGTTGTGGCTGTTTCGAGAAAAACAATAGATCAATTTATTGAAACATTAGAGGCGGCAGATTTAGAAGTTATTGGATTGGAAATTGAATCTGTTGCTCAATCGCGCAGTCTTTTGAGTGGGGAGCAACAACAAAATAGTACGGTTCTTGTTGTTGATCTGGGTGATCGAAGAAGCAGCATCTCAATATCATATAACGGAATCCCTTGCTTTACCTCAAGTAACCCTGTTTCCGGGCAGTCAATCAGCGGAGTTATCGCAAAAAATTTCAATATTTCATTTGAGGAAGCGGAAAAAATAAAATTTTCCAAAGGGATTGGTTCATTTATTAAGGGTGACGGAATATTTCTAGCTGTAAGTCCGGTGATCGAAAATCTTATTTCTGAAATAGAAAAATCCTTTGATTTTTATTTGGCAGGATTGCAATATTCAAAAACTGTTGATCGAGTGGTTATTTGTGGTGGCGGTGCGAACACTAAGGGTCTAGTTTCATATTTGTCCAAAAGATTAGGAAAAGAGGTGGAGATAGGCAGTCCATGGATTGCAGCGGATATAAAAAACAAAATTCCAATAATGAACAAGGATGAATCCGTGCAATACGCGACTGCGATAGGGTTAGCGCTTATGAATTACATTTCTGAGCGGTAGTTAATTTTTGTAGTTTGAAGAAGAAAAAATAACTAATCTTCCTAAATAAAATAGCAATAGATGAATATATATTTAAATCTCTTACCAGAGGAAAGAAAAGAGAGACTAAAAAGAAAAAAACTTTTTTGGCTTATTATTAGGCATGAATTATTGCTTTGTTTTGCCGGGTTGGTTTTTTTGGCGATACTTTTTAGTGCTAATTTTATTCTCGATCTGCAAAAAAAATCTCTGGATAATATTTATGCAGTAGAAATGTCGCGCAAGGAATATCGTGAAATAGAAATGTATGAAAAAATATTCGAGGATGAAAATATCAGGATAAATAATTTTTTTCTGTTGCAAAAAAATCATTTTGACTGGCTGAATGTTTTGAATGAATTGGCGAAAGTGTTTTCGGATGATATAAAATTGAGCGGATTTGTCTCTGAAGATATAAAAATAAGTATTGCCGGAAAAGCCAGTACTCGCGAATCTCTCTTGGAATTAAAAAGTAAAATAGAGAGTTCTGAATGTTTTTTTGAAGCAGAAATCCCTCTTTCCGACATTGTTGCTAAAAATAATATTGATTTCGAAGCAGAGTTTAAAATAGAAGAAAAATGCATAAAAACAAAAAATAAATGATAAATTTTTGGAAAAAACAAAACCAAAGTATACTTATTTTCGGACTTCCGATAGTCGGATTGTTTATTGTATTTTTTTTGATAATTCCACAAAAGAAAAATATAGACGATAAGACCAATGAAATTCAAAAAATGATTGCGCGACATGAGGATAAAAGTAAAAAAATTTCAGAAATCGATAAAATGAGACAACAATATGAACTTATTGAAAAAAATGCAGAAAATATGGGAGTTGTTTTTTTCTCCGAGAAGGTGGTTGAGGTTATAGAAAAAATCGAAAGAATAGCCGAGGAAACGGAAAATAAAATTTCTATTGAGATTGATGAAGGCAAAGAAGACAAAGAAGACAAAAAAAAATCAACTGATAGCAAAAAACAAAATGAGACTTTAAAGCCGGCAACTGAAAATTATATTACCGTGAAAATAAGGCTGGAGGGGAGTTTTCGGAGCTTACTTGAATTTGTCAATAAAATAGAAAAATTTGATTATTATGCTGATATTTTCTCATTACAAACAACGATTAATAAGCCTGCGTCCGCAAGTTATAGCGGTTCTTATGCTAATCCGTTCGTTGGGGGATCGGAGGCACCCAAAGAAAAAGAAATTGAAAAATTAACGAACGAACAAGGGGAAAGAATTATATATTCAACGCTAGACGTTTTATTTTATATGAATTGAAAGTATATGGACATAAAAAACATAAAAAAAATCAATTTTAAGGGAAAGATAAAAACTCTTTTTTCTATATGGGAAAATCATAATGATATAATTTTTATTGTATTTTTTTGTGCGCTTTCTGTATATGGAGCTTTTTTGATGTATCAGGGTTTATATAATTCCGCATGGAATGAAAACCAAAAAAATGAATATATTTTATCACAGCAAAAAAACATTTGTTTTAATGAAAGTAAGCTAAAGGAAATTGTTGATGAAACGAATAGAAAAAGGAATGAATATGAAAAAAATGTATTTTTAGGGAAAGATATTTTTATTCAACCCTTGCCAGAAGCGGAGTAGTAGGGAAAATAAAAAAAATCGGCAAGTGCCGATTTTTTTTATTTGTACATTGTGCCCTCGTCAGGACTCGAACCTGAAATGCTTGGTCTCCCGAAGAAAGTGCGCCCGATAGGACTTGAACCTATAACCTTCTGGTCCGAAGCCAGACGCTCTATCCAATTGAGCTACGGGCGCTTACAGAGCGCACTTTTTACGGGATAAACTTCGCCAAGTGTGATACCTGCCCCGTTAATTTTTTTTATAAAATTTTTACGGGGTCCATTTCACCACGAGGGCTGGGATATTTTTTTGGGCGAGTAGAGGGAATCGGACCCTCGTACCTGGTACCACAAACCAG
The DNA here is from genome assembly GCA_964600645.1 of uncultured Bdellovibrionales bacterium. Taxonomy (GTDB): domain Bacteria; phylum Patescibacteriota; class Minisyncoccia; order Moranbacterales; family UBA9337; genus UBA12151. The sequence continues at coordinate 3,055 of CAZRJL010000041.1, read as the reverse complement.
TGTTCTACCATTGAACTATACCCGCCATCATCCACGCTGTGCGTGTAATTTCTAATTTTCAATTTCTAGTTTCTAAACAATTTTCAATGAATTACTAAGTTTCATTTTTTTAATTTAAATATTGTTTAAAAATTAAAAATTAAAAATTAATTTTGTACCCTCGCCAGGAATCGAACCTAGATAACCAGCTTAGAAGGCTGGTGTTCTATCCATTGAACTACGAGGGCATATGTGCATCCAGAGGGATTCGAACCCCCGACCATATCCTTAAGAGGGATCTGCTCTACCGACTGAGCTATGGATGCATTATTATTTGTTTTTGTAATGGTTTACATTTTTCACGTGATTGTTCTGCTGAGTGCTTATCCCCTCCAAAGGCGGGAAGGCGTCTTTAGAGGAAGCTATGGATTTGAATAATTGACGCAACATTGAGATGGTAGCAAAAAGAAGTCGGTTAGTCAATATAAAATATTAAAAAATACAGCTAGTTGGCTTTTTTGTATTTATCCCATTGTTTTTTCGACCAATCTTTGGGTTTCTCTGTTATTTTTATTTCTTGTCCCGGATGTGGATATTTGTTCGGGGAATCATAATTACTGCGAAAAGTTTCGTCTAAAATGATTTTTCCATCGGACGAGGTTACTTTTTGAGTAAAGTAAGTTTTCATTGATCCATCAGGATTTTTTTCTGTAATATGTGGACCATTGATTTCCACTTTTCTTCCGTCAGTAGTCCCATAAAATTGGAAAGTTAACTCTGTTCCATCTAGTTTTGTTTGAATCAAAATATTTCCCGGAGTGTTGTTGATAAATCTCATATCCGGTCGAGGAATATAAATAGTGGCATCCATACCTTGCGGATTGTAATAGGAAACCGGATAAGCGTGGTTGCGGCGGGCGGTTATTTCGAGTCCACTGTAAATAGCGGCGCGGAAAATGGTAGTGGAAACTTGGCAAATTCCTCCTCCAAATTCCGGTTCAGTTTTATCATTTTTGATTACTAGTTCCGGAAGGTACCCGTGTTCTTCATCAACTTCGCCTAAAATTTCAACAAAAGAAAATTCTTTCCCAGGGGCGAGCAATACTCCGTCGAATCTGCCAGTAGCCACTTTGATATTATGAATTCTGTTTTTAGGTGAGCCGCGAAAATTTGATTTTCCTTCTCCGATAAGGTTATTGATTCCCAATTGTGAAATTTTATCTTCTTTTATTTTGGGTTCGATTTCAGTAAAAGGCAATATTATTTCTTTTGTTGAGGTTTTTTTATCGCTAATTATTGAGGACAATAATTGGGCACTTTTGGTAATATCAAGTTCTATTCCGTTTTTACTGGGCTCAAACACAGCGACTTTTCCATCTTTTATTTGCAGTTTTGCGCTCACGGGGTCCTTATCGCAGCGTCTTGCTAAATCAGCAAGAAAAGCTTCTATTTTGTTTTGGTCAACCTTTTGAGTTTCTATGTTTTTCAGGTGATATTTTTTGTTAATATTTTGAGAGAAAAAGCAAGAAAAATCTTGTGAGCGGCAAAAATGTATATTTTCAATTTCAGAATTATAAGAATTTTCATAAACTAAATTTGTTGATATTTCAACCCATCTCGAGATTTCTTTTTCGGAAAGTTCTTTTTCAAAATCGGAGACCTTTAATGTAATATTTTCCAATTCTGGAGTCGCCAAAACCGGACATAACGGTATGCCGATAAAAAAAACAAGCAAACTGATTTTGGCGGACAGTTTCATATTATACAGAATAAATTAAAAATCGCTTTTTAACAAGAAAACGCCATCTTGACGGATGGCGTTTGCAGTTTTTCATCTTGATTTGAAGATTAAAATCCTCTAACTTGGATTCTTTTTGTTTGATTGGTCGCGGCCTTGGGAAGTTTAATTGTAAGAATGCCGTTTTTAAGCGAGGCTTCTGATTTATCAGGAAGAACATCAACCGGCAAAACGACTGAGCGGGAAAATGATCCCCAATAACATTCTTGATAATAGTAATTTTCTTCTTCGATATCTTCCTCAGTTTTTCTTTCTCCTTTGATGGTTACCATATCATTATTAATGGAAACTTCCAGGTCTTCGGGTTTTACTCCGGCTATCGTTGATTTAATGATAATGTCATTGTCGGTTTGATAAACATCAATTGTGAGTTGTCCTTCACCATCATTATCATTAGTCGCATCGTTGGTCCACTGACGATCTTCGTTTTGTGTTCGCGCTTGATTTCGAAATGGGTTATTGCTTGGCATTGTTATTTCTGATTCCTCGTCTTCGGAAAAAACATTCATTGTACCTGCTTCTCTTTCATCATCTTCGATTCTCTTAGATCCGGTAAGTCTTTCTAGAAATGATTTTTTTTCTTTAGTCATATTTTTGAATTTTTCTTAAATTTTTTCTTATGCGCTTTTTGATGCGTAAAGTCCCGCACCTTTCCAGCACTCTTATTATAATTTGAAAGTGGTTATGATGCAAGTTTGCGTCCGATTGTGAATAAGTTCCAAATATTAAGCAAAATAATCGCGATAAGTAGAAGGGGGATAGCTAATGAGGGTGTTTTTTCTCCAAGCAAGACAAACAAATTGTATAAAGAGTGAATGAAAAATGTGAATAAAACGGGTTTTATGGTGATTCTGTTTGGAGTTGAGTAGTATACGATTATGCCAAAGGTGGCAATGTGCAGGATAGCTATTTGCAATAGTGTTTGAGGAGTGAAAAATTCCGGAGCGGAGAAATTATAAATAAAAGTCAATTCAACAAGCGAAAACCCCACTCCGGCGACAAGAGAATTAAACAGAAGCAATTTTCTTTTGGAATAAGGCAGAATTTTTTTTGAAATTACAATATATTTTGATATTTCTTCTATCAGGACAAACAGAAAGATGGAAGGGGAAATGTGAGTAAAAACGACTGAAAAATAAGTGGGGGAAAGTATTATTCCAAAAAGAGTTTGCAGTAGTGTTTCTGCGACCAAAGCAAAGCCGGCGGCAAAAATTCCCCAAAAGAATGATTGGATTATTTTTATCATTTATTTTATTTTTTAAATTAAAAAATATCTTA
>CAZRJL010000040.1:0-8750 GCA_964600645.1 uncultured Bdellovibrionales bacterium | reverse complement strand
ATAGAATTAACAATCCGACCATTCCCAGTGCCATTCTGGATTGTCCGCCGCCGAAAGATAATTGTGCAAAGGTGAGTCCGGCGCGGGTGGATTTGGAAGGGCTTCCGACAGCGGTTTCTACGGCGCTTGGGTTGAGATAGGTTGGAGTATATATAAAAAAAAGAAACAAGAAACAAAAAACAAGAAACAAAAGAATGGAAGGAGAAAATATTAATTTTGCCCAATCTTTCAAATGCGTAAAAATATTCTTGAAATTAAAAAGGACAAAAAAAGCAAGAGTAAAAATGAAGATATATATAAAGACAAATGAGCTGAGATGATGAATGAAAAACATTCCGGCGGTTGTTAAAATCGCCGCAAACATCATTTTGCTGTCTTTTTTTGCAAGCGCGCGTGCGAAGAAATATATCGCCAGAGGAATGAGAAAATTTCCAAAAGTGTTTCCGATTACTCCGCCGCTGGCAAACTTTGCTTGGGGAGAAGCGAGCGCATAGATCGGTCCGGCGAAAAACAAAGCGAGGATGCCTATTGTTTGCGCTCTGATTGCGCCGAAGTTTTCAAAAAAGCGCAATGCCAGAATAAAAATAATCAAGACGGTGAAAATATTAAATAAAAAAAGAACGAGTGTCGGAAAATAGGAAATGAAATCAATTCCGGAAATCAGATTGATGGCGGAAAAAATCAAATGCTCGCCGATGATAAAATCGGCAATCGGTTTGGGGTCGCTGATTTGATAATTGTCTCCGGCTTGAATGATGTCGCTTTCTTGGTAATTCGGGAGCTTTTCGGTTTGGGAAATAAGCTTGGACCAATACATATGGTGTCCCATATCGGTGGAGGTGGGGAATATTGTATCAGACAGGTAAGCGGTTTTAATAAAAAAAGTCAGCGCTAAAATCAAAACTATCAGAGTGGTTTGTTTTCTGGAAAAGGAAAAAAGCGCGTATTTATCATTGCAAGGGAGCGGAGCGGACGAAATAATCTCTTCTGATAATGCGGGTGTTTTCTTTTTTGATTTATATATAAGCCCTGTTGCCAAAAGAAAAAGCAAAACGGCGGCGATAATTGATTTTCCGGTTATGGGAAGTCCGGATTTTCCAAGGAGAATAATGATAAAGTTTATCGATATAAGACCAAGTCCCGGAGCGATGATGAATTTTTCCAAGCGGGAAAGTTTATCCGATTTTCCAAAAATCGCCAACATCAAAAACCATCCCGGCAGGAATAGGAGAAAGATGATTGAAATGTAAAATAAAACCAATTGCATTATTTCCAACTTATTGTTTTTTTGATTTCTTCCAAATATTTCTTGGCGATATTTTCCCAGGCGTAGTTTTCTTTGACGAAATCTCGAGCGCGCTCGCCAAAAACTTTTCGCACCTCGTCATTTTCCAAGATAGCTTGAATTTTCAGTGCATATTTTTGAGCATTTTTCGGTTCAACCAGAAACCCGTTTTTTCCATTGGTTATGGCATCCTTGAGTCCTTCCAGTTCCGAGGTAACAACGACTCGACGGCAAGCGGCCGCTTCCAAAACCACCAATCCGAATCCTTCCATATCTCCCTCGATTTTAATATTCGGTTGGACAAAAAGGTCGACAGTGTTGTAGAGAAGAAATTTTTCCGGATCGGTTGCTGGGCCGAAAAGTTTCACGCGGTCGAATTGTTGGGTTTTTTTGATGGCGGATTTGATATTTCCTTTGTCAGGACCATCGCCGGAAATTACATAGATGATATTTTCTGGAAGTTTCGGCATCACATTTTCCACAAACCATGCTACACCTTTTCTTTTGGCCAATCTTCCGAGGGTGAGGATCACTTTCTTCTCCGAAAGATTCATATTAATGGTTTTTTCCAAATCTCGGCGAGAATAGTTGCCTGTGCCCAAGAATTTTTCCGCGTCCACTCCATTGGGAACAAAGGCGAATTTTTCTTCGGGAATCCCGAGTCGAACACCCTCTCTAATGGTAGTGTTTCCGACCGCGATAAATTTGTCTATTTTTCCAAAGAAAGTTCCTACCCATAATTTCTTGTACAGCGCGATAAGGATTTTTTCATACCAAACACCTAAAGAGGAGCTGTTCCAATTGAGATCCAGTCCGTGCGCGATGCAGACGATAGGTTTTTTAGAAAATAATTTAACAAACCATCCGATAATACTTAAAACTCCGTCACCCAAAAGAATTACATCGTATTTCGGGAGGAGGAAGATGATTTGTATCAGTGCGTATGGAGCAAAAAGCGGAAGCATTTTTCTGCCGAATTTGTTGGCGATAATTCTTGTTTCAGTGATCTCGGAAAGGCTTTTGGATACCTCGTAATTTTGGTTTTCAATTCCGCCAAGAATCGGAGGATACGCACGACTGATGAATAATATTTTTGGATAATCTGATTTTTCCATATTTTTGATTATTAATTAGAAATTTTTTTCCGGTATTTTTCTTTTCGCATCAAATACATTTGGTCTTCAGTGAGTTTGCGATTGGATTTGATCATATCAGCGATGAGAGCGAAAATTATAAATTGCAATCCGACCAGAAGGGAAGTAATGGAAAGCAAAAGATAATTGCGATAAGGTGAGATTTTGAATTCTTGAAAATAAAAAATCGCAAAGACTGCAAAGATAAACAAGGAAAGAAATATCAAGCATAATCCCGGTACTCCGAAAAATTTCATCGGACGAACGTCGCGAATGGCTTTGATGATTATTTTCCCACTGTTGTTGACGTAATTATAGACACTTTTGACAACGCGGGATTTTCTGTCGCCGAAATAAGTGACTTCCACGGGAATCCATCTAACTTTCAAATTTTTTCCAATAGCATCAATAATCACTTCTTGCGTGTAGGTGAAGTTTCCGGGAAGATTGAGGCGCAGAAGACATTCGCGATTGTAGGCGCGGAATCCGCAAGTGAGGTCGTTGATTTTTTGATTGAGAAATCCTCCAATGATTTTGGCAGCTACGCGGTTGAGAAAGTCTTTAATCCAAGGGATGTTTTTGGCTTGATGCTTTCCAAAACGGTCGGCGCTCACCATATCAACTTCTCCATTGAGAACTGGGCGAATTATTTTTTCAATATCATTGGGATCGAATTGTCCGTCAGCATCGATGTTGACCATAATGTCCGCTCCGTTTCCAAGAGCTTTGTATACGGCGGTGCGGAAAGTTACTCCGATTCCGCGGTTGACTTCGTGAATGTGAACCATATCGGCGCCGGCATCTTTTGCAACTTGCGCAGTGTTGTCTTTCGACCCGTCGTCAATGACTTGCACAAAAACTTCATCCACTCCTTCAAAATGACGGGGAATTCTTTTGATGGTCTGGGCGATTTTTTCCGCTTCATTGAAAGCGGGCAGGTTTACTACTAATTTCATTATTTTTTGTTAATTATTAATTTCGGATCGACGCAATTGAAATCACATTGAGCGTTGTCGATCCCTTGGCGCAAAAGTTCTTTTTGGCAATCTTTGAGTTTTTGTTGGCACTCATTTTTTCTTTCGGCAAAATAATTTTTGTTGATTTCATAGCCAAAATAGTTGAGCGCAAAAGAAGCGACAACCGCAAAACCGACAATCCAAATTATTGATTTAATAAGTCCAAACATATCATAATCCTAACCCAAACAGACCAAAAAAGCAACAAGACTATTGTTAAAAGTTGCCTGCTTTGTTAGAATTGGTTTATGGGTGGGAAAAAAGTTAAAAAGAAAAAGCGGGTGGTGTTGGCGCTTTCCAGCGGGGTGGATTCTTCCGTTTCGGCGGCGCTACTGAAAAAACAAGGATATGATGTCGTTGGTGTTTTTATGCATTTTTGGAAAGATCCCGAAGAAAATGAGTTGGTGGAAAACAAATGTTGTTCTATCGAAGCTTTTGAAGATGCGCGCAAGGTAGCGCAGATTTTGGATATTCCATTGTACACGATCAATGCCGCCAAAGAGTTCAAGAAAGAAGTGGTGGATTATTTTCTCTCTGAAATCAAGGCTGGACGCACGCCTAATCCTTGCGTGCCATGCAATCCGAAAATAAAATTCCGATTCTTGTTTCAGAAAATGCTGGAAATGGATGCGGATTTTGTGGCAACGGGACACTATGCCCGCATAAAGCGGGAATTTCCAAAAAACAATAACCAAGATACAAAAAAATCAAAAATTTCAAATAACAAAATTCAAGCCGTCGGATACAAATTGTTGCAGGCGGAGGATAAGGAGAAGGATCAGACTTATTTTTTATATAATTTGACGCAAAAGCAATTGGGGAAAATTATTTTTCCGGTCGGGAAATATCAAAAACCGGAAATTCGTAAAATGGCGAAAGATTTCGGTTTGCCGGTTTTTGACAAGGATGATTCGCAGGGGATTTGCTTTACGCAAGAAAAATACCCGACCAACTTTATCCGAAGAAACACTCCGATGAAAAAAGGAGAAATAGTCGATACTGGAGGAAAGGTTGTCGGCGAACATGAAGGGCTTTCGATATATACCATCGGACAGCGCAAAGGAATTAATATTGGCGGAACCGGACCATATTACGTAGTGGAAAAAGATTTGAAAAATAATATTTTGATTGTTACGAATCAGGAAAATGACCCGAAACTTTTCAAACAACAAATGGAAGTGAAAAATGTGAACTGGATTGGCGCTAAGGAGTCGCAACTTCCAATCAAAGTGAAAGTGAAAATTCGCTACCGAAATCCTTTAGTTGATGCTATAATAATAAGAAAGATACAAGATGCCCCGAAAAACTTTGTTTTGGGGCAAGTAAAATACAAGATACAAAAAGATATTAAGATACAAGATGCAAGAAACAAGAAACAAACAGGGAGCGACGGAGTTTATGTTGTGGAATTTGTCCAGCCGCAAAAGGCGGTTACACCGGGACAGTCAGCGGTTTTCTATACCGACAAACGGGAGGTTTTGGGTGGAGGAATTATCGTTGTTTAACGTTCCAAATATTATAAGTGTTTTTGGTTTTTTATAATCAGTAAAAATAAAAAATATGGCATTGAATAATTTGAGTTTTCGCAATAGACGTTCGGTTGGAAGTTTTTCGCGCAGTTCTGCGCGAGAAGCGTTGGATGAAAACTTTAAAGGCTTGAGTAATAAAGCCAAAGATTATTTAGCGGAAAAAATGGAAAAATCAGGCAGCACACTTGAAGCAAAAGAAGTTCATGAGGCGCTTGACGGAGCTCATCGAAATGGATACATCAGCGAAGTTGAGGCAAAAAAAATAAGAGAATCCTTGGAGTTGCCTGATGTTTTCTAATTTGATAAAAAATAAAAATATGAGAAAATTACGTGATGTGGTTTTGCAAATCGCTCAAAAGAAAAAAAGTGCCGGAAAAGAAGAAGCGGCTTGGCTTGTTACTAGTGGACTTGATGGAAGGCTTAGAAATTGGGATCGGGATTTGGAAAATGGAAAAATAACCATAGCGGATGCGATTTCCAAAGTGAAGGGAGAATTTCGATATCATTGGTCAAATGATGATTATAATGAATTAGAAAAAGCGATAAAATAATATTTTTTTATGGAAAATTTCAGGGAAAGAATTTTAGAGCAAAAAGGAAGAGAAGGTTCCAATGATAAAATATGGAATAATGCTTTGATGCATCTTGTCGAATATAAGGATTTGTGGGAAGTTGGATATATTAAAAACACCAGGCATCAAAAGGAAATCGGATTTATTTTACCGGAACAGAGAAAGGCGAAAGGGGATGCTGAAAAGTTGGAAAAAGAAATAGAAATTCTTTCAAAGACTGACCCGCAGTTGATAGTTTTTGATAGTAATTTCAATCATATACTTGGAAACGCAGTAGTCGCGCGCGGATTTATTAAGCGCTTTGAAGATGGAAAATATTTTGATAAAGAATTTCCGGCGGAAAAATTCAAAACAGTAAAAGAAGGATTTGGATTATTAAAAGATTATGTGGCAATTTTAGTTGAAAATGAGGATATTCTTAAAGAAGAACTGAAATCAAGATTGGGATATTTAGAAAGATTTTTGGATTATATTAATTGCGATCTGCCGGCGGGCGCTTCTGGAATTATCAACCTTATAAAATTTTTCAATAAATTGGAAAAAGGAATTTCGAAGGAGGAATTTTTCAAAGAGATGGAAAAAATAAATCGGCAGCAAAAAAATATTATAAATGAAACAAGATTGGAAAAAAGTCTGATGATTATTAACAACAAAGGCGAGGAGTATTATAAATTGGTTTAGGTTTATTGAATTTTTTTATGATGACAGCAAAAGAATTACGGGAAAAATATTTGAAATTTTTTCAGTCGAAGGGACATACAATTATTCCTTCGGCTTCTTTGGTGCCGGAAAATGATCCGACTACGCTTTTCACGACCGCCGGCATGCATCCTTTGGTGCCGTATATTATGGGCGAAAAACACCCCGGAGGAAAACGAGTGACGAATGTGCAAAAATGCGTGCGAACAACCGACATTGATGAGGTGGGAGACGCGACGCATCATACTTTTTTTGAAATGCTTGGAAATTGGTCTTTCGGAGATTACTTTAAAAATGAATCAATTGAAATGAGTTGGGAGTTTTTGACTTCTTCCGAATGGATGGGATTGGACAAGAGCAGGCTGGCAGTTTCAGTTTTCGAGGGAGATGAAAATGTTTCTTTTGATGAAGAATCTTTTGAAAAATGGAAATCACTTGGAATGCCGGAAAAGAGAATTGCACGCCTTCCAAAGAAAAATAATTGGTGGGGTCCGGCAGGCCAAACTGGGCCATGCGGTCCCGACACTGAAATATTTTATTGGGTGGGAGATGCTAATAAAGTTCCGGAAAGTTTTGCTGATGACAATGACCAATGGGTGGAAATTTGGAATAACGTTTTTATGCAGTTTGAAAAAAATGAAGAAGGAAAATTTGTTCTATTGGCAAAAAAAAATGTTGATACGGGAATGGGTATGGAAAGAATTCTTTCGGCGTTGAACGGTTTTGACGACAACTACAAAACAGAATTATTCTGGCCGATTATTGAAAAGATCGAAGAGCTTTCTGGGAAGAAATACGAATTCAAAAAAGGCGATTTGGGATTTGATGAAATGCCGGGATGTTGGTTAGAAGATATTAAATCAATGCGGATTGTTGCTGACCATATCAAGGCGGCAGTTTTTATAATTTCTGAAGGGATTGCTCCATCAAATACAGATCAGGGATATGTGGTACGCAGATTGGTGCGTAGGGCGATTAGACATGGAAAACAATTAGGGATTGAAGGGGAATTTACCACGAAGATTGCTAATGTTGTTATTGAAATATATGGAGAGTATTTTCAAGACCCCATTAAAAGCAGAGCAAATATTTATGCTGAATTATCGAAAGAAGAAAATAAATTTATAGCGACGCTTGAAAAAGGATTAAGAGAGTTTGAAAAAGCTATTAAAGTTGTCGATCTTTATGAAGACCGGCAGGGTCATATTATAAAAGAAGAACCAAAATCTTTTTTATCAGGTAAAATAGTTTTTAATTTATACGCTACATTCGGGTTCCCGATCGAATTAACGAGGGAAATCGCAAAAGAAAAAGGGATTAAGGTGGATGAAAGGGAATTTGAAAGGGAGTTGCGAGAGCACCAGGAACTTTCGCGGACTGCTAGTGCTGGGAAATTTAAGGGTGGATTGGCGGATAGCGGGGAGGAAACTAAAAAGTTGCATACGGCGGCGCATTTGATGCTCTCGGCGCTTCGCAAAGTTTTGGGCGAAGAGACCTATCAAAAAGGTTCCAATATTACAGCTGAAAGATTGCGCTTTGATTTCAATTATCCGGAAAAATTGACTGATGAGCAAATCAAGAAGGTTGAAGATTTAGTCAATCAAAAAATCCAGGAGAATATTCCGGTTGAAATGACTCAGATGCCAAAAAATGAGGCTTTGAAAAATGTGAAAATTTCTTTTGACCCGTCGAAATATGGAGATATGGTCAAGGTATATTCAATTGGAAATTTCAGTAGCGAGCTTTGTGGCGGACCGCACGCGGAAAATACCGGCGAGTTGGGAAAATTCAAAATCAAAAAAGAAGAATCCTCCGGAGCGGGAGTCCGCCGAATCAAAGCGGTTTTGGAATAAATAAGTTGCTTTTTGCCAAGCTTTATGATATTTTAAATAAGGTTTGATGAAAATTAATTTTATACAGACATGGAAATAAAGAAGATTTCAATCTTATTGTTTTCAATCCTGATTATCACAATCGGAGGTTTTTTGGTTTGGGAAAATAATCAAAATATTGAAATATCAAAAATTGAACAGGCTGAAATTCAGGAGCAGATTCAAAATAAAGAAGAAAAAATAGATACAAGTAGCTGGAAAACTTACAAAAATGAAAAATACGGCTTTGAAGTTAAATATCCTCAGGATTGGGAATATGATTTGATTGACGGGGTTACTTTTGGCGATAAGAAAAATTGTGAGAGGGACAAAATTGATGAGTATTGGTGCGAGAGTTATATCAGTTTTATAAAATCTGAAAAGAATCCTAGAGTTAATAATGAAAAATCGAAAAAAGATGTTGCTATTAATGTTCTAAATGTTAAAAGTATAGTTTATAATACTAAAAATAAACTTACTAACGGTAGTACTTATGATGAATATTATTTTATTGATAATAGAGATAGCAATTATGAGTGGTTAATAGTGCTAAAATATTATGATAATGAAAAAGAAAAACAATTAGAAATCAATATTTTAAAAGAAATTTTAAAAACGTTTAAATTATTATATTAATTGATTTCC
>CAZRJL010000039.1:4824-8838 GCA_964600645.1 uncultured Bdellovibrionales bacterium | reverse complement strand
TGCAAGTGGAGCAGTGATTGTTGTGAAAGATCGCATACTTCACAATGGAGAACTGATGAAGATCATTATGCAATATGGGTAAAAGGAGCAATTACCAATGGCTATAAAAACGAGAATGTAACCATTGAAGAAAGAATGATTCTTGACCTCTTCTATTTATGGAAGCATGATGAATGTCTTCTTGACCCTAACCCGAAACAAATACCTCCTTTACATGTTTGTTATGGTTCGCATTTCTCTGATAAATCCATTCCGATGGTAGGATGCATTTCACCAGGACCGGATACATTTTTTTTAATCAACCGTCTCCGCCCAATCACGCCTGGTCTGCATTTTATATTTTAAAATAAACTTAGGTCTTTATTGCGAGAACGATGATTGTGGGAGTAACATAAAAAAACCAGTATATAAATCAGTATATTCCGACGATCTTGAAAGGGATTGCAATAAGGAACTTCCGAGTCCGAGTGATCAAAAAAGAAGGAATGCCGGACCTTGAGTATACATAAGCTTTTCCGGTTAACATCGTACAAAAATAAGGCTATTAGAATCATAATAGCCTTATTTTTTCATAGAAATCGCTTCGACGGTTTTTATATTTTTGTTGTGCCACAGGAAAGACTCGAACTCTCATCTCAAGAGTAAGCTCAACGATTTCCAAAACTGGCAAGTACCAATTTCACCACCACAACATATTTATAAACCTATTTATTCACCAATTATATAATAATATCCTCATTAATAACGTATACTCTTTCTTTTTCTAAAATCCTCTTTTTCATCTTCATCCCCCGATTATACCCGCCCAATTTTCCATCCGACCGGATCACGCGGTGGCAGGGGATTTGCGGATCAAAGTTTTTATTCAAAATATTCCCTACTGCGCGATAAGCTTTCGGATTACCGACTTTCTCTGCCACTTGTTTGTATGTCAAAGTTTTCCCATCAGGAATCTTTTTCACCACATCAAAAACCTTACCTTTAAAAGCTGTGGATGTTCTGTATGCCGGCAATCCAACTTTTCCTCCTGTTTTGTGGTATTTTTTCATAACAAATTATTTCGCCTAATTTATGGCGTAATCTTATCATCATACCTCTACTTTGACTAATACGCCTTTTTTATGTAAGCTACAAGTATTAAACAAAAGTATATTATGGAAAACAACCTGAAAAATTTAGCTTTTGAATGGATGACAACCGAACCGGAAAAAGCCCAGCTAGCCAGCGAATATTACTGCCAGACGCGTGATGCTTTTGAGGCTCGCAATAACAGAGTTCCGGATGAACTAATTCAAAATGGAATGAGCGAGGATTTGGCATACCTCATTTATTCTATACTAGGAGAATTAGGCAATAATTCTTTTGATCATAACCTGGCTAATTGGCCAAATATACCGGGAGTGTTTTTTGCTGTGAAATATGATGGAAAAACCGGCATGATTATAATTGCCGATAGAGGATTGGGTGTTTTGAATACACTCCGAAAAGCCGCTCCGGATTTAGAAAATGATGAAGAAGCATTAGAATTGGCATTTACTAAGAAAATTTCCAGTCGCGTATTTGAAAACAGAGGTAATGGATTAAAATTCGTAAAAAACAATATCACTGCAAATAATCTCTTGCTAGAATTTAGCTCGGGAGATGCTCAGGTTGTTATTAATCATGCAATGAAAAAAAATAAACTAGCAAACAAAGTCAATGGTTGCTTGGTAATTTTAAGTTTTTAAAAAATTATATGAGAATTGAAATAAAAAAATTTGGCGACAAGCTAGTTTCCCGCCCTGCTGGCAGAGAAGCATTTTTAGCATTGGAATCATACCAACTAAAAGATATTCCGGCAGACGAGCCAATCGAAATAGATTTTGAAGGCGTAAAAGCACTAACACCGTCTTGGGCTGATGAAGTCGTAACAAAAATCGCCGAGAGATTTACAAATGTAACATTGCTTAATTCTGATAGTATAAATGTTCAAGCTACTCTCAAAACCCTGCGTGAATATTCTAACTTGAAAATATAAAATTCATTTCTTCACAAAAAAGCCTGTGAATTAATTTGCAGGCTTTTTGTTTTGTATCTACTTCACCCAATGCTTCTTTTTGATCTCCTCATCATCCTCCTCTTTCTTTTCTTCAATCTTCTCTTTCGCCATCTCGCGGAGTTTTTTGAGGTCTTTTTTGTCAAGTTCAATTGATCTTTGTAGTAAGTATTCCTTACTATTCTTTGTCGCGTCTTCAATCACTTCCGCCAAAAGAACGTCCAGAATTGCGCCAATTTTTGGGCCGGGTTTGATTTTCAACTCTTGCATCAAATCATTGCCGCCAATTTTGAGCATTTTGACCGACACCGCGTCTTGGGAAACTTTTTCAATCAGATATTCCAAATGTCGCAATTTGTATGGCTTAGCTTTGGGCGTTCCGCTGCCCAAACGATCGGCAATACGCACATCCATCAAATCTTTCATATTTTCCAAGCCAACCTTCCGAATTAATCGTCGCACGGAAGCCTCGCCCACTTCCTCGGGATTGTAATAAAACATATGGTTGTCCACCAAAAGAAAAACCTTGTCGATAATTTCATTGGAAAATTTCAATCTTTGCAGAATTTTTTTCGCCACGCGCGCGCCAACATGATCATGATTGTAGAAAGTTGAATAATATCCCTCGCCTCTTTTGGTTTGTGGCTTGGCGATGTCGTGCAGAAGCGCCGCTAATCTCACTTCCAACTTTTTGGACGGACAAAACTTGAGCGCCAGCAAATTATGTTTGTATATTGTGTGAATATGATGACGATTCTGCCCAACATCAACCCCGTTTTCCAATTCCGGGAGAATAAATTCCAAAAGTCCCGTTTGATGAAGTATATCCACACCTTCAGAAGGATTATCCGACAAAATTATCTTGGAAAACTCATCTTTTATCCGTTCAGTTGATATATGCTCAATGTGCGTAACATTTTTCTTAATCGCCTCTAGCGTTTTATTGTCAATTTCAAAGCCAAGCTCGGCAAAAAACCTGACTGCCCGCATCATTCGCAGCGCGTCCTCATCAAATCTTTCCTCAGCATCACCTACTGTTCGGATAATTTTATTTTTCAAATCCTCTTGTCCGCCAAACAAATCAACAATCGCATACATTACATCATTCGCAGATTCGCATTCTATTTGTAGGTTCGCATCAGTTTCAATCCGTAGCGCCATTGCATTGATCGTAAAATCCCTTCGGCTCAAATCTTCTTCCAATGTCTTGGCGAATTTCACTTCATCCGGACGACGCCTGTCCGAATATTTACTTTCAATGCGATAAGTTGTCACCTCAACAATCTCTTTTTTCTCTTCTTGATTCTTAATTCCTGATTCCTGATTCTCAATCTTCACCCCCACCGTTCCAAAATCATTTTCATAAAAAGCGTTTTCTTTTCCAAAAATATCCAGAATCTCATTTGGCCTAGCATTTGTTGTCAAATCCCAGTCTTTTGGAACTTTATTACACAACAAATCACGCACACATCCACCAACGATGTACGCTTCAAATCCCGCTTTTTGAATTTTTTCAAGCACCTCGACAATTTGAGATGGAATTTTCCTAATCATAAGTTTGCTGTGCCACGTGATGAGCGTAGCGAATTTTACGTAGTGTCCTTGGCAGGAATCCCAGTCTGCTGGTCGCCCGCTAGGGTGAGAACCTTTCATAATTGTGTCCTTGGCAGGAATCGAACCTGCATCTAATCCTTAGGAGGGACTCGTTCTATCCATTGAACTACAAGGACAATTAATTAAACACATTCTTACAATACCACAGTCGCAACTTTAAATAAACAAAAAACCACAAAAAAGTGGTCGCTGCATAAAAAACCAAATCATTTTAAATGCAGTGGACCATGCCGGATTCGAACCGGCTGCCTCTTCCATGCCATGGAAGCGCTCTACCAATTGAGCTAATGGCCCATATATTCCATACCAAACAATCATAAACAAAAAACAAACAACCGTCAATAAAAATACAAAAAATAAATAAG
>CAZRJL010000039.1:0-4814 GCA_964600645.1 uncultured Bdellovibrionales bacterium | reverse complement strand
ATTTATATTGTACAACATATATTATTTTTTGTCAAATAATATATTTTATTCCACAAGTTATCCACAGACTTAACAACAAAAAATCCTTTACACTATTCATTATTATGAATTATTAACATTTTTCCTTTTTATATAATAAAAACACACCTTCAAACAAAATCTAAATTATTCCACGTGGAACAATTATTATTTTGTTAAAACGTAACTCATTTAAATTATCTCTTTTTCTCATTATTCCCAAAAAGCACCGAACTGGCACGCAAACAAGATAATTTAAACCTAAAATCCTCCATTGACTCGAGGAATAAAAAGAAAGCGGGGAATAATAAAAAAATTAAATCAACTTATTTATATTCAAATGTTCCACGTGGAACAATTGAAATTTTATTTATTTAATACCCCTAATCACCGCTTAAATAATCAACCAAAATAATAAATTCAAAAAAATACCAATTTGAAACTCTTTTTTTGTTAATAACTATAAATTATTTAGGCAAAAATGTTCCACGTGGAACAATTTTCTCCTAACCCATATTTCATTTAAAATATTCCTCCCTCTATATATCCCGATAAAAAAAGATCCAGCAAATAAGACGATAAAAAAATCATATCTAAATTCCCGCTTTTGCGCGAACAACAAAAAGCAATAATTTTGATAAAAATAGGGATTGCGCCAAAATAGAAGCATTTTATCAGTAGCACTTAGGAATAAATTTTTAAATTAATTAAATCTTATGCGATGTTCCACGTGGAACAATTTAAATTTTATTTTCTACTTTCAAAATATACTAAAAAAGAATTAATCTTAAAAATTTTTACCAGAAAACACGATGAGTTTGTATTTTATTGATAAGTGATTTCATATAAATGTTCCACGTGGAACATTTATATGAAAATATATCATTAGATTGCCATAACAATATTAAATTCTAAAAAATCAAACCAATTTCACCAAAACCACCACTAAAAACAGTATCTTTTCGACTCTAACTAAGGAAAAGAGAGTAATTTAAAAAATACTTGCAAAATTGTTCCACGTGGAACAATTAGATTAATAATTATGAATAAATTTAAAAAATGTGCATAATTTATACAACCTAAAATCACAACTAGCAATACAGGTTGTTAAATATTTGACATATTGTATTTTTTGTTTTATAATATAAATAAACTACTTTATTCGTGCTATACTAAAAGCATAATTTTATTAAATTCAACTATTATGGAAATTAGAAAAATCACAAATGCAGAGGAATTAAACAAAGTGCTGGATTTATTCCTATCCGTTATGACAAAAAATCCCTATAATGAGACGTGGAATGAAAACACTGCCAAAGGAGAATTACTTGAAATATATAATAATGGAAAGGATTTTTGTTTTATTGCTAGTGAGGGTGCCAAGGATATTGGATTTATTTTTTCCCGCCTTCAACCATGGGAAGATGGGGATCACTTAATAATCGAGTATGTAGTCGTTGATCCGTCTTCAAGAAAAAAAGGGGTAGGGACAGCTCTTTTTTGCGAAACTGAAAAAAATGCGCGAAATAAGGAAGTAAGAAATCTCCATCTCATCTCTCATCGTCAAGCTATGGCAAAAGATTTTTGGGAAAAACAAGGATTTAAAATGCAGGGAGTTATCGAAATGTCTAAAGCTATTTGATTTGTTTGATCTAACTTTTTAACATACGCATTAAAAAACCTCTACGCATAGCGGTTTTTTAATTTATTCACATCTTCAACAAAGGAGCAACCAAGAGAGAAAGTTTTTTTATTCCTCGTTTTGGGAAAGCGACCGTTGCGGTGTCGCCACTGATAGAAATAATTATTCCTTCGCCGAATTCTTGATGTTTAATTCTTTGTCCATCTTTAAATTCAGTATTTTGTATATTATACTTGTTTTCTAGTCTGCTTTTGAGAGTTGCTTTTTTTCTACTTACTATTGCGTCTTGGTTATTTATAAGATGAGAGGGGATATCATCAAGAAATCGAGAGGGTGGATTAGCCTGGGTTGAGCCAAAAATCATACGCATACGCGTAAAAAGCAAATAAACTCTCTGCATTGCCCTAGTAATTCCCACATACATCAAACGTCTTTCTTCTTCCATTTCTTCTCCACTAAGCATACTGCGAGAATGTGGCAAAATTCCCTCTTCCAATCCAACAATAAAAACTACCGGAAACTCTAATCCTTTGGCGCTATGTAGTGTCATCAAATGTACTGAATTTTCTTTCTGCTCAATTTTGTCAGTATCCGAAGCTAGCGCAACCTCTTCTAGAAACAACTCCAACACCTGTTCGGCTGATTCTTGTCCATATTTTCCCGCCACACTTAATAATTCGCGGATATTTTCAATTCTTATCTCCCCGTCACTACCTAAACTTGACAAATTTTTCTCATATCCGCTCTCAATAAACACCTTCTCGATAAAGTCGGCTATTTTTATCTTTCCTTTATACTCACGCATTCTTTCAATAAACTCGCAAAATTTCGCAATCGCTTCAATTTTACTCTTATTTAATCCGCAATCCTCATTAAGCTTTATTCCAACAGAAACAAGATCATTTCCGTTTTTCTTGGCGTATGCAATCCACTTGTTAAAAGTTGCCTTTCCGATGCCTCTTTTAGGTTCATTGATTACTCTTTCTAGAGAAATGTAGTCGGTGCCATTTTGAATCAAGCGTAGATAGGCAATCATATCCTTAATTTCTTTTCTTTGATAAAACTTCAAGCCGCCAATAATTCGGTAGGGAATATCATTTCTCAAGAAAGCCTCTTCAATAGCGCGCGATTGCGCATTGGTTCGATATAATACCGCAAATGATGAATACTTGTATATTTCTTGGCGTTTAGAGTTTTGAATTTGGTTATTGAATTCTTTTTGGAAATTGGAAATTGGAAATTGGAAATTGCTGACAAAATTTTTAATTTCGTCAGCTACATATTCCGCTTCTTCGCGCTCATCCTCCGCCTCAAATGATGTTATTAATTGTCCGCCCTTGTTTTCTGTCCATATTTTCTTATCCTTACGATTAACGTTTTGAGAAATCACCCCGTAAGCGGCGTCTAGGATTGTCTGCGTACTGCGGTAATTTTGCTCCAACTTGATCACTTTTGCTTCCGGATAATCTTTTTCAAAATTCAAAATATTGCGAATATCCGCTTGTCGCCAGCCATAAATCGATTGCCAATCATCACCCACCACGCACAAATTGCGATATTTGCCTGCTAAAAGTCTTATCAGCGTATATTGCGCGTGATTTGTATCTTGATACTCATCCACTAAAACATAGCGAAAAGTGTTTTGATATTTCTCCAAAACTTCAGGAAACTTGCGAAAAACTTCGATGGTCAGACGGATCAAATCATCAAAATCCAGCGCGTTATTTTCTCGAAGCTCTTTTTGATACTTTTTATACACCTTGGAAACAATTTCTTCATAATATCCGCCGATTTGAGTCTCAAAAACATACTCGTCCGTAAGTTCATTTTTTGCCTTGCTTATTACCGCCAAAAAAGCATTCGGGTTAAACTGATCGGCGCTAATTTCCAATTCCTTGACAACTTTTTTTATCAAAACCTTCTGATCTTGATCATCAAAAATATTAAACGACTTTTTATATCCCAATTTATCAATTTCGTGACGCAAAATTCTTCCGCAAATTGAATGAAATGTTCCAACGATCGGCAAGTTGGATTGTGAGTTATGGCTTGCAAGTTGCAAGTTATTAAATACTATTAATTTCGCTATGCGTTCTTTCATTTCTTGCGCCGCCTTATTGGTAAAAGTTACCGCCAAAATGTTTTGCGGTTTTACACTTTTTTCTCGAATAAGATATGCCACGCGGTGCGTCAAAACACGCGTCTTTCCCGACCCAGCCCCGGCAATCACCAAAACCGCCCCCTCAGTAGTCTCCACCGCCTCCCTCTGTGCCGGATTAAGTTCTTTTAATAATTCACTCATAATTACTATTTTAACACAATGGCTTTTAAATAACCAAAAACAGGTTTTTCCTGTTTTTAAAAATTAAAAAATATTTATAAAAAAACTATTTCTTTCGATGAAATTTTTTGTGGATATCTTTTAGCTGCTTGTTAGTAACGTGTGTATAAATCTGTGTAGTAGTAATTGAGGAGTGTCCGAGCATTGCCTGAACTGAGCGAATATCCGCGCCATTACTGAGTAAATCGGTTGCGAAACTGTGTCTGAGGGTGTGTGGATGAACATCTTTCACAATACCCGCTTTATGTGCATAATATTTGACTATTCTTTGAACACTGCGCGGAGTTAAGCGTAAATCTTCCTTATTTTGCCAATTCTTCACAATTCGCACAAACAAAGCCTGATCAATATCCACTCTTTTACTTAAATATTTCTGCAAAAATATCTTGGCGGTGTCTGAAATAAAAACAATTCTCATTTTCGATCCCTTTCCTCGCACACTAAATTCTTGATTTTTCAAATTAATTTGATCTCGATTAATACTCACGAGCTCACTCACGCGAAGCCCCGCCGAAAACAACAACTCTAAAATACTGCGATCCCTGAGTGTTTTTAAGTCCTTGCCCGAAGCGCCTTCAAGAATTCGGCTCATTTCTTCGCCAGAAAGAAAATCCACCTCCCGCTCGGGATTTCTGCCTACCTCCAATTTTTCCGCCGAGAGAGAGGAAATATCCTTTTTTGCCAAATATTTAAGAAAATTTCGCAAGGCGATAATATGATAATTTTGAGTTATCCTTTTTATTTTATTACATTTTTCATCCTCCAGAAGATTAAGATAAAGAATATATTTTGTTAAAATCTCAGCAGTAATTT
>CAZRJL010000038.1:0-9118 GCA_964600645.1 uncultured Bdellovibrionales bacterium | reverse complement strand
AATTTCAAATAAATATGATATTTCGGAAGATTAATAATATCATTAGCCATAAAAACAGGCTCGAATTCTTTTTCCAATTGCTCGGCATCCTCGGCTCCCACCCGAAAAGCAATAATCGTTCCGACATTTCCAAAAATCGCATCACGCACCGTTGCATTGCCATCAATAACAAGCTGGCTGATATATTGATGCGCCAAAGTCAAACTCAAGCGATATTTTCGAGCTTCAGAAAGAATGCTGGCAAAAGATTCCGTAGCAAAATTTTGAAATTCATCCACATGCAAATAAAAATCCTTGCGTTGCTCCTCCGGAATATCCACGCGCCCCATTACTCCCAACTGAATTTTTGTCACAATCATTCCACCCAAAAGACGCATCGCATCTTCTCCGATTCTTCCCTTGGAAAGATTGACAATTAGAATCTTCTTATTGTCCATAATCTCCCGCATATCAATCGTGGATTTCGGCTGTCCGACAATATGCCGAATCACGGATGAAGAAAGAAATTGCCCGACTTTATTTTGAATAGCGGCCACCGCTTCTTTTCGAAAGCGATCCTCCCATTTGTCAAACTCGTTAATCCAAAAAGATTTCACCACCGGATCCTTGATTTTCACATAAACCCGCTTGCGATAATCTTTGTCAGACATCATACGACTCACTCCGAGCATCGTCGAACCGGGATAATCCAAAAGTGCTAAAATAGTATTATTCAGAATATATTCCATCCGAGGACTCCACACATCCGGCCAGATTTTTTTGAAAACGCCCATCATTCCGGATGCTACTAAGTTTTTTTTGTCCTCATCTACTGACTCTAAAATATTAAAAGCAATCGGAAATTCCGCATCCGCCGGATTAAGATAGATTACATCATTAATTCTTTCCGCCGGAACAGCTTTTAGGATTTTTTCCGCCGTATCACCATGTGGATCGATATAGGCGACGCCGTGTCCATTACGAATATCTTGAATCACCAAATGCTCCAACAAATTGGTTTTTCCCATGCCGGTTTTTCCAATCACATAAATATGCCTCCGCCGGTCGTCAGTCTTAATTCCAAATTCCGTTTCGCGATTACGAAAATTTGTTTTGGCAAAAAAAGTTATATTGGACATAGTTTTATTTTTTAAAAACATTAAATCGGCAAATTTGCCGGCGCTCCTCCCCGCTTGGATTCAACCTTTTTTACCGAAGGCGCCACCACTGTCATATCAGGAAAATGGAAAATGGTTGCCAGCTCTTCGGTATTGAGAAAAAATTTCGTTCCGGTCGGATCGCGGTCTTTATACCTTTGGAATATTTTTCGCTGACGAAAAAGCGTGCGCATTTTCCCTCCCCAATATACTCCATATGTTTTCGTCGCATTATCATGTTTAAACCCGTTCAAGTTGGAATCGGAAAATTGTCGGATGCCTCCCATAAAAGATCCTATTACCGAACGATCGAGGTTTTCTCTTTTTCCCAAAACAAGTAATCTGATTTTAGTAAAAAAAACCGTCTTACCCATTGATTCCTCAATCGCCTTCATCACATCTTTTTCTCCGGGCGTAAGTTTGAATTCCAAGGGAGTTTGATCCGCCTTATCTTCCTTGGACGGAGCAAACTCCACCGGAGCAAAAATGCCCTGAAAAATTCCTTTTGCCACATCCGCGATATCTTTTCCGATACTGCTAAACACGCCGGTCTTTTTCTTTTTAACTCGCCCTGCCAACTCATCTATTAATGCTTTTCCAGAATTATAGTAATTAAGCTCTTCCGGAATAATAATAATTTGAAACCAAACCTGTTGTCCCGGTCCGATCGTTCCCATAGCTTCAACCAATGAAGACATCGGATCAATCATTTTTCCGGTTACACTCTCTTCAAACCATCGATAACTGCGCAATGGATAAGCATCCGGCTTTATGAGCATAAAATCCGTTCCCCACAAATCCCAGTCCTTGTTCGGCACCAATCTCGGAATATTATTAATATAATCCGGAACTTCCAAAATTTCCGCGTTCGGATATTGCGCGTAAATGTGCGACTCAACCAGTTTTCTATTTTGTTTCGTGGTGCGAATATAAAAGTGTACCTGTCCGGCATCACTTACCAACTCAAGACTGAAACTCAATGTAAGAACGCCGTCAACATATAAATCTTTCGCACTAAGACCCTTGTACACTCCGGCCAAACCGTTGAATATTGATTCCATCGGTTGTGGACTTCTTTCCAGTTCGCGCGGAGGAATAATTTCCAGCATTGTCCATTGTAAAGAATCCAAAAAACTATTTTGGATTAAATCCATCCAAAGCAATTTGAAAAGATAGTATAAAACGGGAGGAAAAAGAACAAACCAACTTTTAGACAGCAAAAACCATCCGCCGGAAATACTTTGGCCCAAATTTTGAAAAGATTCTCCGATTATCTCAAACATTTTATTTTTTATTTTTTTAGAAATTATACCTGTCCGCAAAAAACCTTCCTGTTATTTTATTATTTTTTCACAGTGTATCGATTTCTATCCACTCGAACAAAAAAATTGTTCAAGTTTATCATAATTGTAGATTTCTTGACTTTTCGACTTGCCAATACTTTGCTCAAAATTTCATCCTTACTAAGCGGCCTTCCGCTTTGTTTGAAAATATCATCCAAAACGTCTTTAACAGTCCCGCGCTTGTATCCCCATTCCGAAAGCGCATACACACCCCTTCCAACCAAAACAAATCTTTTATCCTTAATCAATTCATTATGCACTGTCTGCGGATGAGATTTTTTCTTACTAAGTCCGTGCTTATCGATAAATTCGGCAACTTTGGTAAAATGGAGTGATTTTCCATATTCCTTCATAATCAAATACGCTTTTTCTCTCGCTCCTTTCGGATTAATATCACTCCAATTGGTCATTCCCCATTTTCCGAAATTGTTGCTTTTTATTTCTTTGCAAACATCCAGATAATCCAAAATAACATCCTTTTCAATGGCGGGATCAGCATTGGAAATTTCTTTTATAATTTCTTCGGAAGAAATCGCGACTTCTTTTTCCCGCAAAACGCTCTTTGCAATATCCTTGCATTTATTCCATTGCTCAAAATTAAAATCCGCCCGATAAAAAGACCTTTCTATCTCCGAGTCTCCCGCTCGAAACTCGACACCACTAATCACTTTCAAAAAAAACTTTATTGCGCCTTGCGTTTTGGCGTTTTGACTCAAATTATTTAAAAGTTTTTCTTCTCTGATTATACCATTACTTTTTTCGATTGCAAGCTTAATTTCCTTCTCAATTAACAGAATGTTTTTATCTCCCTTCTTTTTTATTTTCGTAATTGCTTCTCGTATAATTTGACGAACTCGCTCCCTGGTTATATTGTATTTTTTTCCAATACCTTCCAGCGTAGCTGGATATCCATCAAGAACTCCAAATCTCATTTTGATTATTTTATCCGCTCTCTCCGGGAGAAAATCCAAAACAGCGTTCATATATTTGACCGCCACAGAGCCTCCTTTTTCAGAAACCTTCACTTTTTTACTCTTATTCATATTTATTGAGAAAAATAAAATTATTTAAATTGTCAAGTTAGAATAACACATATTCGGGATAATTGTCAAGAGATTGATTTTAAATTTTTCAATTGGTATAATAAGCAAATCACCAATATATTTTATGGCAAACAAACAAACACAAAGCAATTTGCGCGTACCGCCGAACAATATTGAGGCCGAACAATCGGTTCTCGGTTCGTTAATGCTGGACAAAGACGCCATAATCAAGGTTGCGGATTTTTTAAATATCGGGGATTTCTACAAAGACACGCACAACATTATTTACCGATCGATGCTAAGTCTATATGAAAGCAAGGAGCCGATTGACGTCCTCAGTCTCTCAAATAAACTGGAAGAAAACAAAGAACTGGAAGTTGCCGGCGGATCAAGCTATCTGGCATCACTGGTAAATTCCGTACCATCCGCCGCTAATGTTGTTCATTACGCGAAAGTCGTCCAGAAAAAAGCGATCTTGCGCCGCTTGATTAATATTTCTAATGAAATCACTGAGATCGGTTATCAAGAATCGGAAGATGTGGAAAAAACTCTTGACCAAGCCGAACAAAAACTCTTCAGTGTTTCGCAAAAATACACAAAAAAGGATTTCGTTCCCATCAAGTCAATCCTGGAAAGCGCTTTCAATCGCATCGACGAACTGCATAAAGGCGAACATGATTTTCGCGGAATACCTACTGGCTTTTCCGATTTGGACAATATTCTTTCCGGACTGCAAAAATCCGATCTTATTATTCTCGCCGCCCGTCCGTCAATCGGAAAAACGACCCTAGCACTGGATATCGCCCGTCAAATCGGAACTAAGAGCAAAATTCCAGTTGGAATATTTTCCCTGGAAATGTCCTCGGATCAGCTTATTGATAGGATGATTGCCGCCGAAGCGGATGTTGATTTGTGGCGGCTGCGAACCGGCAGGTTGCGTAGTGATGCGGGCAACGATGATTTTCAAAGAATCGGCAGTGCTATGGGCTCGCTTAGTGAGGCGCCGATTTATATTGATGACGCCGGTAGCGCCAACATTATGGAAATTCGCACTATGGCGCGTCGCTTGCAATCCGAACACAAGGTCGGATTGATTATTATCGACTATTTGCAATTGATGGAAGGAAGAAAAACTCAAGGCGACAGCCGCGTGCAGGAAATTTCCGAAATTTCCCGCGCCCTCAAGCAATTGGCAAGGGAACTCAATGTTCCAGTTTTGGCGCTTTCCCAGTTGTCCCGCGCCGTTGAATCACGCAGTCCGCAAATTCCAAAGCTTTCCGACCTTCGCGAATCCGGATCAATCGAGCAAGATGCTGACGTTGTTCTGTTTTTGTACCGCGAAGATCGAGAAAAACCCGACACACCCAACAAGAATATTGTCGATGTGATTGTTTCTAAACACAGAAACGGTCCGCTTGGAAAAGCCCAGCTATATTTCAAAGAAGAATCCACCACTTTCAAAAATCTGGAAAAAATCCACAATAATCCTCAATAAAAAATTAAATACTATTAATTGCCAGCCAGAGGCTGGTCCGCCTTTGGCGGAAAAATTAAAAATTAATATAGTGTATCCAAAAGTATTCAGAAATTTAATCGCGCACTTTTCTTCACTTCCTTCCGTCGGTCCAAAGATGGCGGAGCGGCTGGTTTTGTTTTTATTCAAGCAAAATCAGGACATTTTGGATGATTTTGCCAAAAATTTACTTTCGCTCAAAGATTTGAAATTTTGCCAAAAGTGTTTTAATATTTCCGAAAATTCACTTTGCCATATTTGCCAAGACAAACAAAGAAGCCATAAGGTTATCTGCGTTGTCGAAGATCCATTGGATGTAATTTCAATTGAGCGCACGGGGATTTATCGCGGATTATACCACATTCTGGGAGGCACGATGCAGTCATCTGGAAAATCAGAAACCACTAACGACTTAAAAATTCCTCAACTCCTTGCTCGAGTAAAAAACGAAGAAATTGAAGAAATTATTTTGGCGACCAATCCAACAACCGAAGGAGATCTTACCGCGCTTTATCTCAAGCGCAAATTGGAACCACTTGACACAAAAATAACCCGCCTCGGGCGCGGAATGTCCACTGGCGGAGATATTGAATACGCAGATGAAACCACCCTCTCCAGCGCATTGACAAATCGGAAAGAATTATAGTATTATTTAGGTCAGTTTTTTAATAAAAGCATAATAGTTCACTTACAACTTAACAAAAGAGGAATACCGGAATGACAGAAAAAAAATTCTCCGTTAAAGGGATTGTGACCGCTTGTTGCTCCTCCGCAATTAAATGCAAAGGATCAGAAAGATTACCACTTGATGATTTTCAAAATCCAATGAGAAATAAAATCTCTGCGGACTGTATAAAAAAGAAATGTCATTGCTTGAAGATCGAAGAATATCAACTGGAGAGCATCGAAGAAATTTAAACAAAAAGCATCACGCCCTTGGAAAGGATTAAATCCTTTCCAAGGGTTTTTTCATTAATGAATATATTTAGTATATTCAAATCTATATTCATCCCAATATAGCAATAAAAAAACCTCGGAATAAATCCGAGGCTTCTTTGCAATATTCTGAAAGTTTTTATGCTACTTTTGTAATTTCTACTTCTGTGCGAAGTTGTTTGTGTCCAAATTTCATTTTGTATCTCTTTTTAGCTTTGTGTTTCATTCCCCAAACTTTATCGTCTTTCGTTTGAGACACGATTTTTCCCTCAACCTTTGTTTTAGGATTCAAATCGGCGCTTTTTTCGTCACCCAAAAACAAAGTTTCAAAAACCACTTTATCACCTTCAACTCCTTCAATTTTCTCAACCTTAACCTTGTCGCCTTGGACAACTTTATACTGTTTTCCTCCACTTTTGATAATTGCCAACATATTTTTGAAAAATTAACTGCGAGTTATACAAAAGATATCCTACACTTTATTGCCAAAAAAGTCAATCATTTTTTCAAAACCGACAAAAACGCCTCCGATGGAATAACGACTCTTCCAATATTTTTCATCTTTTTCTTTCCTTTTTTCTGTTTTTCCAAAAGCTTTCTCTTCCTCGTCACATCTCCTCCATACAACTTAGAAATAACATCTTTACGAAACGGACGGATAGTTTCCCGGGCGATTATCTTTCCGCCGATAGCCGCTTGAATGGCAATTACAAAATTTTGCCGCGGAATAGAATCTCTAAGTTTGATAACCGCCGCCTTCCCCTGCGAGAGAACTTTTTCGCGCGGAACAATTCTTGAAAGCGCTTCCACTTTTTCCTCCGCCACCAAAATATCCATCTTTACCAAATCAGATTGACGATATCCGACTACCTCATAATTCATTGACGCAAAACCGGAAGAAGCGCTTTTGAGCTCATCGTGAAAATTCACAATAATATCAGTAAGCGGAGCTTCGTAGCTGAGTAAAACTCTTTCCTGATCAATATATTCCGTATTTTTATATTCTGCTCTGATTGAAGACATCAAATCCATTATTGATCCCAAATAATTTGACGGGGTAATAACATCCAATTTCGCGTACGGTTCGGAAATTCCCTCAACCATTGAAACATCCGGCATATCGGATGCCGAATAAATTATTTTTTCTTCTTCTTGATTTTTCAATTTTATTCGATAAACCACGCTGGGGGTTGTGATGGTCGGAGAAATTTCAAATTCCCGTTCCAGACGCGCTTGAATAATTTCCAAATGCAACATTCCCAAAAATCCGCAACGAAATCCTTTTCCCAGCGCCGGATTGCTTTCCGGCTCGAAAACAAAAGCGGCATCATTGAGGCGCAATTTTTCCAAAGCATCGCGCATTAAAGTATATTCATCCCCTTCAACCGGATAAAAACTGGCATACACCATCGGCCGCACTTCTTTGTATCCCGGAAGAGGTTTTATTTCTTCAAAGTTTTGAGATTTGAGGTTTGAAATTTGAGATTTTGTTACAGTGTCCCCCACTCGGCAATATTCCACGCTTTTAAAACCGGTAGCCACATATCCGATATCTCCTGCTTTCAAATTGTCTTCGCTTTTGAAAGCCGGACGGAAACTTCCCACTTCCACCACGGAAGTTTCTTTTTCCGTTGCCATCATTAAAACCTTATCTTCTCTTTTTACCTGCCCGTCCACAATTCTCGCATACGCCAAAACGCCTTTGTAAATATCATATTTTGAATCAAAAATCAAAGCGCGTAAAGGTTTTTGAATGTCTCCCGCAGGAGAAGGAACTTTTTCAATCACCCTCTGAATTATTTCCGACACACCTATTCCGGTTTTTCCCGAAGCTAGAAGAATATCCCTCTCCGAACATCCCAAAATATGTACAACTTCCTTTTTGGTTTTTTCCACTTCAGCATTGGGCAAATCGATTTTGTTTATTACGGGAATAATTTCCAAGCCTTGCTCGATTGCTAAGTACAAATTAGAAAGTGTTTGCGCTTGCACTCCTTTGGTTGCGTCCACTAACAAAATCGCTCCTTCCACGGCCGCCAGCGAACGTGAAACTTCATAACCAAAATCCACATGCCCCGGAGTATCAATCAAATTCAAAATATATTTTTGACCATTTGAAGAATATTCCATTCTCACCGGTTGCAGTTTGATGGTTAT
The DNA here is from genome assembly GCA_964600645.1 of uncultured Bdellovibrionales bacterium. GTDB lineage: Bacteria > Patescibacteriota > Minisyncoccia > Moranbacterales > UBA9337 > UBA12151. The sequence continues at coordinate 990 of CAZRJL010000038.1, read as the reverse complement.
TCCCCGCTCCCGCTCCAAATCCATCTGATCCAAGAGTTGTTCCTTCATCTTCCGTTTTTCCACCGCGCCCGTAAATTCCAAAAAACGATCAGATAAAGTTGACTTGCCATGGTCGATATGCGCGATTATGCAAAAATTTCGAATGTTTTTTTGGTAGTCGTTTTCCATATGTTTCAACCCCAATCATACACGCATCGCACCAAATAATCAATATTTCAAGTTGTTGAACTCATTTTAAACTTATCTTAACAGCACAAGGAAAAACAAAAATTCCTCAAAGGGAATTGAAAGAAATATAGTTAGTTATCGGATGTAGAATTACAATTTTTTCTTATTTATAATCGAAACTTTTCCTTAATTTTTTGGGCCATCTCTTCAGGTGATAGATTTGTATTATCAATTCTCACATAATTTTCTTTTCTAACTTCTCCATTTTTTGAGTTTAATCGGTATTTATTCATTGAATCTTTTAAATCTTTTTCGGATCTTTCAATATTTCTTTTTGTGGGCTTGTGGCTAAGTCTGTGTGGATGTTTATTACGTTTAATTCTTTCATCAACATCAGCTTCTAGTTCCACAAAATAAACAGCTCCACCTTTTGATTCAAAAATCTCACACAGATTATCTATATAATCCCAATCTGCCTTTTGATCGAAAGCCCACACATAAGTAAATATTAGACCCTCTAAATCACTTTTAGCGACTTCTTCGAAAATTTCTTTACGAAAAAGATTTACCAGTCTCTTTCCAGCTTCACTTCCATAACTAAAAAATGGAGAAATTAATTCAATAGTCATATGATTATGAAAGAGTTTCAGACTAGTTGTTTTCTCTAGTTCTTGGCCTACTGTCATTTTGCCTACAGCTTGAGGCCCAAAAATTATTATTAATTTCATAGTTTCAATTTTTATATGTAAATTGTAATTCTATTTCCGATAATGGCGCGGATAGACGAAGTCTTGAAAAAGACCAAAGGGGAAAGAGGAAAAG
>CAZRJL010000037.1:0-9314 GCA_964600645.1 uncultured Bdellovibrionales bacterium | reverse complement strand
AAACCCCCCTTCCGCCACGCCCTCGCTGGGACGATTCTTTTTTTCGGCGGAATTTGAGGCTGTATTTTGCAAAGCAAAATGCGCCACCAAGAGAGATGTTGCCCCTGACCCCCCCAACCCATTCGCGGGCAACACTAAGGAACTCCCTTTTTGTTTGCCAAATTTTAATATTTTTGATACCATTGTATTAAGCAAGTTGATATACACTCAATATAAGTAGTGTATTATAATAGTTTATCAAAGTCAAAACAATATGGCAAATACAGTTAGCGAAAATATCCGTAAATTGCGAATTAAAAAGGGAATATCACAAGATCGCCTCTCAAAAGACGCGGATTTAGCATTAAATACGGTTGTGAAGATAGAAACAGGTGAAAATCCGAATCCTACTGTAGATACATTAGAAAAAATAGCCAAAGCCCTCGGTGTGCCGACGGCAGAATTATTTAAATAAAAATATGACAAAAAATAAATTAACTTTACAATATCTTGCCAAAAACATTTCCATTATTGTTGGTATAGTTTTAGTTTGGCGAGGGATTTGGTATGTGCTGGACGAATTAGATAAATGGGTTTTTGGTGGAAGTCATTTTTGGACGGCACTGGCTGGCGTTATTATAGGATTGATTATTTTGTATTTGCCGGACAAAGATTTAAAAGAAATAGAGAAACTTTAATATGGAAATTTTTGCAGATATTTTTAATTTTATACTTCACATAGACATTCATCTGGGCGAAATTATTTCTCGTTACGGGACAGCTTCTTATGCGATTCTATTCGCAATTATATTCGCCGAAACTGGATTGGTGTTTACTCCATTTTTGCCAGGCGACTCGCTTCTTTTTGCGGCCGGAGCTTTTTCGGCAATCGGCTCTTTTAATATTACTCTTTTGCTTTTCTTGCTTTGGGTCGCCGCTTTTTTAGGCGACACAGTTAATTACTGGATAGGGCATTACTTTGGACAAAAATTGATTGATAACCCAAAAATTCCTATCAATCAGGAGCATATATATAAAACTCAAAAATTTTACGAAAAATACGGCGGCAAAACAATTTTCTTGGCGCGCTTTGTGCCAATTATCAGAACATTTGCGCCGTTTATTGCCGGCATAGGAAAAATGGATTACAAGAAATTTGTTTATTATAACGCGACAGGAGGATTTGTTTGGGTGTTTGGATTTACACTTTTGGGATATTTTTTCGGCAATATCCCGAGTATTAAGGAAAATTTTTCAGTTGTGATTATTGCCATAATAATACTCTCCGTTCTTCCGATATTGGTTGAAGTTATAAAAACAAGATTAAAAAATAGAATAAAATCATCTTTATGATTAAAAATATTTTCAACAAAATACCTGTTCATTCCCGATGGCGATTGGCATTAAAAACCATTCCCTTTGTCGTTATTATTATTTTGCTAAAATTTGGCATTCACTATTTTGGCTATGAATTTTTGACGCTAAATTCGCTATTCACCGCGATTATTTCTGCTAACATCTTTTTGATTGGATTTTTAATATCGGGTACGCTGGTTGATTACAAAGAAAGCGAAAAATTGCCCGGTGATTTGTCTGCCAGTATGGAAACAATGGCGGACGAAGGACTTATCATTTATAAAAATAAAAAGAGCCAAGAGGCAAAGAATTTTTTACTCAAAATATCGCAATTTAATAAGTCGCTTGTTGACTGGTTTTACAAAAAAGAAAGGACGAGCAATCTAATGGAAAAATTACTTTCTTTTAACGACGATTTCCTTGCTTTTGAAAACCAGACGCAAGCGAATTTCATTGTCCGCTTAAAACAAGAGCAAAACTCAATCCGAAAAATGATAAACCGAATCCACACTATTAGAGAAACTTCCTTTTTAGGCACTGGCTATGCCATTGCCGAGATTATCACTTTTATTCTTGTGGTCGGGCTGATATTCATAAAAATGGATCCGTTTTACGAAAGTGTATTTTTCATTTCATTCGTCAGCTTCATTTTGGTTTATATGATTTATTTCATTAAGGATTTGGACAATCCGTTTGGATATAACGATGAAGATAGCTTGGTTGAGGAGGTTTCTTTGAAACCAGTCTTAGACAGCCAGAAAAGAATTGATTTGTATTGCCAGAAATTGATTTAAAAATGAATATTAAAATAATGACCAAAAAAATAATAGGCATTCTTCTGATTATCGTCGGTTTGTTGGCTTTGGTTACGCCTTTTACACCAGGTTCGTGGTTGGTTTTCATCGGACTGGAATTTCTCGGGGTTAGGATATTATTTTGGGATAAAATAAAAGCGTGGTTTAAAAAACATGACACCAGATAAACAAAATAAAATAAAGAGAGTCGTTGTTATCGTTATTGTGACACTTGTTCTTATTTCTTTTGTTTTGCCGCTTGTGTTAGGATATTAAAAAATTCCGCCGAAAAAAAGAATCGTCCCAGCGAGGGCGTGGCGGAAGGGGGGTTTGGGGGGAATTCCGCCACGCCCGAGCGAAATCAAATTGCGGACAGCCCCGCCGTCCTGCTCGTTCAGAGCAGAACCCCGCACAAAAGTTTTCTTTTCCTTTTAGAAGAAAAAAATCGGCGCGCGCAAATTAAAAAATGTGAAGAAAACTTTTTTGCGGGGTGGCGAGGTTTCCGAGCGACGGCGGGGCTGGCTTCCTTAGTTGGGGGTTTGCTCAAAGAAAGTTCGAACATCAATCAAAAAACACCGCCTTCGTCCGCCATAGCGGACTTCGGCGGACACAGTCCGCAGAAGTTTGCGACGGCGGAATTCGCCCTATGTTCGCAAGTAGATCGTCGCGAAAGCTCAAAGTAAATAAAACAAATATGTACTATGTCTATATATTAGTATGTGCTGATAAAAAGCCATATACCGGATGCACATCTAATTTAAAAGATAGAATTATTAGACATCAAAAAGGATACATACCCGCAACTAAAAATAGGCTGCCTTTAAAATTGGATTTTTACATCGCAATGCAAGACAAACACAAAGCATTTAAATTTGAAAAATATCTCAAATCCGGATCAGGAAGAGCATTCATTCAAAAACACTTTTAAATATCTAGCATCTAACATTTTATTTTTGAAATTTTTTCTTCGTACTTATTTGTTTGAAATTTTTTTTGGAAATAACCGATCTGCCTAATTCTTTTTCAAGCTCCTTTCTGGCATTGCCGGCTATATTTCCGCCTCTACTGGCGTCTTGCTTCAACTTCGGAACGCCTTGCGAATTTTCCGTTCGATGAATTTCCGTAGTTGATCTTTCACCCAGCATAGTGAAAATCAGCTCGAAATCATCCATATGATCCCGCAAATTTTCCCTTTTCAGACCTTTGAATTTTTTGTATTCACTTGGGGTTACGCCGAAACTCGCTTTGGAAATTTCCGCCGTCAAAATCTCATATTCCCGTTGCTCTTTGGCGCCTCGTTTTTTCCATTCGTCTGTCAATTCTTCACGAATGGCGATACCGCGCATTCGTTTTTCAATCCAACCGTCAGGATAGCCCTTCAGCTTATACAGCATCCGCGTGCGTTTGGTAGCCAGTTCCGGATCTTCAATTTCTTGTATTCTTTCATAGCCCACTCGTGCCAACCATCTCTTGAATGGCTCTGCTTTTGGTGAAGGAATAGACTGAATAATGCGAAACATCCCTTCAGTATTAGTACAGTCAGTTTCATAAAACTTACCATCGGAAGACTGCAATTTCAGTTGTCTACAAATTGTAGACAACTCAATTCCATCCTCACCTTTAACTCTGGTTTTCATTGCATTCCAATAAACACGGGGTTTTGTACTATTTGTTAAAACTTCAACAGTATCAACAACCGAAAACCACCATTCATTCTTGTGAATAATTTTTCTAATTTCCTTGCCTTTAAAAATGGCTATTTTTGTATTTTCCTCCATAAAAAATATTATACAACAAAAATAGCAGGAGCTACAAACAAAACCGCCGCGATTTAATTGCGGCGGTTTTGTTGTTGAAAGTGGAGAATGATATTTTTTACACTTCAATTACTACAGGCAGGACCATCGGTCTTCTTTCGGTTTTTTGAAAAAGGAAAGATCCTACCGATTCGCGGATATTCTTCTTTACTAAATCCCAGTTGATGCTAGTATCGCGAGAAGTATTTTCTTTGATCACTTTTTTGACCACATTTTTGGTTGAATTTACCAAATCGAAATTCTCTTTGACATAAATAAATCCGCGCGAAGTGATTTGAATGTTTCCGACAATTTCCTTGGTTTTTCCATCAACAATTACTGTTATTACAAACATTCCATCTTCCGCCAAAACCTGGCGATCGCGCAAAACCACTTGTCCGACATCACCTACTCCCAATCCGTCGATAAAAACATAGTTGGTATCCACCTTATTTTTTTCAATCTCCGGATTTTTCCCCGCATCAACCTTGAAAACATTTCCGTTATCCAAAATAAAAATATTTTTCTCCGAAAAACCGGTTTCCGCCACTACTTTCTTCGCTTCTTTGAGAAAATAATGATTGGCATATACAGGAAGAACATAGGTTGGTTGCACTTGTCGCACCAATTCTTTGATTGCCTGAATATTATTGTGTCCGCTCACGTGAACATCCATAAGCTCATTATGAATAACATTATCGCATTTGCGGTACAAATTATCTTTAAGTCGCTGGATAGTTCTTTCATTACCAGGAATCACCGAGGAAGAAAAGATAATCGTGTCGGTTTTTTTCAATTTAACAAAACGATGATTGTCTGTGACAATTCTCGAAAGTACCGCATTAACCTCTCCTTGCGCTCCGGTACAAACTATCAAAACCTTATTATCCGGATAATCATGAATACGATTAATCTCAATCAACGTTTCCTTGCTAGCCTTGATATATCCCAATTGTTTGGCAACCTCCACATTTGCCTTCATACTAAACCCATCCAAGGCCACCTTCTTTCCTACGCTTTCGGCATAATTGATAATATCTTTGATTCTTTTTACTTGCGAAGAAAAAGTTCCGATAATCAATCTTCCGGGGGCTCCATCGATAATTTTTTTCAAATTAACCCACATATCCTCATCACTCACTATCGGACGGTTATTAAGGGCTCCCAAGCTTTCCATCATTAAAATTGACGGCTTGGGCAGGGTGCGCAAAAATTCATATGACAATGTCCCTTCTTTTTTGATTGTTCCCGTATCCATAGTCCAATCCCCCATATGCACCACGCTTCCGCTTGGAGAGAAAAGAACCACTCCGATCGAATCCATAATCGAATGTTCGACATCAAAAAACTTCAGTTGAAAATTTCCCAGACGCACTTTCTCTTGTCCGGTTTTAATGGAAACAGTTTTGAGGCGCGCGGATGATCCTGGTTCCTGGTCTTCCATTTTTCGCTTAACCAAGGCTAATGTAAGCTCTCTTCCGATTACCGGAGGATATCCCAATTCATTGAGCAATATCGGAGAAGCTCCGATATGGTCAAGATGTCCGTGAGTAAAAACCACAGCGCGAATACGCTTTTCTTTTCCCTTCAAATAGCTTACGTTTGGAATAATATAGTCAATTCCCGGCATATCTTCTTCGGGAAATTGCACACCCATATCAACCAAAACAATATCTTCTCCGTATTCAAAGACAGTCATATTGCGTCCGACTTCTTCTTGTCCTCCGAGAGGAATTATTCTGAGTTTGTTTTCTATCACAGAAGGCATTGCTTGAGTTTTTCTTCTTGCCGCTCCTTCATGCGAAACCAATTGTCCGATGCGACTCGGCATCGTTCGCCCATCAGCCTTTCTTCTTCCGCCCTTGCGGGATTTTGCCGAAGACCCCTCAGATCTTCTTTTTTTTGAGCTCAACGCAATTCCTCCTTTTTCGGAAGAATGCTCGCGCTCTTTCTTGTTATTAATCATTTTTTTATTGTCCTATAAATTGCACACTCTTGTCAGTTTTAATTTTTTTCAAAATCGAAAAATCAAACTATAAAGTAAATAAACACAAAGAATGTTTACAGGATATTATTAAGTTATATTTTATATCTAAAAAGATTTAAAGCATTTTTTTAAAATCTTCCACCAAATCAACCGGCGTCGGATCTTGTCCATATTCCAGAGCCAGATAATACGACATCCAATCCCCCAAATAAAGAGCGGCGAACATCTTGTAAAAAACACTTCCTTTCTCCATATCAATAATTTCCACTGGGATATTTTTACTTTCCAATATGCCTGCGGTTGCATTAAACCTCTTTTGATTCTGCGAATTATCATCTTTATCCCTGAGCATCAGAACAATGAAGTTCGCTTGCGGATTTGTAAACCCGACCATTTCATTGTGATTAAGCTCGGGAAAAAAATTCCAAAACGCCGGCGTCTTGGCATTTTCATTAATTTTAATTTTCCAAATCATCGCTACCGGCTTATATTTCGTGCTTGAATAAACAATCGGGGTTTTTCCTTTTATTTTTTCCGCCAAAACTTTTCCGGCGTTTTCAATTTTTTCCGTCTTTTCTTTTAGATTATTTGCCATCGCAAGCAATTCCGCTGATGCATCTTCGACCAATCCGGCATTAATCAAAATTTGAAATATCGAGGCAAAAAAATACCCAGTTGCCATTCTCGGCTGAAAATTTTCATACGGAACGGGCAACTTTACAAAAGGCACGCTATGCTCCTTGCACATTTGCTCAATTTTACCCCCACTGGAAATACCGACGCATTTGAGATTATTGCGTAGCGCTTCTTCAAAAGAAGCAACGGTTTCTTCCGTGTTACCGGAAAACGAACAAATAATATTCAGGGAATTTTCATATGCCTCGGGAGGAAGAGAATAAAAACGGTTTTGATATACTGCCAATCTCTCCTTCTCTTTGGAATTTCTTTTGCACAAATCATTAATAAAAACCCGTAAAATATTTCCCGGCAACGCGCTGCCGCCCATTCCGGACAAAGTAATTGATCTGAATTCCCCTTTAATTTTTATATCCTTGGCAATCTTCAGTCCTTCTTCAAATTGATTGGCTCCATCAAGAATAACTTTTCTTAAATTTGACTTGTCGATCTTATTTGTTTTCATTGTTTTTAAAAATTCTTTTTGTTTTTACATACCACTTATTAATATCGGAAAATCGATATTGAGAACTGCTAATATTTTCGATATCGATTCCCTTAACCTGACTTCCTATCGGGTAAAGATAGTTTCTGCTATATAAAAATACTGCCGGAACCTCCGCGAGCAGAATTTTATTAAACTCACGGTATTTTTCAATCCTTTTGTTTCTATCAAATTCCTCTCGCACTTCTCCCATAATCTTATCAGCTTGCTCATTGTCAAATTTGGACAAATTAAGTCCTGGGTCTGATTTCTTGCTGGAGTGCCAAAAAGAATACATATCGGGATCAAAACTTACAGCCTGACCGAAAAGCAAAGCGTCGTACTCCCTTGGGCGAATATAATTTTGCTGCAAATCTGAAATAGTCAAAACCTGAACATTTGCCTTGACTCCTATTTTTCGCCATTGATCCGCAAGAATTTGAGCAGTTTGCGAAAGTTCCGGCCAATCGGTAGTAAGAAGATTAAATTCAAGCCTATTTCCATCTTTCTCTCGAATACCGTCATCTTTGATTTCCCAACCGCTATCACTAAGAATTTTATTCCCTCTTTCCAAATCAAAATTGTGGTATTCCACTCCTTCGCCTTGGCTTTCCGGCATCTGAGATAAAAAAGGAGAATAAATAGTATTGGCCTTGGCAAAAAGAACCTTTTCCACTATCTCATTTCTATCGGTCGCAAAATCCAGCGCTTGACGAACCTCATCATTTGCTAATGCCACATTCTTGCTTTGATTGAAAAAAACAGCAAAATAACGCGGCATATTGAACTCATGCACATTGGTACTTTTCATTAAGCCAATATCTTTCACTTCGGATGGAGAAATACTGCTGATTCCATTAATTTCTTTCTTTTTATACGCATTTAGCAGGGATGCTTCATCTAAATAAAAATTGAAAGTTATTTTTGAAATATAGGCAGGTCCTTCAAAATATCCAGGAAAGGAAACTAAATTATAAGATAAAATATTTCCTTCGGAGTCTTTTTGATAATCGGAAAACTGATACGGTCCCGATCCGATCGGATTCAGATTGTATTCAGCCAAGGAAAATTTTTCCGGAGCGATATTTTCCCAAATATGCTTCGGAAGAATTCCTACGGTCAAATTTTCCAAAAAACCGAAATAGGGATTTTCCAAAATAAATTTAACTGAGTATGAATCAATTTGTTCGATTTTTACTCCTTGCCAATTTTGCCTAATCGGACTCTTGTATGCCGCGTCTCGTAAGATATTTATAGTAAAAACCACATCATCCGCCAATAATTCCTGACCATCGTGCCATTTGATTCCTTCTTTGAGATGAAAAATATATTCTTTGTGATCTTCAGAGATTTCATAGCTGGAAGCCAAATCATTGGCAATATTTCCATTTTTGTCATATTTAAGCAATCCTCTATAAATTATCTGCGTCAAACTGGCATCCGCTTCGCTGGTTTGCGAAAGCAACGGATTGACATACAAAGGTTGCCCAACCATCCCCTCTTTGTAGCTTCCTCCAAAATCGGCAATTGGGTTAGTAAGGGAAATATACAAATATCCCGCCCAAAATATCAAAGCGCCAAGCGCAACCAATACCAAAAAAAGTGAAATTATTTTTTCCTTCAAATTCAAGGTTTTATTAATGTACTGCCAGTTTACCGGCAGAATTAATTTTATTTTCTCGATGCTAATATTTTTTCGTTAACTGTTTACTTGGCGCCGATAAAAACATTCAGAATCGCCAATAACATAAAAAGGATAGATAAAACTATGGAAAAATAAACTAAAAATTTCTCAAATCCTCTTTTAGCGTAATATCCACCCATATCTCCGCCAAAAGCGGCACCCAATCCGGAACCTCTATTTTGCAACAAAATGGAAATTACCAATAGAATTGACACTATTATCTGCAAAATACTGATCAATTTCATAAATCCTCAAATTTAGGCTTTTTTCATTACTCAGACATCCTACACGAAAAACCTCAAAAAGTCAATGGCAAATTTTGAATGTTTGACAGAAGCTTGGCTGTTTGCTATATTTGGAAACTAACATAATTCTAAACAAACTTCAAAACTTATGGGAACAGAACCCGTTCAGCAACTAGAAGAAGTCCTCAAAAAATCCAAAGATGTGCTTATTCTTATCCCGCAAAATCCGGACGGTGATTCCATCGGAGCAGCCTGGGCTTTTTATTTTTTTCTCACTAAACAAAATTTGAATCCCACTATTGCCGTAAGCGATC
>CAZRJL010000036.1:6407-9386 GCA_964600645.1 uncultured Bdellovibrionales bacterium | reverse complement strand
GAAATGTCGCAAACGGAAAAAATCGTGCCGGCAATTGTGGAGTTTGTGGATATCGCCGGAATTGTGAAGGGCGCTTCGGAAGGAGAGGGATTGGGAAATAAGTTTCTGGCAAATATTCGCGAGGTGGATGCGATTGTGCAAGTGGTGCGGGTGTTTGAGAATGGAAATATCACCCATGTGCACAATAAAATCGATCCGGTCGGTGATATTGAAGTGATTAATGCTGAGTTGATGTTGGCGGATTTGGAAACGGTTTCCAAGACGGAGGCGCGCATTGAAAAGGAAGTGCGCGGAAACAAAAAAGGGGCGGACAAGCAGATGAAAGTCATTCAAAGTATAAAAGCGACACTGGAAAAAGGCGGGCTTGCCAATGAAACAGAGGGACTTGAGGAAATGATGAAAGAGGAAAATGGAAAAAATATCGTGCGGGATATGTCGTTGCTTACAATGAAACCGTTTTTATATGTGTATAATGTGGCGGATATCAATCAAAAATTAGTTGATGAATTGGAGAAAAGAAAACACATTAAATTAGACATCAAAATCGAAGAAGAATTGATTGAGATGAGCGAAGAGGAAAAGAAAGAAATGGATTTGGTGTCGCATATCGATGAGTTGATAACCGCCGCGTATGATCTTTTGGGCTTGCAAACATTTCTCACAACTGGAAAAATCGAAACGCGCGCTTGGACAATAAAAAAAGGCGCTACCGCTCCCGAGGCCGGCGCAGCGATCCACACGGATTTTCAGGAAAGATTTATCCGCGCAGATATTATTAATTGGCAAAAACTTTTGGAAATCGGATCATGGGGAAAAGCCAAGGAACTCGGCGTTGTCAAAACCGTCGGCAAGGACTATATTATGCAAGACGGAGACGTGGTGGAATTTAAAGTTTGATAAAAACGCTTAAAATAAGGATTTTGAGACATTTTTTATCTTTTTTGCCGAAAACAAGGCGTTTTTCGGCTTTTTTCATATAATGCAAACTTATTTTTGGCTTAAAATGGGTATTTCGATGAACTTATGTTGACAAAACTTTGTTGATATGCTATACTCCAAAGTCAAATTGAAAAAGTGGGTTGAAAACTGAATAGTGTTTATGAACAATGTTTAGAGAGAGGCATTGCAAATAAAAATACCTAAAAAGGCATTAAATTGCGTGTTTTTCTCAAAATCAGTGAAAAGCAGCCAATTTAATGCTTTTTTTGTTAATTTAGTGAAAATCGTGGAGAGGAGAGAGACTTTAATTTGTTTCCTATATATGTATTGTCGGATAATAATTGATTTTTGATCCGATTCAATCAATATACCACTCATCTTCACAATTTTCTCCGAATTAGCGGAGAAGAAAAAGTTCTTTCAAAATTTTCCTATCCAACGCTCAGTTTTTGCCCGCCTCTTTGGCGGATTGAGGATTGAGTGTTGGATTGGGAAGAAAATATATTTATAAAATCCTGACTGCCATGGTGGTGGTTGGGGGAAAATTTATGCCTTGTCGGTAAGATGGGGCGGGAGAGAAAGATATGAAAAGAGAAGACTTCGAAAAAAATTTAAAAAAATATGGCTTACAGTTTGCATTAGACTCTCTCGAAGAGTCAAATGCAAATTGCCTCGGGGAAGTTATGGGATTTAATTTGCACGAAGATTTCTTTGGCCACCATGAAAGGTGGCATGTCAACTCTTATGATATTAATTATCTACGTCAGTTGGTGGACGCAGGGGCAGTGTTGGATGTAGATTGTGGCGGTTTTATTGGTCACAATTATATTCATGGTCTTGATTCTGAAAATTTTAATAAATTGGAGGAATTTATGACGGCGTATAATTTTGCCAGCAGAGAAGAGAGAGAGAATGTTTTCGGAAAAATCTATATCGCCATTCAGGTATTTCCAGTCTTTGATATTGGATATCTTGAGTGGATGAAAAAATAATGAATTTTTCGGCAAAGGGTGGACGCATGTTCGTTCGCCTTTGCCTTCTTTATCCAAAATTTGATTTATCTTTTTGTCCTCCTAAGGCGGATTAAAAAAATTGAATTTTGGTTGAGAGTTTGTTTTTTGAGAAGTTGATGTTCCTTTAAAGCAGACCTATTTGGTCGCTGGATTTTTCCAGTAGAAACACCTAGGAGGTGTATTATGTCGAGAATTACTTTTGTTGAAAGGATGGCCATGCAGGTGGCCACTGCTGTGGCCGAAGAAGTTAAAAATAACCTCATGGAAGGGAGAGAATTTTTATCTCCCCAATGTCCGGAATGGTTTTTTCGACCTGTATTATTAGAATATAGGTCGATGCCCACGAAGGTTATGAATAGTAAAGTGAGAACTGTCCGATTTTTCTTCGAAAGAGGTGTGGAAGTTTTTGTACACCTTTTCGATGAAGGCTATCGTAATGGCGATAACTGGATAGAGGATTGGTCGGTAATATATGTTTCCGTCCGATACTATGAGTATCGGGACGGAAAAAAGGAAGAGAAGAAAACAAAAGAGGATTGGGATCTTTGTGAGCTTCAGCTTCTCAGGAAAATGAGGCCATGGCACCATCCTCATATTGTAGGAGCTGAATATTTTTTCAGCTTGTATAAGTGATAATCTCAGTGTAGGTTTCATCTCCGCATAAGATAAAAAAATAACCCAGTTCAAGCGATGCGGCGCTTGGACTCTTTATCCAAAATTCAATTTATCTTTTTGTCCTCCTAAGGCGGATTAAAAAAATTGAATTTTGGTTGAGAGTTTGTTCCTCTTAAAATCAATAAAGTTTCGCAGGGCAGACCGCCTTTTTGGCGGACAGGGAGAAGCGAGAATTTTTTCAGATCTCTCTCCTGAAATATTCTTTCTTTTCGCTAAATGCTCTGCGGGACTTTGTTGATTTTTTTGTTGGCATAAAACAAATAGTATATTTTTTTTAAAGCAACTTTTTGCAGAAAGTTGTTTTTTGTTTTTCTTTTTGTTTGTGGTATAATCTTAACAAATAGAAAATATA
>CAZRJL010000036.1:0-6307 GCA_964600645.1 uncultured Bdellovibrionales bacterium | reverse complement strand
TTGTTTTTTGTTTTTCTTTTTGTTTGTGGTATAATCTTAACAAATAGAAAATATATTTTTTTGGAAAAAATTTTATATTCAAATTCGGCTGCGTGCAGAAAAAAATAAACAAAAATAAAAAAACAGATGAAAATAGTTAATGATTTGAATATTAAAAAGCAGGCGGATGATTTGGGAGTGAGTATTTGGCAAGCACCCAGCTTTCTTTTTTTGCTGATGGGAATTATCGTTTTAGTGGCGATGACAATAGTATATTTCGCTTCAGTGCATTACGGTTCTCCCGAGGTTTTGATTTTCAGCGAGTTTGCCGTGGTGGTTGTGATTTTTACAATCGGAACTTTCATCATTCGGAATGTCGAGTATATGGCGGCGGCCAACAAAACCAAGTCGGAATTTATTTCAATGGCATCGCATCAGCTCAAAACTCCAATTGCTGAATTGAGCTGGGCATCGGAACTTTTGATATCGAAATATAAAAAAGGATTGGGAAAAAAACAACTGGATCTTATCGGGGAGATTTCCAAGGCAAATATGCATATGTCGCGCTTGGTAGGAGACTTGCTGGATGTTGCCAGGCTTGATCGCGGAGCCTTGCTTTTGGCGCAGGACAAGATTGATATTGCAAAAATCGTGAAAGAGGTGCACGAGTCTGATCTTCCATTGGCAACTGCCATGGGAGTGAAGGTTGATGCGATAATTCCCACCAATCTTCCGGAAATTATTGCGGATAAAAGAAGAATAAAAGTGGCGATTGATAATTTAATTTCCAATGCCATAAAATATACGTCAGATGGCGGGTATGTTGAGGTGAAATTGGAAAAAGATGGTGATAAGATTAATTTTTGCGTGAAGGACAATGGAATCGGAATTCCGGAAAAACAACAGGATAGAGTGTTTGAAAAGTTTTTTCGCAGTGACAATTCCGCTAAGTATAAAATTGAAGGAACCGGATTGGGATTGTATATCGTGAAAAATTACATTGAACAGTCGGGGGGAAAAATTTGGTTCAAGTCAATTGAGAATGTCGGATCCAGTTTCTGTTTTTCATTGCCGATAATAAATAAAAAATAAATTATTAGTAAAAATATATGGAAAAGAAGAAAAAAATTGTAATCATCGAGGATGAGGTAATCTTGCGGGAAACTTTGCAGGATTTTCTTGAGAAGGAGGACTTCGAAGTTTATTCGGCCGCTGACGGAGAGGCTGGAATAGAAACGGTTATGCGTAAAAATCCGGATTTGGTTTTGTTGGATATAATTTTGCCGAAAAAAAACGGTTATGAGGTTATTACTGAACTTCGAGAAAATCAAACCACGAAAGACGTGCCCATAATTTTGCTTACAAATTTGGGTAGCATTCGCGACATTGAAAAGGCTTTGGCGTTGGGCGCGACTACTTATTTGGTAAAGGCGGATTATCAGCTAAAAGAAATTGTGGAAAAAATAAAAGGAGTACTGGGGATGTAGGAAAAACCAAAAATGAAAATCGAAAACAAACAACTGAGGGATTTTTTATTGGATACGGATATTGTCAAAAAAGATGCCTTGGAAAAATTCTTCAAAGAAGCGGAAAAAAACGGCAAGGCGCTGGGTGATTTGCTTTTGGACAATAAGGTGATAAATGAAAATGAATTGAGAAAATTATATTCATATATTCTGGGAATACCTTTTGTTGATTTATCCAAGGATATTATTTCTTCCGATGTTTTGCAAATTATACCGGAGCCTATCGCCAAGAAGTATAATATCGTCGCATTTGAAAAAAAAGGAAATGAATTGAAGGTAGCAATGCTTAATCCGGAAGATATTCAGACGATTGATTTTATCAGAAAAAAAACCGGACTCAAAATTATTCCCTGTTTGGCTACGCAAGAGAGTATAAAATCCGTAATCCGTCAGTATGAAAAAAGCTTGAAGGCGGAATTTGGGGATATCATAGACAAAAATGCCGAACGAATGACGGTTGAAAATCAGGAAAGCGGAGAGGGGGAAGGTGTCGGAGAGGATTTGGAAAAGATGGCTCAAGGTCTTCCGGTGATTCGGGTTGTGGACACTTTGCTTAAGCACGCGATATTGCAATCAGCTAGCGATATTCATATTGAGCCGGATGAAAAAGAAGTTGTTGTCCGTTATCGTATAGACGGAATTTTGCACGATGCGATGGTTTTGCCAAAGCAAGTTTTGCCCGGAATTGTGGCAAGAATAAAGGTTTTGTCGAATTTGAAATTAGACGAACATCGTTTGCCGCAAGATGGAAGATTTAAAATAATCAAAGACGAATACAAAATTTCTTTTCGCGTAAGCATTTTGCCTGTTTTTGACGGTGAGAAAATCGTTATGCGTCTTTTAGATGAATCATCCAAGGGACTGACTCTGGAAAAAATGGGACTTCAAGGGCGGCCATTGGAAGTTATTCATCGAGAAATCAAAAAACCAAATGGAATGATATTGGTTACTGGACCGACCGGATCCGGAAAAACTACTACGCTTTATACGATAATGGATATTATCAACACTCCGGGAGTCAATATCAGTACGGTTGAAGATCCGGTTGAATACCGGATGCCGAGAATAAATCAAACACAAGTTAATCCAAAAATCGGACTTACGTTTGCGGCATGTTTGCGCGCTTTGCTTCGCCAAGATCCGGATATTATTATGGTGGGCGAAATCCGCGATAATGAAACTATGGAAATCGCCTTGCATGCGGCGATGACTGGGCATTTGGTGTTGTCAACGTTGCATACCAACAGTGCTGCCGGCGCACTTCCCCGACTTTTGGATATGGGAGCGGAGCATTTTCTTGTTGCTTCGACAGTAAATGTGATTGTTGCGCAACGTTTAGTTCGGAAGTTGTGTCCGGAATGCAAACAAGAATATAAAATGGACAAAAAGGAAGTTAAAACACTGGAAGATAATTTTGATATTAAAACGGTTCTGGAATATTTAAAAGTGTGCGAACAAACAAAAGGATTAATAAAAAAAGATGATAATTGGGAAGATATTCGTTTTTATAGGGCGAAAGGATGCGATCAATGCGGTAATGAGGGCTTTCACGGAAGAGTGGGAATTTATGAAGTTTTGGATATTGATCCGGATATTGAAAAATTGATCACTCAATCATCATCAACCGAAACTATTGAAAAGAAAGCAATGGAAAATGGGATGTCGACAATGATCGAAGATGGTTTTAGTAAGGCGGTTCAAGGGCTGACTACAATAGAAGAGATTATGAGGGTAACAAAAGAATAGTTGTTTAGCTTTTAGGAATCAGTTCTCAGCTTTTCAGAAAAAAATAAAGCTGATAAGCTGAAGGCAATGTGATTATGTCAAAATTTGCGTATACAGCCAGAAGCGCCGATGGTCAATCCAAGGGAGGTGAAATTACTGCCAAGGATGAAAGAGCCGTCGCC
Source organism: uncultured Bdellovibrionales bacterium (assembly GCA_964600645.1). GTDB lineage: Bacteria > Patescibacteriota > Minisyncoccia > Moranbacterales > UBA9337 > UBA12151. The sequence goes on along the minus strand of CAZRJL010000036.1, from coordinate 2,895 downwards.
GCCCAATTGCGAAGCGAAGGTTTTTTAATTACCTCGATTAAAATTTTAGATGAAGAAAAAACCGGAGTTAAGGTGCGCTTTTGGGATCGTCTGACGACTATTCCGCTGAAAGAAAAAATGATTTTTGCCAGAAATCTTAGTGTTATGATAGCGTCCGGGCTTACGGTTTCTCGGGCAGTGAATAATTTGGCGACTCAAGTCAAAAGCAAGAAATTTAAATTAATTTTGGAGGATATTTACAATGAAATTCAAGGCGGGGTGAATCTTAGTGATTCTTTGGCAAAATATCCGCGCGTGTTCGATGATCTTTTTGTGAATATGGTTCGCGTGGGAGAAATTGGCGGAAATTTGGAAGAGGTTCTAAACATCATTGCCACGCAACTGGAAAAAGAACATGAGCTGAGAAGTAAGGTTGCCGGAGCATTGATTTACCCGGGAGTTATTTTGACGTTGATGTTGGGAATCGGTATTTTAATGTTGACCTTTGTTTTGCCGAAAATATTGGGGGTATTTGCGGATATGGATGTTGTGCTGCCTCCGATGACTCGCTTTATTATCGGACTTAGTAATTTTTTTAGAGATCATTATATTCTTGTTTTTGGGATTATTTTGTCTAGTATCGTCGGTGTAAAAATTTTTCTGCAAACCGAATTGGGAAAAAAAACACTCGGATTTGTTTTAATAAAACTTCCGGCAATAAAAAATATTGTAATAAAGGTTAATTGTGCAAGGTTTTCCAGGATATATAGCTCATTGCTCAAAAGCGGAGTTTCTTCAATTGATGCTTTGAATATCGTGGCCAATACGCTTGGAAATTTTTATTATAAAAAAGCAATTCGAGATGGGATCGAGGAAATTCAAAAAGGCGTGGCTCTCAGTGTTATAATTTCAAATAATGGAGTTATATTCCCGGTCATGGTTTCTCAAATGATGGAGGTGGGAGAAGAAACGGGAAAAACTGATGATATGCTCCTCAAAATCGCAGAGTTTTATGAAGAGGAGGTTAGTCAAATAACAAAAAATCTATCTTCGATCATTGAACCTATCCTAATGATTTTTATTGGAGGAGCGGTGGGAGCTTTCGCCATTTCGATGCTCCAACCGATGTATAGCTTAATGGAAAATATCAAGTAATTTTTACGAATTGCAAATAAAATGCAAAAATTAAAATATAGCATTAAATTGTTTTCCAATAAGGGGTTTACTATTATCGAAGCCCTGGTCGTGCTTTCTATTTTTTCCATTATTCTCGTGACTTTCTATTCCACCTTCACTCTTGGAACGCAATATATAATTGACGCTAAAAATCGCTTAGGAGCAATTTCTTTAGCTAATCAAAAAATGGAAATTATTCGCAATCTCCCATATGATGATATCGGAACAGTCGGCGGAGCGCCTAGTGGAGTTTTGGATGCGGATTATTTTGAAAATGTTAACGCGGTTAATTATCATATTAAAACCGATATAAGCTATATCGATGATGTTTTTGACAGTACGATTGATGGCACGGATAATGTTCCAACCGACTACAAAACAGCCCGAATAACAATCTTATGGGGAGAAGAATCTTCGGTGCAGCAAATGTATTTGCTTTCTGATTTTGTCCCTCCGGGGGTTGAAACCAATGCCGGAGGAGGAACTTTGCGTATTAATGTAATAGACACTCCCGCCAATGGACTTTCCGGAGTGGCGGTGAATATTTCCAGTGCCGATAATGGAATAAATATTTCAACTTCTACCGATTCAAATGGTACGGTTTTGCGACCGGGAATGCCGGCCGGGGATGATTATGTTTTAAGTGTTTCAAAAGATGACTATGAGAGCGTAACCACCTTGCCGGTGAGCCCAGAATCAGATTATGATCCGGTTACAGACCAAAACGCATCGGTGGTAGAGGGAAGTTTGAATATAAAAACAATCATTATTGATTTAGTTGGAAATATAAACATTACAACAAAAGATCCTTTCGGAAACATAATTCCGGATATTGATTTTAATTTAAGTGGCGGCAGGTTAGTGGGTAATAATATTTCTGGCGGGTTGCCCGGTGTTTTGGAATATAATTATAGTCAAGAATTATCCACTAATTCTAGCGGAGAAGAAAATATTGAAGATGTTAGTCCTGGTTCTTATATTTTTAAACTTGACGATGAAGAAGACGACTATACATTTTATAAAATTAATCCGAATAATGACGTTGATACGAATGAATTTGTTCTTGATCCTGGTGTCGACTTGGAAATAGAGGCCGTTCTTTTGGATAATTTAGTGGATTCTCTTTGTGTGACAGTATTAAACCAGGATACGGGGTCATTAATTGAGGGAGCAGAAATAACGCTGAAAAATGTTTCATTGGGTTATGACGTTTCTCTTACGACGGACAAACTAGGAAAGGTTTATTTCCCTGATGGTGGCGTCGCACTTGCAAAGGATAATTACGAGTTATCCATTAACGCTGCTGGATTTGAAGATTATGATTCAACCGTTGCTGTCAATGGTTTAGGTGTATTATATATCGAGCTCGATCCGCAGTAGATATTTTTAGCAAGTAAAAAAATGAATTTGAGAAAAAATAAATTAGGAATGTCGCTGGTTGAACTGTTGATGGCGATTACCATCTTTTCCATTGGAATTGAAGGGTTCACTTTGCTTTTTACGCGAAGTTGGAAAATCAACTCTTTTGTTATTGAGACAGGAGAGGCATCAATGATGGCTTCGCGCGGGGTGCAAAAAACAGTAGATGTGGTGCGTCGGGCAAGACAAGCGGATAATGGAGCATATCCTATTGTTTCCGCTGATAAAGATAGTTTTATTTTTTATTGCGATATTGATAAGGACGGAACAACAGAGAAGGTTCATTATTATAAAGATGAAAACAGTTTGAAAGTTGGGGTT
>CAZRJL010000035.1:0-9477 GCA_964600645.1 uncultured Bdellovibrionales bacterium | reverse complement strand
AACTCACACTGTCATCTCCGGGAGGAGTATATGAAACTTCATTGCTCCAGGTTCCAGATTCGTTGTCATTGGAGTCTTGCCCGCTAGATACAAGCTTCGATCCGGATTCTTTGGTCATATCAACCATCGATCCGGAATATTGACTACTGTCGTCTTCATCTCCGACAGGAGAATGATGATATACAGTTTCAACTGAGCCGTCATACCAGAGAACAATGTTTTCAAAAGCATTTGCACCACCTGACAAGCCTTGAGCCATTTTACCTACACAGAAGCTAATGACATCTCGATTACTCCAATCATAGCCGTTTAAGGGAGGAATGGCATATTCCCCCTCATTTAACTTCCATATTAAAAGCCAAAAATTTAAAGCGCTCTCGCCAGTCGCAACCCCATCCATATAGATATCATCAACATCAAACGAACCTCCTGCAAGCCTAGATAAGATAGAAATATCAAAATTCAAAGCTAAATCACCATCATTTTCCCAATTGCAATTATTATCATTCGGCGGTGGCAATGTGAGATAACCAAAAACCAATGGCTTGCTCTCATTCCACTCCTTTTCAATAATTTTATCATCTCTTATTAAATCAACACAATATGCATCAGAATAAAAAATGCACAAAACAAATAACGTAGCGAAAACTACAATTTTCCTCATGTCTTACCTCCTATTTATTTGTCAAATAACTATATTGTAGTACTAAGATTTTTAGTACTACATTCTCTTAAGATACCAAAATCTTAAGACTCATTACTTAGATTTTACTTTATAAACTGAAAAGTTGCAAATATTCCTTTTATAAAATCCTCGGAACATGCATGTTGATAGTCGGATACTTTAATAAATTGAAATGGCCCATTATGTGAAATAAAAATTACACTTGTAAATTGAGCATTATTATAATTATTTTTAGCTTGATTTTTATTTAAAAATCCAGCGCTCGAAATTGCAAAAATATCCCCATTTTTTTCAATATAGCGCAACTCATTATATTTTTTACCTTCAACCTCATTTTCAATTCTTTTTCTTTTTCGCGGAAGCCAATTTTTTCCGATCTCCCATCCATTATTTTCTATTTCTAATTTGCATTTTTTATCATTATTGATATTTATAAATTCAACGTGACGACCATTATTCAGCATAGATAAGTAAAAATCTTTAGGATACTTAAATTCAAAACCAAAGTTTTCATTTTTACAAATCTTCCAATCTAATGTATTAATATCATTGATTTCATATTCCTTGCCATTTTCTATTAACATTTTACCTATATGTTTTTGATAATATACAAAAGGATCCGAAAGATCTGCAATATAAAATGGCGAAAAAAAACCACTGAAACGAACCAGAGAATACCCTAACCATAAGAAAATAACTGCTACAATAACAGTTACTATTATAAAAATATTCTTTAACGCATTTTTATTCATATCAATTTAGAAGTTAATTTTTGCCAAATTTAGCTTAATTAAAATTAGTATAAAATCAAAATAAAATCAACTTTTTTATGTTATTTTTTATTGTCCTTTTCGTTCTCTATAATTGAAAAATAATTCAGCTGAAATTTTTCATTTCTTTGATTATTGATTTGTAATCGGGAATTATTTGGGAAACCAAGAGCCAGAATTTTCGGGAATGGTTCATTTCTTTCAAATGGCAAAGTTCATGCGCCACGACATAGTCCGCATAGCGAGTCGGCATCATCACCAACTTATAATGAAAACTCAAATTACCCCGGCTTGAGCAACTCCCCCAACGGGTTTTCTGATTGCGAATAGAAATCTTTTTATATGTAAAATCATATTTCCGGCAGAAAAAATCCACTTTTTCCGAAATAATTTTTCTTGCTTCTTTTTTCTTTTGCAAATATTCTGCTTGGCTGGAAACAAATTTGGCATTCTTTTTTCTACCGCGAAAAAATTCCAGCTTATCCAAAATCCACTTTCCTTTTTGGCAAATGAATTTTTCCAATTCCGGCAAAGTTACTCCGCGGGGAATCGTGATAGTGAGCTTTCCTTGATCGCAAATTGTAAGGCGTAAATAACCAATCCGAGAACTTTTGCGGATGCTATAATCGACATTCTTATCATTTATCTTTATTTGCCGTTTTCTGTTCATTATTTTTTCTTCTTTTTATTCTTTTCTGTTTCATTTTTCGCCAGTTCTTTTTTTTGCGGTTCTCCGAAAACTAATTTTTCAGGCAAATCTTTTTTGTCATACTCAGCAAACTTATCGTTGGAAAATCTATCCAAAAATTTCACCATAAAACTGTGCCAAATCGGAGCGGCAACATAGCTTCCATCAGCTCCGGGAGCCATTGACGAGTTGTCGTTATTCCCCACCCAAACTCCCACCGCCAAACTGGGAGTATATCCGATTGTCCAACCATCGCGATATTCTTGATTGGTTCCGGTTTTGGCGGCAACTTGAGCTTCAGTAATATACAATGCGCTGTTGGAACCAAAAATCGGAGCGCGCGCCTGATTATCGGAAAGAATAGAATTGATTTTTCTGGCGATTTGCGCATCAATCACTCTGGTCGCGCTAGACTCCGATTCATATCCGACAACTCCTTTCGAATCGGTTATTTTCCGAATAGAAACCGGCTTATTTCGCATTCCGTCATTGGCAAAAACAGAAAAAGCGGAAGTTCCTTCGAGCAAATTTATAGCGCCGCCGCCCAGCGCCAATGAAAGTCCGTAGTTTTTCGTATCTGTGAGTGTGGTAATTCCCATTCTTCTTGCTAACTCTAAAACATCATCAACTCCCGCAAAGCGCAAAGTTTTAACCGCCGGAATATTGAGTGACATTGCCAATGCCTGTCGAACGGAAACCGCTCCATGAAATTTTCCGTCATAATTTCGAGGAATATAGTTTCGACCTCCGCCATCCGGACCGAAATTTGTCTGCTCATCATAGAGCATTGTCTCCGGTTGATAGCCTTCTTCCAACGCCCGCGCATATACGATTGGTTTGAATGCGCTACCGGGCTGGCGAAGCTGAAGCGCAACATTTACTTGTCCGTCAATTGCGCTGTCGAAATAATTCCGGCTTCCGACCATCGCTAGAATCTCTCCGGTTTTCGGGTCAATCGCCACCATCGAACCGTTGGTCGCCCGATATTTTTTTTCATCCACCTCTATGCCTTCGCGCACAATTTTTTCCGCTTCCATCTGCATTTCCCAATCCAAACTCGTCAATATCTTCCATCCGCTTTTTTCCAAGTCGCTTCTCTTGTGATTTTTTTCCAACTTTTCCAAAACATAGAAAACAAAATGCGGCGCGACAATTTTTCTTTTCAGTGGGATTACTTTTGCGAGAGTATCTTGAGTTAGAGATTCTTTCACTTCCTCCCTTCCCGTCAAACCGAGCATTCCGGTTCTTTTGATTATATTTTTTTGCCTGCGCGCAAGTTCTTTTTTGTTTTCTCCATAAGGAGAATAATGCGTCGTCGCCTTGGGTAGCGCCGCCAAAAGCGCCGCTTCATCTAATGTCAAATCTTTGGTACTTTTGCCGAAAAAAGTTTGCGCCGCCTTGGAAATTCCATAGGCATTGGAGCCGTAGGGCACTTCATTCAAATACATATCCAAAATTTCGTCTTTGGAATATTTTCTTTCAATCTTGATCGCCAGAATAATTTCTTTTATTTTTCTTTGCAAGGTTTTTTCACTGCTTAAATATATGCTTCGCGCCAATTGCTGGGTGATGGTTGACGCGCCTTGTTCGATTGAATCACTTTCGGCATTGACCTTGGCGGCGCGCAAAACGGATTTGAAATCAATCCCGCTATGCGAATAAAAAGCGTCGTCTTCCGCCGCAATCGTCGCGATTCTCACTGCATCAGGAATTTCATTATGGCTCAAAACTTCCCGGTTTTCTTCTCCGAAAATTTCATACAAGATATGCTCGCCGGTTCGGTCATAGATCACTGAAGTTTGCGCAATTTCTCGCTTTGACAAGTCTCCGATTTTGGGCGTGTCTAAATAGAAAAGCGCCACCACGACAACCGCCACTCCAGCAAAAATCATCCCCGCATCAAAAATCCCCAAAAAAGTTTGTTTGAAATAATAGAATAAGCCCTTTTTAATTCTGTTTTTTCTCCCTTTCATAATTATATTTACAAAAATTTGGCGTAAAATATTTCGCAAAAGAAAAACGCATCTCAATCAAAGATGCGCTCACATTCCCCGCCAAGTACTAAATTGTATCTTTCGCGTTTGCATATATTTTTTCATAAAATATCCACTTGCAAAATCATCATACCACAAAAAATTTCGAATACAAAAAAAGACGTTGCCCAGATATAAATCTGAACAACGTCCGAATTAGCTTGCGCTAATTATCGAAAAATCTAACGGGGACTGCTCACGGGAGTAATACTTCCGTACTTCTGCACCCAGTTGCTCGCTTGAGCAGCTGCCAAAGCCGTCCCTCCATTGGATGCGGTGGCGGCAGTCGATGCTACTGACCAGGTAGAGAGGCTTCCCCTGGTGGCATTGAATCCGGTTGCACCTGATGCATTGGCATCGGCGGATCCACGCCGACCAGTATCAGTGGCGATGGAGTTATACACAGCGGATCCGCCATATATCACTCCTTCCGGCGTGTATGCGTAAACATTGCCACCAAGATAACTGGTGGCGTAAATACCTGCACCACTGCCATAAAGGGACGATGAGACGTCCCCTCCAACAGTGTAATCCGCTACTCCACAGGCACTGGCGACAGAAGCAGAAAAGGTAAAAATGGCGGCTACGGCAACTGTTGAAAGAAACTTTTTCATTTTCATTCTCCTTGGGAGCATTTCATGCTCCCTTTTTCTTTATTGTCATTTAGCGCAGAGAACATCTCCGCGCCGTTTCTTCATTTTACTTCAGAAAAAAAAGTGTCAATCACCTCCTTCTTAATTAATCTTATAATTTTACTTTACAAAAGATTAATATTTCCGTTATTTTTTCACTTCCGCCTGCTGTGAAACCTGAACGATCGGTTTCATTTCAAGCGTACTGATTGAATGCTGAGCGCATCCAACCAATAATAACAAAAATAAGACAGCAATAATTTTTTTCATATTATCCTCCATTTAGGACAAACCCGAAAGCTTGCCCATTTTTTTCAGGTGATATTACATACGGCGAGACATTATCAATGCATCGCCTTCCACTTTTGCTCAATCTTTGAATCCGACTCATCAACTTTACTGGTGGTCGGGGTTGAAACAACAGAAGAGGTCGCTTGTGGCTCCCCATTTCTGTAGATTCTCATCTGAGCGTACATCTTGCTTTCTACTTCCAGCGTGACTGAGCCCATATTCGTACCACCAGTGGCATTTAAAACGGCCTTCTCACCACCGCCGATAACACCGCCGCCACCGCCGCCAAATCCGATGGACTTCTGCTCGGACTTCGGTCGCTGGATTGACGAAACTAACACCATCTCCACCAAATTGCCGCCCAGATCCATGGCCTCGTTTTGGCCTATTCTTCGAGCATCCGGCGATGCTTGATCTGGATTCAGAACAACGATAATCTCACGGAGGATTTCCCCGTGTCCCTCTCCGGATCCAACAACCCTCACTGCCGAGGTACGAGGATAACTGTTGTAAATCTCGGATTTCCAAATATGCGCATATGGCGTTTTGGATTTTTTTCCGGTAGGAACCCACACACAGTTGGGCAACGGTGGAAGATCGTTCCATGCTGGAACATTCCCGTATTTCAACGGGCTAAAATTCTGCAGAGCATCCGGCAATCCCGGAATCCCCCCCATCGGAATCTGCCGGTAGCCAGTGTTGCTGACTTTCGTATTGGTGACGCTATCGTCACTAATCTCGACCCCCGCACCCGCCTGAATCGTGGGATCAACTGTCGTTGTCATGATTGTGGTTGTAGTTGTAGTTGGGGCGTTGATAGCAGTTCCAACCGCAACCGCGTCTGCCGTGGCAGTGGTATCATGTCCGCCACCTCCATTCTGTTGAGCAAAAACGGACACTGGCAACAACAACCCGACTGTCAAAGATAATACAACAATGCTCTTCTTCATTTCACTGATCTCCTTTCTTTTTTTTATTTTTCAGCGCAGAGAACACCTCTACGCCTAACTAAACTAATAACAAATTGTCAAACAACTTCATTCAATTTTCATTTCTAGCAGGAAATCAAAATGTTGTCAAGTACTTCACGCCCAAGTTATACACAGTTTAGAAGAATAAAAAAAGCGGATCCTCAGTTGAGTACCCGCTTGTCTGCGCATTGCGCATCAATCAGAGCCTGCTCAGATCTAACGATTATTATCCAGTAAACCGAACAAGCATAGTATCAGTGAAAAAACTCCCCAAAGAGCCATCAGCCATTGCATCGGAAACCAACTTATTAGATTCGGGGCTGTGACTACCGTACCATTTGATGAGTTATCCAGAAGCACCTCGCGGATCTTCATCAATGCATTGTCCCGTTCCAACTGAGACACCGCGACTGGGCTCTCCTTCTCCCTCGCCAAAATGTTTTCTGTGGTCTCCTTAGCACCCTTGATCTGCTGATACCAAATGCCAACATTAGACGTTGGTGTTGGAAAAATCAGTGCTGAATTTCCTTGCGTGAGGTTTTCTTTTTCCATATAATCAAGAGCCTTTCCTAAAAATTCATCGGCTCTCTGAATTGATGGCGCATCCCCAGCAAGTTTCAAATATCCCTCACAATTCTTGTTAAATTGATAGGGCAGTCAAATTGCCGGAACTAACCATACTACAAAAAACAAAATTCCCACTATCATCTTCATATTCCTTCCTCCGCATTTTTATGATAGTCCAACTTCAACCTTTAAAGCGATTAATGGGACAATTCCCAATAATCAAATTATCCTAGTATAAAAAACTAGAATTGTCAAAACAACCCGAATTCCCCCGAATTCAAACTCCGAAGCTTTTTTTCAATAATTTCTACTACGCAAGTTTTTTCTTTGATTATACAACCTCTCAGTAAACCCGCCTTGTTGGTTATATTCTTCTAATCTCTAACAAGCTCTGCTCGTGAAACTTGGCTACGCAGCTTCCAACTCCGACACTCAACTCGCGGTTTTCTTCCCGACCATACGCGTCTAGATTGAAATCAACGCTATTATGCTTTTCACGGAATTCCGGAAGTGCTATTTTAATAACAAACTCAGCGTGTTCCAATCCATCTTTGAATTTATTATTTTCTTTAGGCGCTAACACTTCAAGTCCAGCAATTGAGAGGTTTTTATAAATTAGCGGTTTTTTTAATCGACAAACCAAAATCCTCCTACCATTAAAAACTTTGTCATCGTGCGACTCCGAGAAATCAAGCAATTCATTTTTTATCTCTTCATATCTTTCAATAGATTCTGTTCGATAGGCAATATGATCCAATTCCGCAAATTCACTCAAATCAAAACCAGCGGTTTTCAAATTTTCAAAAACCCCATCCAAAAAAGTTTTATAATCTCCGATGATTGATTCAATTTCCATATTTTTATTTTACCACACCCCGCCCGCTTCCGTAGATTTTTTCTTTTGGGTGGGAGTTATTAGTTCTTGAAACCTATTATCGCAATCATGGCCTCGATAACCTCGGTCTTGTCGCGTCGATAAGAGAAATATTTTTCACTTTCATATGTACACTCATTGTCATTCTCAATATTGCCAGCCGCCACCCCGCCACTCTCAAACTGCTTTATTATTATCCCTTTTAGATCTACGAATATTTTAGATTCTTTTTTTATGATAAATTCCTCATATTCATCGAACTCTCCCAACACATCTTCTTTTATTTCAAAGTGGCAAACGTTTATTCCCGGACCCAGGGCCACTTTCAGCTTTTGAGCATCGCCTCCAAGCTCTTTCATTTTTTCAATCGTTTTGGGAACGATCCTGCCAACTATCCCCCGCCAACCGGCATGGGCGATAGCGATTATATTTTTTTCCGGTTCAAAAAAGAAAACCGGAATACAATCCGCCACTGTTATAGCAAGAGCTATTTCTTTGTTTTTTGTCACTAAGCCGTCAGTTTTTTCAATAATTCTTTTCCCAGCATCATCAACTACGGCTACGCCATTTCCATTTGCCAGGTCTGCGCTTACGATGCTATCGGGATCAACTTCGATCCTATCAAAAAAATCGTTTCGATTTCCCTCATTCCTTCCATCTCTCAATATCTTCATTGAGCCGTCTTCTTTTTCAGAAAGCACAGCATAAATTTCTGGATGTTTTTCAAAAAAATTATTCATAGTTATTTCCTCTCAAAAACTTTTTGATGTTTATAGAATGATCCTACCACACCCCGCCCGCTTCCGCAGATTTTTTCGTTTGGGTGAGGGTTGGTTTTGGGTGATTTTTCTTCTACTTCCTCCTGTACTCCTGCCTTTTATTATACAACCTCTCCGTGAAACCGCCTTGGTCCAAAAATTCTTCACTCAACTTTTTGAGTTGGCGGTCGAGAAGATAATTCGTTTGATGAATGAGGCAGATCAAAGCGTTAGCGGCCAATTCTGAATTTTCCAAATATGTCTCATAAGTCATATAAGACCTATCCGCACTGTATGCCAAATTGCGAACCGCTTTTGCTTTTGGATCATTTTTATCCCAAATTATCATTCTTCCTTGTCTTAAAAAATCCTCATAATCAATTAGAAGTTCTTCCAGACTGGCTCGCGCTACGCTGGTCAATTTCATTTCCGTTTTTTTGGAAGTTCCCGATGCCTGACTTCCCTCGGCAATATTTTGTCTACCGCTTCTCGCGGCCTGCACCATCTGGTCATGAGTTCGGTTCATTCCATAGGTACGATCAATAAATTTTTTACAAAATTCCACCGTCAAGTCATAGACCAAGGTCGCCATTTGATAAGATTGCAACTTGCGATAGCCTCCATGCTTAAAAAGCAACCCATCTATACTGGACGAATCGGACTCATAAGACGAATTTGCATCGCCATTTGTCTTATTGGTCATATTTGTCATACTTCTATTTTACCACAAAAAAAGCGAGGCTAAGTGCCTCGCTCTTTTTTTTCAGCTTGTTATTCCTTTTTATCTTCATCCTTCTTGCTTGCCCCGTCATCCGTGGATGACTTGGGGTCGTCTGTCGGTTCGGTTTCTGCTTCCTTTGCTTCGCCCTTGTCCGCCGAAGAGGCGGTTTCAGCTCCTCCCTGAGCCGGCTGTTCCGGTTGGGTTGCCTTGTAGAGTTCTTCCCCAATCTTTTGCGCTTCAGTTGAAAGTTCTTCGGTGGCTTTTTTGATAGCTTCAATATCGTCGCCGTCTTTAATCTTCTTGAGGGCTTCGATTTTTTCTTCAACCGGCTTTTTCTTGTCCGCGCTGATTTTATCTCCGGCTTCACGCAAAGCTTTTTCCGTAGTGAAAACCAAAGTGTCCGCCATATTTTTCGCTTCGACGTTTTCTTTCTTTTTCTTATCCTCTTCCGCATGCGCTTCAGCGTCTTTTTTCATCTTCTCGATTT
>CAZRJL010000034.1:0-9536 GCA_964600645.1 uncultured Bdellovibrionales bacterium | reverse complement strand
AAAGAATGCGAGAGCGTATTTTCCCCAGCTTAATTATCAGAAAATTCAAGATGATTTATTTTGGTATTAAAAAATGGTGGAATATGGCGGAATTTCTGATCAAAAAAATGCACAGTATTTTCAGAAATAGGATAGAAAAATGATGATTCTAGATTGTTAAGTAATGTTAAGGTGCAAAACAATTAAAATCACAATTTTAATTCCTTGCTTTATCGAAAAGAAAGTGAAGTAATTTCTCATTATCTTCTTGAGTTGAGGAAACCTCGACTTTAAGAGGATTTTTCTTTTTACCTATTTCAATTTCTGGGTTATCAGAGGAAAAATGATATTTTATTTTCTCCTTTTTTCCTTTTCCAGAGGATATGGAAAAAACAACCTTTTCACCCAAAGTTTTTTCTAAGTCCCTAATGGCCTTTCGCACATCTTCATCTGTCGATTTTAGGGGCTTTATATTGTATTTTGACAAGTCTTTTTCCATAAAATTAGAACCTTACATAACCTTACCTTTTGGCTATAGTAAATTACTTACTTCTGCTTACTTTTTATCTAAAAATTTATCATTTCACAACCTAACATAACCTAACCTTTTTAATCCATTGAAACTGCTTACATTTGATTACTTTTTGACTCAAAAGCGTCTTTTTTTAAGATGATTTTAGAATCTTACCAAACACTACCTTTTAGTCCTCAAAAATTACTAACATTTACTTACTTTTTTAATTCCAACATATCCCTTTTATAGTGTTAACAGAACCTCACTAAACCTCACTTTTTACATATCAACAACCTGACAAAACCTGACTTTTTTGATGTTGACTAAAGTTGACTTTTTAGCGTAGGAAACTCACTTCTATAATTATATTATAGTCTAAAAAATAAGATTGTTAAAGAATGTTAAAGTGGTATACAATTAAAAAATGAGATCCATAAAAGACGGGCTATACAATTATTTGTCCCAGCACAGCACGAGGCGATTCAAAATACTCGTTATAATCTTGTGTTTGTCCCTAGTCGGGTTGATCACATTATTTGCTGATAAAGTATTTTCTGACCAAAATTTATACTATTACACCTTTAGCACCATAGTCCAAGGCTTTCTTGCGCTGGTTGCTTTCTTGGGCGCAGTAGTTATTTATAAATTGCAGATTATTGAGTCTGATTTAGACAAAATATCTAATAATCTATATTTATACATAAGGGTCTTTCCTCCGTTTTCTGAATCTGTCGAGGGCGTATATTCGTGGGTTGAAATTATGAATGAGGGAGAAAAAATCATAAACTCACAAGAAAACAAAACGGGTATGCATTCTGATTCCGTGAAGAAAGCGGAAATTTATTTGAATAAACTGCGAAACCTATCCAGCGATCGAGGAGGCATTAGAACTAAAATGGTTGATTTTAGTTTGTTCTCGTTTCTGAATGTGGGCTTTTCTCTGATTTCTATGACTATTACAAGATTTTTTGTAGAGCAAGAACTGTTTTATTTAGGGGAGGCTTTTATTATAATTGGTATTTTGGCTAGTTGTTTTTCTCTTTTTCTTGCATTTAAGATTATTCGTGCTGTTCTGGGATATTCTTTTTCAGCTAAGTTTGGAGCTACTGCTTTCAAGATGAATGCAGGGGTTCATTAAAATTATTTATTATTTACTCCTATTCTTCGTATCTCTTTGTCTAAATTACAGCAAATAAAGGTCAGGTTGTATTTTTCCTTAATTAGTTCGGGGTAAGAAGTTCACCCGCTCTAAATATAAAATTAAAGCCGCACTTTTCTGGGTGCGGTTTTAATTTTCAAAAAGTTTAAAAATTTCCGAGATTCTCATTTCTTTCCAAGGGGTATTGATGAGGTATTTTTTCATTTTTTCAATAGGTGAAAACATTGGTGGCTGGCAGGCGGCGGAGTAGGCTTGGATATCTTGCTCGGTGAGTGTTGGGTTTTGAATATCTTGCTGGTCCATCAGATAATACATAAGCGAAGACGGATTATCTTGAATATGATCATTGATTCCCAATGCGTGTCCGAGTTCGTGCGCCAAAACCAAGCGCAGATCCTCTTTTTCTTTGAATTCAAAAAGAGTGATTCCTTGGAGAGGGGGATAATATAATCCTTGTACGAAAGGTTTCGGCTGCCCATATTTTTCCTGGAAAGTTTCAACAGCGGTGTTTACGGTGGCGGTTTTTTTGTTGAGTTTTTGCGCCAGAGCATTTAATTTATCAGCCGTGTTGTTTACTGTTTCACTGGCGGTTTGCAGTTTTTTTTGCAGTTTTTTCAGAGCGTCTTCCTTGTCTTTCAGTTCTTCATATTCCTTGGAAGATGTCCGGTCGCTGGAATTCCAATCAGCCACCGCCTTGTTGTATGCGTCTAATTTTTCGTTGAATTCTTTTTCCAGCTTTTTAAATTGAGTCATCTCTTTTTCATATTGATTTTTGAGAGCTTGATAATTATTTTCCAATAGGGAGGATTCTTTTTCGTAGGTGGCGATATTTTTTTCCAAATCTTGCGCTTCAAGGCTCATTTGCTGGCGTTGGTCGAATTCGGTTTTGATTTGAAACGATGATTGCGGGTCAAAAACAAACAAGTCTTTTCCCAGTGCGTTCTCCCAAATTTTTTCCGCTTCAAAAACGGTTTGGCGGAATTGTTTGGCATCCAGCGGAAAGCGACTGTCAATTTCTCCCAAGCTCCAATGAATCGGGGTTTCACAGCCCGGGCGATCGAAAGAAATTTCAAAAATATCGGGAAAAGCAAAAAGCGCCACACCAATACCGGCACTGCCAAAAATAGCTATTATTGCAAGAAAAAAATATTTTTTAATGAGAATCGGCATAATTTTCGGTGTAAGAAAAATATCTTATCGTTCTTTGTTTTTGGTTAGTTGTAATACAAGTATTTTATACCACAAAATAAGCTATTGAGCTATGATTGAAATATGAAAGTGGGATACGGGAATTTTTGACTTATTTCTCGCAATAAATAAAAAAGATTGATTTAGGTGAGCGAGTTGAGTTGACAACTGATTTGATGTGTGGTATTTTTGGGTGTTAATTTTCCTGTTCTTTTTAAAAAACAAATAGCCATTTTATAGAAGGAGGAATTTTGTGAGATTCGTGAGTGTGGAAATTCCAATTGAAAAAATTGTAGGGGTAGCTGTTGGCGGAAAGAGTGATTGCGTTGATACAGAATCCCCAACGCTTTCTATTTCTCTTTCTGAAAGATTTACTGAAAGAAGAAATTTCGATCAATGCGCATTTTTATGTGCATTAGGCTTTAAGAAAGATGCGTTGTGCATTTTTCTTGGGCGTTTTATCGATATTGAGCCCAAGACCGTGGAGATGGGAATTGCATCCCCATTGCTGATCGTCGGAAGCGGAAAATCCGCTTCTTTATCAGTCTATAAAAAGGGAATCGGAGCTGGCAATGAGATTGCTATTTTGTCAAGTATGATTCCTCAAAAAAAAGTGGTGCGGATGTTTCTGCATCTAAAGGATTTTCAGTTTTCCTATTAGAGGCTCGGTCCAAACGGACCCAGCCTTTTTTATTTTTCAAGAAATATTTTCGAACTTAGTCAAATCCATTTTACTCTTTGGAAAATATGTTATATAATAATCTTATGGAAAACAAAAAAGAAAAACTTGAAAAAATAATTTTTGCCAGCGACTTGCCGGAACATGACAAGAAAAAGTGGTTTGAGTTTTTTGATGTCAATGTGTCGGAGGCATTGGATGCGTATTTGGAAATATTTTCCGCTTTTCCCGAAGAAATCGGCTGGTTTAATCAAATACTGAAAAGAAAAGTTGCCGCAATGATTTTGATAAAAGAAGGAAATCAAAAAGGAAAACAAGAGATGCAAAATATTATTGAAGAAGAAAAGAAAAAAATAATCGAATTGGCGGAGAAAATATAATTTGATTTGCAAATATTATGTTTGAAAGATTTATACCAATAAAAAAAACAGTAGAGGTAGAAGTTGTTGATAAAAAGCAGGAAGATGTTAACGGCAAGAATACTGGAAAAGAAAATGAAGTTGAAGGCAATGAAGGAGAGAGAGGTTTGACGGAAAAGATGGTAACGAAAGAATTAGAAGCGTTATTTT
This sequence comes from uncultured Bdellovibrionales bacterium, assembly GCA_964600645.1. Taxonomy (GTDB): domain Bacteria; phylum Patescibacteriota; class Minisyncoccia; order Moranbacterales; family UBA9337; genus UBA12151. Next base: position 5,448 of record CAZRJL010000034.1, on the reverse strand, counting down.
CGGGTGGCGAGGCGGTTGTGAAAGAGGGAGAGGCTAATAATTCGGAAAAGCAAGAAAAAAGAAATTTGCTTATAAGGAAAGCAGCCGCTTTGTGCGTGGCGATGACTGTTTTTGCGGGAGCGTTGGCGGGAGCACCGATGAAGGCGGAAGCGGGGGGTAGGCACAGCGGAGTTGATCTTTCTGATGTTGTCGAAGTTATGGCAGGGGTTGCGGCGATAAAAATTGTAGACGGAGTTGCATCGGGAATCGCGAGAGGGGCTTATTCCGGAATGACGCAGGCAACTGAAAAAGTAATCTTGAATTCTGCCGGAATCGAAACTCCGCAGCAACGATATGATCGATACCGAGATGAAGAAATGCAACCCGCGTATGCATATCCGCAAGGAGGAGGATATGTTCATTTGTCAGGATCAAATTACCCATCTCCTAGGCATGTTATTGTGCAACAGCCAGTGTATCCCGCGGAAAATTATGCGCCCGCTCAAGTTCCGCCGGGATATCACGAGCGCGGATCTTCACAGGGACCTGAACAACGAGAAAGTTTGAATGGCGGGGAAAAGGAATATCACAAAAAACTTCTTGAAGCGGGGGATGAGTTGGATCAAGAAAAGAAAGAGCTTATGGAATCGTATCGAGATGGAAAAATAGATAAAAAAACACATGTCGAGCTTGTGGAAATAGCAAAGAAAAATTATAAAGAAGAAGTAGAAACACTAAAAGATATATATTCTTCTTCCCAAGATCAATCCGGAGATTCAAGTATAAGAAAAGATAAACCCCAGGTCAGATAGATGAAGATATGAAAGTGGAAAATTTGTACGAGCCAAATAAGTAAGGTATTAATAAGGAAAAAGAATCTGTTAAAAAAAGTTTTGAAGATGGAAAGCGGGATCCTCAGAATAGGGATAATTTGTAAAAAATGTGTTTTTCGGCGTAGCTCAATTGAATTGAATAGTATAAAATCCGGATGATTTCCGGATTTTTTGTTTTTTTGGTATTATAGAAATATGAACAAGAAAGAAATCATCACAAACAGCGCCGAGCAAACCAAGAAATTGGGCTTGGAGATGGCGAAAAAAATACTTTCCGGAGAAGCAAAAGGAAGGGCGGTTTGCCTTTCAGGTGATTTGGGGGCGGGAAAAACTACCTTTACGCAGGGCCTCTTGGAGGGATTGGGAGCAGAAGGACCATATACAAGTCCTACTTTTAATATTGTGAAAGAATATGTATTAAAAAATTACAAGATACAAGATACAAGATACAAAAAAATCTCAAATCTCAAATCTCAAATCTCAAATAAATTAAAAATTCAAAAAATTTATCATATTGATGCTTATCGTATTGAATCAACAGATATGCTTGAGCTTAGTTGGGAAGAAATTGTTTCTGATTATAGTAATGTTATAATAGTGGAGTGGGCGGAAAGAATTCGAGATATTATTCCCGCCGATGCGGTTTGGATGGAGTTTGAATGGAAAGATGAGAATGAAAGAGTGATTAGAATTAAGAATTAAGTGTAAAAAATATGAAAAAAATATCAGTATTAATAATTTTAATTTCTGTGTTATTTTTGTCAGGGTGTTCTTCGGTTCCGGCGGAAATGAAAATCGAAAAGCCTGCCTCAGAAAGCAATTCGGTTTCCATTTTGGATATTCAAAAGAAAGCCAAGCAGGATATTGAAGACGCCGCACAAAAAGAACAAGAGAAAGTCAATAAAGCTATGGAGAATGCAGGACTCAATGATTTGTCATTTGTGGAAAAGTATTCCAAGGCGACAATTAAAACAAATATGGGAAATATTGAAGTGGAATTTTTTGGAAAAGACAGTCCGGTTACGGTGAATAATTTTTTCAAATTAGCCAGCGAGGGTTTCTATGACGGGACGAAGTTTCATCGGGTTATCAAAGATTTTATGATTCAGGGAGGTGATCCAAATTCTAAAGATGACGATTGGTCAAATGATGGAATGGGCGGGCCGGGATATTCTTTCAAAGATGAATTCAATTCTCACGAGTTGGTGCGCGGATCACTGGCGATGGCCAATTCCGGACCCAATACCAATGGCAGTCAGTTTTTTATCGTGACAGCCGAAGAAACCCCATGGCTGGACGGCAAGCATACTAATTTTGGAAAGGTGACAGACGGAATGGATGTGGTCGACAAAATCGAAGCGATGGACGCAAATGAAAATGACCACCCCTTGAAAGATGCGGTTATTAAAGGGATAGAATTGAAATAATTTGTATTTGTTATTTCGAAATTTCAGGAGTGTGATGGTGAAGGCGAAAACAGCTTGTGAAATGGCTAAGTAAAGCGTTTCCAATCATTTTGTTGACGTCAACAAAATGATAAGAGGATATAAAAAAAGTTGAAAGAAGAATTAAATCTGAGGACAAAAAGTTTTTTAAAAGCGGGAAGAAAAAATAAAAACTTGAAGTTGCAATTTGGAACATCAAGTTGTGGATAAAAAAGAAAAAAGCCACGCAAAGTATCGGACCGCGTGGCTCGGCCAGAAACCGCGATGGGTTGCTGGCTTTTGTGTTTATTGTTCGAAGACATCATTGTTCATCAACTATATCAAGCAACGGGCATACTTTCTCCTTTTTTGATTTGAGAAAAATTTTTAACACCGTCATCTTCGATTCGAAGCTCACTTTATGGGTGAGCCAGGCTTCGAATGCTACGAATGCGATTATACATGCAATAAGGGTTGCGCATGCCCCTATGACGCCGACTATAAGAAAGGTAATGAATTGATCATAGTAACAGCCATAAAGTATAAGCACTGGAACGCAAAACTTCCAGCCGGCAATAAATTTTTTTTCGCTGTTCTTTCCGTAACGCTGGTACGGCTTGAATCCCTCCTTGTTTTTTTCTTCAGGAAGCTTTCCCAAGAGTAGGCACATTAGATAAAATATCGATTTTACAAAGGGTCTGATGACGAAAATGATCGACATCAGAATGCTTACGATACTTCCTAAAATCAAAGAGAAAAAAAGTCCCCAGAAAAACTCGCACAAGTTTTTGGGATAAGCTTTGTGCTCATCTTTTTTTTCAAGGAAATTAAGGCCGTAAATCAACCTAAGGATAAAGCTTTGCTTGTTTATCTGGAGTCTTCCGTTTTTTTCTTTTGTTTTTCCGAGCGATAGTTCTATCAGGACAAAGATCAGGATGGTGTAGAAGCATAAGATGATAATAATTCCCCATGATGCCATTGCCATTGTGATGTCTACCAATGAGTCCATAAAAAACCTCCTTTTAAATATTGTTTGATGGATTGTGAATTGTTAAAGAATTAAAAACATTAACAATGAGTATGTTCGGGGTCAAATATTTAAAGATATTTTATGAATTATTGCCTTGTATTAGGTATTTTTAATAAAGTTCATTATAAAATATGACTAAAAACATTGACACATTTTGAAAATTGGAATAGGATTGAAGATAATGAAAACAATCAATGACGATCTAAATAAGCTCGGACTCAAGGATAAGGAGGTGGAAATCTATCTTGCTATTTTGAATATGGGCAGAGGAACGATCACTGATATTTCCAAAAAATCAGGGATAAAAAGAACCTCCGTCTATCAATATTTGGAAGGTCTTCTGAAAGAGGGTTTGCTCTATCAGACGGTAGTTAAAAAAAGGATTTTTTATGCTCCGGAAAACCCCAAGAAAATCCTGGCACTTTTGGAAAAGAAAAAGAGAGACATGGAATCGAGAAAACAAAGCATTGAAAAAATAATCCCGGAACTGGAAAATATCTATGCTAGATCATTTAACAAACCGCAGATCAGTATCTATGAAGGGAAAAGCGGTATTTGGGAGGTATATGGGAAAATGACTGATACTTGGCAGGATATCTATTCCATCTTTTCACCGAAAGCTTTTTTTGCGCTTTTTTCTTTCGAGCAAAACGATGAATTATTGATGCGATTAAAGGAAAGAGGGGTGAAACTCCATAATTTGGTGGAAAAATCAGACACTGCTTTCAAGCGTTTGAAAATGAAAAAGTATGATTCTTTCGTGAAGAACAAGGTTTTGCCGGAAGAGTTGAAATTTGCCACAGATCTTTTAGTAACAAAAGATAAGCTAGCTCTGATTTCTTTTAATTCCTTGGTAGCGGTGATTATTCAAGATAAAGATATTGTGGATATGCAAAAAAACTTCATAAAATTTATTTGGAAGAATGTAAAATAGGCTTATTTGTAATATCCATAATTTGCGGATATACTTGGATATATGGATAAAGAAAATAAAAAGAAACTGATCTTGATTGATGGCAATGCGATTATTCATCGGGCGTATCATGCGCTTCCTCCACTGACGACCAAAAAGGGGGAGATGGTCAACGCCGTGTATGGATTTGCTTCGACACTTCTGTCTGTGATTGAAAAATTCAAGCCGGATTACATCGCGGCTTCTTTTGATTTGGCGGCGCCGACATTCCGGCACAAACAATATCAGCAATATAAAGCGAATCGCGTGAAAGGTCCGGATGAGTTGTATGCGCAAATTCCACACGTTAAAGAAGTGGTGCGCGCTTTTAATATCCCGATTTATGAAATGGAAGGATTTGAGGCGGACGATGTGATTGGAACGATTGCAAAACAAGAATCAAGAATCAAGAGTAAAGAATTAAGCAAAAATGAAATTGAAACAATAATCGTTACGGGGGATTTGGATGCGCTTCAGTTGGTGGATGAACACACGAAAGTATATACCATGCGCAAGGGACTGAGTGATTCTGTTTTGTATGACGAGGCGGCGGTGCGCGAGCGATATGGAATTTCTCCGGAGCAACTCAAAGATTTCAAGGGATTGCGAGGGGATGCGTCGGACAATATTCCGGGAGTGAAGGGGATTGGAGAAAAAGGAGCGGTAAAATTGATTCAAGAGTATGGAAGTTTGGAAAATATTTTTCAAATGTGCCGTATGATTTGTTGATCAAACTTACCATTTCTATGGTAGTTGTATTAGTCTTATTATTCACAGGAATAATGGGTTTGCTAATTTTGATAGTCGCAACATTCATCGGGTTGATACCAATACATTGGGGTGTTAGAAGAAGCCACTGTATGGGCGTAATATTACTTCCTGTTATTCTTTATTTCCTCTGAATATATTTTCTTCTATTTCATCAAAACAATCGTCCACATCCACATCGTATTCTTTACTAACTAACAAAGCCGCAATCTCTAGGCGTATGTTTTTTTCTTTTTCAACATCTTTGATCTTTTCTGTGATACTCTTTTCATCTAGTCCTGTTTTTTCAACAATCCGATTTATGATTGTTTTTAACGCATCTAACTTTTCTTCTTTTATTTCTTTTTCTTCGATGGGCTTTTTTGATGGACGAAAACCTACCGGTACGACAATTTTTTCATAATCAAAAATTGTCGTACCGGTAGGTTTTCGTCCAAAAACACCCCAAACACACCCAACACA
>CAZRJL010000033.1:282-10131 GCA_964600645.1 uncultured Bdellovibrionales bacterium | reverse complement strand
CCAAATTTTTTTATATAGTGGTTCCGTTTTCTCCAATTGAGAGCAAAAAAGAGGGATTTTTCACAAAGATGATGAATATTTTTAATCCAAGTCAGCAGATGGCGGTTAGAAAAGAATTTTTTGAGGCACAAGTGAGCCAGCTGTGGCAGCGAGCGCGACAAGTTGAAGCGGCGCTAGGCGGGACAGGGCTAAAAATGACACCCCTAGGTACGCAAGAATTGATAGAATTGTTTTATAATTCATATAACCCAAATTTAAATGTTAGTACTATAATAAAAGAGGTTGAGAGCTTGGAATTGGAATAAAAAAATATGTTTGGAATTAGTAAAAAAAATAATAGCAATATCGAACTAAGTGACGAGTCTATATATCAAGAAGGGTTAGCAACGGTGAAAGATTTGATCGCCCCTTCCGCACTTAAAGTAAGCTCCGGTTATATTGAAATCGGGGATGTTTATGCAAAAACTATGTTTGTATTCGCTTTTCCGAAATTCCTCAGCACAAATTGGTTTTCACCAATCATAAATGCTGATTTTTCAATGGATACAAGTATTTTTATTCATCCAATGGATACGGCGGACGTACTTAAGAATTTAAGAAAAAAAGCAACACAGGTAATGTCGGAAATTTCAATAGAAAGTGAAAGGGGTAAAATTAGAGACCCAATATTGGAATCGGCCTTGGAAAATATTGAAGATTTGCGCGATAAATTACAAGAAGGCAGTGAAAAATTTTTTCGTTTCAGTGTATATATGACAGTTTATGGAGCGAGTGTTGATGAAGTAAATAAAATAAGTGACAGTATTGAATCTATATTAGAAGCTCAATTGGTATATGTAAAACCGGCGATTTTTAGAATGGAGCAAGGAATTTCTTCAACTATTCCATTGGCAAGTGACGAGCTGAATGTCGCGAATAATCTAAATACCTCGCCCTTATCAACCAGCTTTCCGTTTGTTTCCTCAGATCTAACTTCCAATAAAGGGATTCTTTATGGCATAAACAGGCATAATAATAGCTTGATTCTTTTTGATCGTTTTGAAATGGAAAACGCCAATATGACGGTTTTTGCCAAATCTGGGGCAGGAAAGAGTTACACAATAAAGCTAGAGATTTTACGATCATTAATGATGGATTCAGATGTGGTTGTTATTGATCCGGAAAATGAATATAAACATCTATGTGAAACTGTTGGAGGTTCTTTTGTTGCGATATCTCTTAATTCAAAGTCGCATATAAATCCTTTTGATATTCCAAAAATAGGGCAAGATGAGGATCCGGAAGAAGTGATGCGAAGCAATGCGGCTAATTTAATGGGGCTACTGCACTTGATGTTGAAAGATATTACTCCGGAAGAAGATTCAATTTTAGAAAGAGGTATTCATGAAACATATGCCATAAGAGACATCACTCCGCAAAGCGATTTTTCATCACTTACTCCGGATGATTTCCCGGTACTTTCTGATTTGTATGAAGTTTTAAGGAATATGGAAGGGGCTGAATCGTTAGTGATGAGAATGGAAAAGTATACCATAGGGCTTTTCTCCGGATTTTTAAATAAACCGACAAGCGTTAAAATAGACAGTCAATTGGTAGTATTTAATATCAGAGATCTGGAAGAAGAGTTGCGTCCGATCGCAATGTATATCGTTCTGCATTTTATTTGGAACGAAATGAGAAGTAATCTCAAAAAAAGATTGGTGGTGGTGGATGAGGCGTGGATAATGATGAAAAATGAGGATGCGGCATCATTTTTATTCGGAATCGCCAAGCGTTGCCGAAAATATTACACCGGACTTACAACAATAACTCAAGATATCAACGATTTCATTTCTTCGCAGTACGGAAAGCCTATTATTACCAACTCATCCATTCAACTTCTACTCAAACAATCTCCAGCCTCGATCAATACTATTGCGGAAACTTTTTATTTAACGGATCAGGAAAAATTTTTACTTTTGGAAAGCAATGTTGGGGAGGGAATATTTTTTGCCGGAAACAAGCATGTGGCGATTCGAGTGATTGCGTCGTACAGTGAAGATCAGATTATTACCTCCGACCCGCGACAGCTATTGGAAATTGAAAACGCGAAAAAAGAACTGGCGCAAGAAGATTTCTAAGAAAAAGACCAAACTAAAAGAGGTGGTTTAAAATATAAAAATATGTGGAGAATGGCAATGTTAATTGCTCTGACGGCAGCGATGTTGAAGGATTTGTTGGATTTTGTCGGAATAGGATCACTTCCAGCTATCGGATATGTTGTAACACTCTGTGTTTCATCTGTTATTGGTATAATGGTTTTTATCGCCGGATCAGGAAGTAAAAAAAGAAACAGAGCCAAGAGTTTAATAAAGAAACTTGTAACTCTCGGTGGTGGAACAGTGGTGGAGAGTTTGTTATTCGGATTGAATTTTTTGCCTATCGAGACACTTACGGTGATTGTTTTGTATCATATTGTTAAAAAGGAAAAAGTAGTAGAAGCACGTTTGTTAGCGCAAGAGAAGATCGCTCAAATGGAAGCTTATTATGCCAGAGGGGAAAATTATTAAGAACAATAAAATGAAAAAATTTTTTCTTGAAAAAGAATTTGTAATAACTACCACCGTTGCAATCATTTGCTTGTTTTTAGTGGGGACTTTTCCCAGAAAGGATGGTTTCCAGCTTTTTATTCTAGGAATCTTCTTTTTTCTCATTATTCCATGGTTATATATTAGAATGATATTGGGAGAATCTATTCGGGACTATGGAATTCAATTGGGAGAAAAGGCAAAGGGATTTTTTTGGATGATTTTTTCTTTTATTTTCTTTTTTTTGGTTATTTATTCTTCCTGTCGATATTTTGATTTTTTAAATAATTATGTATTATTAAAAATAGTCAGAGAAAATTTCTGGGTATTCGTGGGTTACGAGTTTTTTTTGGTCGGATTCTTTCTTTTTTTGTATGAATTTTTTTTTCATGGGTGGTTGATAGGCTTCCTGAAAAGATATCTGGGAATATTTTCTGTTTTAGTACAATTTATTGTTTTTATTGTATTTTTAGTTTTAACGAATAATTTTAGTTGGAATTTTTTTCCATATATGATAATAAATTTACTCGGAGGATGGATTGTTTATAAAAGTCAGTCAATCTGGTATTCGTTTGCCTTTGGTTGGGTCGCCATTATTTTATTGGATACCGTTTTTCTTAAAATAATGAAAATATAAATTATTATAAATAAGTATTCAAATAAATTTTTTAAAGAAATTTCAAAAATATGAAAAAAAATAAAATAGCAGCATTGCTGATGATTATCGAACTTTTTCTTTTGGGCTTTTATCCTGCTATGGCCATACACATTCCATCGGCCAATGAAATTGCAGCCGACTTGGAACAAAGATATCATGTCAATAGTGCGGCTGTTCAAAATATAGGAGAGGGCTTGAATGTTGCGGATGGAAAAACGACACCGCCGGAGGTTATGTTGTCATTTTCACCATCTAACCCTAAACCGGGAGAAAAATTAATCGCCAGAGCGTTGCCATCCTATTTTAATAATCAAAAGGAATCCTTGTATTTTACATGGTATATAAAGCATGAAGGATGCGAAATCGCTTCGCGAGGCAGTTCGGATTATCAATCTTCTTGCGATGTTAATGATGACGGCAGGGTAAACGAAGAGGATTGGAAGGTGGAGGCAGTTAGAATTATCGCTCAGAATGGGTTTGATGATCGAATAAATACACAAGGTTCGTGGGACAGTGATGGATACCGTGCTCGTTTTGGCGGGGATAACAATTTGTCCCCAGCATATTGTTATGTACATAATTTTTCAAACGGAGACAACTATGAGCTGATAGAAAGTGGCGGAAATGATGATGGCGCGAGCTTTCTTACCGGAACAATAATACCAAATACACTTGATACTTGTCCTTCTCAAAATGTAAAATGTGTCAAGGATTATATTGAAACATGTTCCAGTGACGGAGAATTTTCAGGGGGAATAATTAGCGGGCTGTTTACTGAATATGATGCTTGCACCGATTCGGGATTTGATGTTTATTGCAATCTCTCGCAATGTTTTTCAGATCCAAGTAATAACGGAGAAGAGGTTTGCAATGCGAGTTGCCCGTTGGGAACACAGCCCTATTGTATCTCTAGTACATTTTTGGATCCAAGCTGTTCCGATCTTGAAAGCGGATCATTGTCTTGTTCGACTTCCGGAACCCCAATAACTTATTGTAGAACAGATCAGCTGGCTAGTTCAACGGCAGTAAACGCTTGCGAACATTTATTTCCAAACTCTGATAATAATATAACGGGTAATAATAGCTTCGGCACAACAGAAGAGGAATTTTGGGGAACAAATCCGAGAGATCCGGACACTTCCGATATTGGACAAAATGATGAAGCAACTATCGCAGGATTGGGAATAGATGAATTTACGTGGAATTATATGCCTGGAGATAAAGTTGGCGTTGTGGTGGAAGGAAAATCCATTATTCCAACCAAACATGACAATGCGTCAATGATGATTATGTGGGCACTTCCAAAAAATAAATGTGACGTGCAGAACATAGGAAGTTATCAAAAAATAATTAAGGGTTATCCGGTTACTATTCCTACGGCAACTATGGATATAAATGATTGCTTGGAGGATAATTTGGTTGATCCGGTTGAAGGTGGTCAGCCAACCAACCTTGATGTTTCATTGGAATATGGACCAGACTCTCCGAATAATGATGCAAGTGGAAGAAAGATGGGGGATATGGTTTCAATTCAGGCTGTTTCTGCGAACGGAGATCGTGATACCGGACAAACTTACTACAGATGGGATGTTAAGAGGCTCAGCACCTCAAACAAGGAAATGAGCCTGGATTCCGACGACTGGGAAAGCATCTCTGATTTATCAAGTTTTCGCCAAGAAACAGAAATGAGCCTGCTCGAAGGTAATAATATTTCCGAATTGAAATTTAGCTTGAACGTTGCAAATAATAGTAATAATTATAATGCAATATTTAATAATGAAGGTGTTGGATATTTAAGAGTTTATGTTGATGTTGAAGAAGTTTTTGATTCCGGATTGACTCGAGCGGGACGTTCGGATGTTATTATTAGAATTACTTCCAGCTCGGAACGCATTAGTCTGCATAGTGTTAATATAAATCCAAATTCATTGGCAATGTCCTTGGATGAGGAGATATGCGCGGATGATAAAACTTGTTATGTCGCTAGTGGTCAAATTATCGGAGCTAGGATTGAGTCGAATAATTTGTCAAATTATTCATGGGAGTTGAGCGGAGCGGATCTGAAGTGTGATCGAGATATGAGCACAAGTTGTCAAGATACCACGCAAACAAATACCACATTTTTCCCTGTTATTGGAGAGGCGGGAGAGACATTCAATATTAGTTTGATTGCAAATGATATTGAAGGAGGCTCAAGAGAAGGAAGTGTGGGGATTAATCTCATAAGAAGATTTGAAATTGTTGATCCATATTTAAAAATTATTCCTGAGGCGGGAGCAGAGAGAAAGGTGTTGGGAAATTATGTTGATATAACCGGAAGCACCCCGCAAGAGGATTTGGTTAATTATAGTGAGAATTTGTTTATCAGTACTCCCGGAAGCAATGTGTCGCTTATAGGAGAATTTCATCCGGAATTTATTGAAGATGATTCTGCAATTAAATGGTTTATTGATAGTATCGAGCAAGTAGGTGTTTCGACCAATCGAATACCTTTTGCTATAAACAAATCCGTAGGAAGCGTATATAATGTTTCAATTGAGGCTGAATATTTTCAGCCAATTGTCGCAAGAAGGGCTTTGCAAGAGTTTTGGGATATACAACAAGAAAAAAGTATTGAGAAAATAATAAATGAATCGGTTCAAATTGAAATTGAAAGTGGCGATATTATAGCAAATAAGAATGGCATAAGGGGAGTATTGGCTACTCTTTCTGCTAATTTATCCGGAGAACTTGTATTTTTATTAAGAATAATGTTAACCGGATTCGTTTTAATTGCAACCGCAGGTGTCGTGTTTGGATTTTATCCAAATGAAATAAAAAGAAAAGATTGAAGTTTTAAAAAATATGAAAAAAATATTTATATTTTCTTTAACATTGCTTGTTTTCGTTTTGATTTTTTTTGCCGCCTATAATATATCCTTTCGATCTTCTTCGGAAAAGAATGATGTTGTGGTTAATGAGGGCGGAAATTCGGGAGTAAAAAACAAGAAAGAGGAGGATAAAAAAATTTTTCCAATCGGAGATGAAAAAATGTTTTTTGCTCAAATTGATCCAAAAGATGAAAAATTGATTTATTTTTCCGAGAAAGGAGAATTGTTTTCCGTTTCATTTTCCGGAGCACTAAAGAAGAATTCTAATAGAAGCGCGATTACGATGATCAGTGGGCTTGATTGGTCTCCAAAAAGAGAGAAGGCGATTATTTTGTTGGAGGATGGTGATAAAAATAAGGGATATGCCTTGTATGAATATGAAAAAGGTGAAATAAGGAAATATGAACAGTTGATGGATTATGCGGTTTGGGCGGGCTCCGATGACCGTATTGCATATAAGAAATATGATCAAGTAAGCGGAGCGCGCTCGCTTATGATTGCTCAAGCGGATGGAGGAAATGAAAGGAAGATTGCCGATATTCCATGGAAAATGGTTTCAATCACTTCGGTTAAAAATAAGAACAGTATCTTTTTTTGGAATCTTCCTGTGGCAAATGAAAAAACACAATTAAAAAAAGCATCCGTCATAGGTATTTCCGGAAGCAACACCGGTGAAGCGGAGAGTGTTGGCAAAGAAACAGAGCGTTATGGAGCGGATTATCTCTGGTCTAATAATGGAGATAGGATTTTGATTAGTTTTGTGTCTGATGCAAATGGTAGTGGGCTAAAATTGGGAATTTTAAACGAGTATGGTGAAAAGTATAAAGATTTAAATATTCCAACTCTTGTATCTAAGTGTGCATGGTCGAGGGATGACTCTTTTATTTTTTGTGCCGTGCCAACCGTCATTGAGTCTGGTACGGTAATGCCGAATGATTATCGGACAGGAAAAATTTCTACCAAGGATGCTTTTTGGAAGATAAATACTCAAACAGGTGAAAGATCCAGACTTGTTGAGTTGAATGAACTGGAGGTAGATTATGATGCAGATAAATTATTTCTTTCTCCGGCGGAAGATGCGTTGTTTTTCACAAACAGGGTTGATAATAAATTATATCGAATCAATCTTTAGAATGGGTGAAAAACAATCCAAGTGAAAAAAATATCCAAAAATAAAACGACAAATCATTTTTCCAGTAGGTGGTGTCAGTCATTCCGTGTATTAAAAAATACAGCATAACAAGAATAAGAAGCACCCCTAGTTTTTCTTCCGGGGCACTTCTTTTTTTCGATGTCTTTGAAAAAACGGACTGTAGCCAGAGTATGATCAATAAAACAAAAGACACTAGCCCGATTATTCCGGATTGCAGCCAAAAAGCCAAAAAAACATTATGCGGATGGGGAACCGCCCACTCCGGGTAAGGAGAAAAATATTTTTGATATTCCAAATATTTTTCTTGAAAATTTCCCGGTCCGATCCCAAGCCAAAAATTATCCGTGATTATTTTGGCTGTCGAGCGCCAAATAATAACGCGAGATTCAAGAGAGGAGCGATTCTCCGAATTAAATATGTTTTGTATTTTTTGATTATTGATCTGAGAAACAGCAAGCAGAAAGATTAAAATCAAGAAAATAATAATTTTTCTTTTATAAAATACATCTTTATTTGTGACAAGAAAAAATAAGACGGCACTAGATATAATTGCTATCCACGCAGAATACGAATAGGTAAAATATAAATTTATCAGAATTGTTATTTGGGCGAGTAAAAGCGTTTTAGAGACGGGCTTGTCGCGCAAAAAATAAAAACCGATTAAAACAGTGGGAGCAAGAAACATAGCCAGGTAATTTGGGGAATTGTAGAAAATTTCCAGTCTTCCGTCAAAAGTAAGACGATTGGTTGCGATAAAAAATAATCCAAGCAAAGACATTGCTGATGCTGAGAAAAAATAAGCTTTTAGTATCCGGTCTACATTTTTAGCACTTTCTATGTTTTTAATCAGTAAAAAAGAAAAAATAAGAGGAAGAACAAACCAGCCCTTGATGATTCCAATTTCTTGTATTAAATTTTGATTACAAAAAGCAGAAGAAATCAAGCCTAGGAAAAGAAATGCGATTAAAATGAGATATTTTTTTTCAATTCGCATTTTTGTGTTATTGTTTTTGTCAAAAATCAGATAAAAAAACAAAACAATTAAAATTGAAATTTCAAGAAAATTTGTGGGGATATTAAAAACAGAAAAACGGATTAAATACAATGGGGCAAAAAAAACGACAAGTAGAATTATGTTTTCATAAGTTAAATAGGATGAGTATTTTTTATAAACTTGAAGTATTTGAGTCATATCTAATTATTGCAAAAGAAAGAAAAAATATCAAAATAGGCAGAATATGGACGGAAAAAATCGCCGTATCAAAAAATGAATGAATTGAAAAAGCGACAATTCCCGCGCCAAATCCGGCAAAAAGAATATTTGATTTGTTGCGGGTTAGTTTTATTATTGACCATAAAATGAGAGTAGACCATATTATGGCGCTGATAATTCCGGCCTCAACAGCAAGGTCTAGATATGTGTTATGGGCATATATGGGAGTGCGATAATTCGAATTTGGGCTGATTGTTAAGGAATAATTCCCGATTCCAACACCGAAAAACGGATTTTCTTTGATTGTTTGCAGAGTTTGAGACCAAATTTGAATTCTTTCCGAGTTGGAGCCCTCATCAGCATTAAAGCTGGAAAAAAATCTTTGATTGATTGGATTTGGAACAAAAATTATCAATAATAATAAAATAGAAAGCATTCCAACGTAATATTTCAGGTTTCGCAGTCCAGTTATCCTTTCCTTAGAAATCAATAGTAGAAAAAATAACGCTCCGGACAAAAATCCAAAATAACCTCCGCGAGAAAATGAAAGAAAGTCGGCAATTAGTATAAGCAGAGAAAGAAAAAAATATTGTTTTTTATAAGTTAGAAAATATAGAGCCAAGGAAATAGGAAAAATCATGCTTAAATAAAATGAAAATATATGTGGATCGGGAAAAAATGAGATGGCGCGCATAAGAGTTGTGCCTCCGGTTTCAACCAGCCAACTGTTGTATTGAAAAACCGCCGTAGAAAATGTTTTCCCTAAAAAGGGCGTCGTTATGTCGGACCAAATAATGGGTGTATTTTTAATTCCTATAAAAAATTGAAGAATAAATTGAAATATTCCGATTAAAGCTGAAATTCCAGCCCCCCAAACCAAACAGGAACAAAAAGTTTGCAATTTATTCTTGTCCCAAGAAATTCCGTTGATGACAAAAAAAAGAGGAAAAAATGATAACAAAAAGATTAGTTTGCGCGTCGACCACCAGATATTTTCTGCTGTTAAGGCTGAAAAAAGGGAAAAAAACAAGAAAGAGGCAATTAAAAAAGTTGAAAACTTGTTTGGTATGAAGATAGACTTATTTTTGAGGCTGTTTGCCAGCCAAATAAAAAAAATAATCAAGGAAAAAACCCTGATTGATGCCAAGTCTACTCCCGAAGCGGGGTTTAGGGCAATCTGGAAAGGCAGATACAGAGCAAAAGTATAGAGCAATTTATGAAGCATATTTTCTTTTGTTATTTTTGCGTTTCGAAATTAGAAAACGCGCGCGCGATTTGCTTTGCTGATTCGTTGTTTTCATTCTCTCTCAAATCTTTGCGGTTTTTTATTTTTCTCAGCCAAAGATAAAAATAAAACCACGATTTTAGGAAATACGGGGTGTTTTTCT
>CAZRJL010000033.1:0-272 GCA_964600645.1 uncultured Bdellovibrionales bacterium | reverse complement strand
AAAAATAAAACTCCGGACAAAACCAGCCAATATAATTTTTCCGAACTGGCGGTGCTTTGTTCGTCATGCCAAGCTGTTGCCGCAGGAACTACCACCAGGTCGAAACCGTTTCTTGTCGCTCGAACGGAAAAATCTGCATCTTCGTAGTAGAGAAAAAAATCTTCATCAAAAAGTCCTATTTTGCGATATACGTCTTTTTTTACCAGCATCGCGCATCCAGTGACGCAATCCGTTTTAAACGCGCTGAGCGTCTTCTGTGGCGCGTGAAGGTG
>CAZRJL010000032.1:0-10923 GCA_964600645.1 uncultured Bdellovibrionales bacterium | reverse complement strand
GGCGTGGTGCTCGGACTCTATCCGCCTTTGGCGGAAGGTGAGCTACCGGCCCTAATTTTACTAAATGGTGGATTATCTTTTACTACTTGGGCGTGGTGCTCGGACTCTATCCGCCTTTGGCGGAAGGTGAGCTACCGGCCCTAAAATAAGGATAATAAAAAAACAGCGTTGTATTTCCTTATGTATTATACATTTAAAAAATAATTTGTCCAGCCCTGATGTCCGTTGAATTTGACAAAATTTGAATAATGCGATACATTTAAATCATTAAAAAAGCCCCGAGGGGCTTTTAAAAAAGGGAAAAATATGAATAAGATTATAGATTTTATCAGAGAGGCAAAAGCGGAATTAATGAAGGTGAATTGGCCGACAAAAAAACAAACCATAAACTATACAATGGTTGTTGTTATCTTGAGCTTGGTTGTCGCAGTTTTTTTAGGAGGATTGGATTATTTGTTTAGCAGTATTTTGAAGATGTTTATTATATAGAGTTAAAATCGTTCTATGCGTTAAAATCGTTCTACACTGAGTTTTCTTAGAGCGCTTATAATGATTAGAACGTTTGCAACGTTTATTATTATGGCAAAGCAAACGCAACATCACGGGAGAGCTTGGTATGTCTTGCATACTTATTCCGGGTATGAAGATAATGTGTGTCGGAATCTAAAACAAAGAATTGAATCAATGGATATGCAGGATTTGATTTTTGACGTTATGGTTCCCACTGAAAAAAGAATCAAAATTAAAGGAGGAAAAAGAGCGGTAGTGGAAGAAAGAATTTATCCCGGATATGTTTTGGTGGATATGATTGTAACGGATGCTTCGTGGTATGTGGTTCGAAACACCCCGAATGTTACCGGCTTTATTGGGTTAGGAACAACTCCGACTCCGATTGATCCGGCGGAAATTCAGATGCTCAAAAAGAGGATGGGAGTGTCCGAGCCAAAATTCAAGATTGACGTCAGATCCGGAGATTCTGTTAAGATTACCGAAGGACCGTTCAAAGATTTTGATGGAAAAATTCAAGAAATCGATGAAGAAAAAGGAAAAGTCAAGGTGCTGGTTTCAATTTTCGGAAGAGAAACACCGGTTGAATTGGACTTTTTGCAGATTAAAAAAATATAATATTTTTAAAAATTTTCAATTTTCAATCCGTCGGTTGGCGGATTAGAAATCAGAAATTGTTGTAGTATGGCAAAGGAAATAATGACAGTTGTAAAATTGCAAGTTCAGGCAGGCAAGGCTAATCCCGCGCCTCCGATTGGTCTGGCATTGGGACAACACGGTCTTAATATTGCTGATTTTTGCAGTCGTTTCAATGAGGCAACGAAAGACAGAATGGGAGATGTTATTCCGGTGGAAATTACTGTGTATAGTGATCGTTCGTTTACGTTTATTATGAAAACTTCTCCGGCGGCTGATTTGCTCAAAAAAGCGGCAAAAGTTGAAAAAGGAGCTGGAAATCCATTGAAAGACAAAGTCGGAAAAGTAACCAAGGAACAAGTTCGTGAAATTGCCGAAGCAAAGATGGAGGATTTGAATGCAGATGATGTTGAAGGGGCAATAAAAATTATCGAAGGAACAGCCAGAAGTATGGGAATTAAGGTTGAATAATAATTTTTTTAATTTGTGGGAGATTTTTTTAAATCGTTATTACCACGAAATATTCGTATGAAAAGAGGAAAAAAATATTTGGCGGGAGCCGGAAAGATTGAGAAAGATAAAGTTTATTCCATAAGCGAGGCAGTCAAACTGGTCAAGGAGAGCAAAGTTGCTAAATTTGATGAGTCAGTGGAGATTCATGTGCGAATGGATATTGATCCAAAAAAAGGCGATCAGCAAGTTCGTGGAGCAACAGTATTGCCTCATGGAACCGGCAAAAGTAAAAAAATTGCCGTTGCAACTTTAACGAAAGCCGATGAAGCGAAAAAGGCGGGAGCGGACATGGTTGGAGCGGAAGACTTGATTGAGAAAGTAAAAGGTGGAAAAATTGAATTTGATATTTTAGTGGCAACGCCGGAAATGATGCCGAAATTAGCACAGGTTGCCAAAATATTGGGGCCGAAAGGTTTGATGCCAAGTCCGAAAGCGGAAACAGTAACTGATAAAATCGCTGAAACGGTCGAGATGCTCAAGAAGGGAAAGGTAAGCTTCAAGAATGATAATACTGGAAATTTGCACCAAGTAATCGGAAAGGTTTCTTTTGATGAAAAGAAATTGGAGGAAAATTTGATTTCTTTTGTGGATGCTTTGCGAAAATCCAAGCCGGTTGGAGTAAAAGGCAGATTTATTATCGGAATTTCCATTTGTTCAACAATGGGACCGGCAGTTAAAATCAGTCTGTAACTTTTTTAGTATAGTAGAAAATGAGAAAGCCCCACCAAAGTGTGAAGTGGGGCTTTTTTCGTGTCGCGTGATTTTTGTGTTGACATAAAACCGCTTATTACCTAAAATAGTATACGTGCCCGAGAATATCTCGTGAGAATATTCAAAAGGCGCTAATTATTTTTCATTTGAAACAATGACAAAAAAAAGAATTGTAATCGGTTTGGTTGGCGCAACCGGTGGTGGGAAGGATACGGTTGCCAAATATTTGAAAGAAAAATACAGTGTTCAGTTAATGAGATTTGCCGATCCTCTCAAGGAAACTCTTTCGATTTATTTTGACGAGTTTTCCAAGGAAGATCAGCAATGGCTGGCGGAAGAATTTATCAATCGTTTCGGTCCGGATATTTTGCCGCGGGCGCTTCGCAAAAGAATTGACAATGGCGAGGGCGTGATTGTGGTCAATGGCGTGCGTCTTTGGGAGGATTTTCATTTTATCAAATCCTATACCAACAGTTTTATTATTTATGTAAAACTTGATCAAAAAATTCGTTTTGAGAGAATAAAAAACAGAGGAGAAAAAACTGATGATAATACCTTGACTTTCGAGCAGTTCCAAAAATCGGAAGAAGTGGCGACTGAAAAAGATGTTCCGGAAATCGGAGAAAAAGCTGATTTTATCATTGATAATAGCAAAGATCTCGAATATCTTCTTTCTGAATCCGACAAGGTGATGGAGAAGATATTGAAAGCATAAATTCAAAATTTTATGCAAAAAATAATTTTTGGTCTTGCCGGGGAAGCGGCTAGCGGCAAAGGAACGGTTTCAAAATATTTGCAGGAAAAATATGGCGCCAAAGCATATCGTTTTTCTGATTTTTTGCGCTCTACTTTGGGTGTGTGTCATTTGGAAACAAATCGGGAAAACCTTGCCAAGCTTTCTTTGATAATGCGCCAGGGATTCGGAGAGGATGTTTTTTCCAGGGCGCTGGCCGAAGATATTTCCAAAAGCGGGGGTGAAGTTTTTGTTTTTGACGGAATCAGGAGAGTTTCAGATATTGATTATCTCAAAGATATGGAGGGTTTCAAATTTGTCTATGTGGAAACGAGCCTGGAAAAAAGGTATGAAAGAATAATTAAGCGGGGAGAAAATTCCGACGAAATCGGGAAAACTTTTGAGGAGTTCAAAAAAGACCACGAATTGGAAACGGAAGCGGGCATTAAGGAGCTCAAAAATAACGCCGACATTGTGATTGAAAACAACAGCACGCTCGAAGACCTGCAAAAGAAAATTGACGAGTTAGTGAAATAATGCAAAAATAAACCAACCAAAAACGGTTGGTTTATTAGTTATTTTAACAAAACAATAAAAAACAAGGTGATAAGATGAATAGATATAATTTAAGAATCGAGGATATTCCGGCTTATTACGAAATCAGAATGGTAAAAAGTGGTTTATGCGTAGATATACACGCAGAAGTGATGAATTTCTTGGAGGACATTTTGAAAAGTGATTCTCCTTTGGTAAGAAATATTAATGATAATGATGATTGGAAATTTTTACCAATTGCAGGATCGGACAGGTTTGGTTTCAATGGGGTTCTTTGTCTGGAGCAAGACAAAAAAAGGAAAAAATGGACGAATGTAACGTTTGATCATTTCGCAAAAAACAATGCGTATGAAGTATCTCGTTCACTTGGATTGTTGTTCATGGCAATGTCTCTTTTTGAGGGAAATACTTATCATAGCAAGCCACAGTTTATGCTGGTTGATAATTTTTTCATGGCTTCTGGTTTGGGTGGGGCTGGATTTTGTTCTTATTTTTCTTTGCAATTAATCGGGTGGATAAAAAAGAAGATCGCGGAGCGGAATGATAAGGGTATTGATTTTTGCAAAAAAATTTCTCGATCTATGCGGAGTTGCTATTTTTGTATGAATCCCGGATCGAGGAGATATTTTCATCAGGAAGGCTTTCGGGTGTCTTTTAGGGATCCAGCGTGGATAAGCTTGAGTTGCCCGGGAGATGCTTGTGATCTGAGTCCTGAATGTTTTCATGATGGTAGTGATGAGGGGTATTTAATGCTTCCTCATAATGTGGACAATGCTTTCCAGCAGTTTTCACTTCTTATGGGTCTGGCAAAGATACATATGCTTGCCAGAAAAGATGGATTTTGATTTGCCAAGGATTACCTGTGAAATTTTCACAGGTAATCCTTTTTTAATATAGCAATTTGTCAATTTGACGCGTATGCGATAATTCGGCAGTTTTTTTTATTTATTTTTTTCACATAATTCCACGGCCGTGGGATTATGTGAATTTAGAAATGGTTTGATTTTTGGGTGGTTTTTTGACTTAATATTGGTAGTTGATTGGATTTTTGGAGGGTGGTATAATGAAAAAGTGATAGATTATTTATAAAATAAACAAAAAGATATGGTAAGCAAAGAAAATCCGAAGATAAAAAGAATGAGCTGGGATGAGACTTTTATGAATTTGGCGATTATGGTTTCAAAAAGAGCGTCTTGTAAATTTCATGAAACCGGAGCGGTTTTTGTCGATAAAAATAAAAGAATTATTTCTATGGGATACAATGGTCCGACTGAAGGGGATTTGCATTGCGTTGAGGTTGGGTGCGCCAAAGTTGATGGAGATCCGGAAACCGGAAAACTGAAAAGATGCCGCGGAGCGCACGCGGAAATAAATGGAATCATCAATGCGCAAGACAGCTCCAGGCTTCGTGGAGCGACTTTGTATTCAGTTTTATTTCCTTGTTATGATTGTATGAAGGCGCTCAATAATGCCGGAATAAAAGAAATTGTATATTACAAAAGTTATGAAAGAATCCAGACTGGCGGAGAAAAAGTTGAAGAAGAAAATGAATCTTTAGAATTGGCGGAAAAGAGGGGGATAATAATCAGAAAATATGATGGGGATGTTTTCATAGAAGACGATCTTGCTTGCGGAGAGGATGAGGAATGTTGCGGACATTCATGTGAATCTTGTCATTAAAATTTAAATTTTTCATGGAAACTATTCAAAAAATTGGAGTTACGGCGTTTATATTAAGAGATGGAAGGGTGCTTGTTTTGAAAAGATCGCAGAAAGAAAATTTTTTACCAGATTTTTTTGAATTGCCAGGCGGAAAGATAAATTTCGGAGAAAACCCTATTGATGCCCTTGTGCGAGAAATAAAGGAAGAAACGAATCTTGATATTAAAGTAGTATGTCCGTATTCAGTTTTTTCATATGTTTCTAGTGATAATCAGCGGCATACGGTTGATATTCAGTTTATTGCGATGATAAAATCTGATGTTAAAAATCTGAAATTGAGTAGTGAGCATGATTTGTACAGATGGATAAAAAAAGAAGAACTTGAAAATTTGCATGTTTCAGATTTAATGAAGAAAGCAATTATTGATGGATTTGAATATGAGATACAAAGAATTTGATATTCGTAGAGGCTCTATTGACGATTTAGAAAACATTGCATTTTTAAATTGTGAAATATTTAAGGGGATGTATTCAAGTGCGCCATATTCTCTGGAGTATTATAGACGAAGACTGATAGATGAAGCGCCTTTTATTTGTCTAGTAAAAAATGATAAAAAATTGATTGCTAATTCAATTGCTTTTGAGAAAAATAATTCTTTTTATTTATGGATATTAGCAGTTGATAAAAAATATAGAAAACAAGGAATAGCATCAAAATTATTACAGATGAATGAGGAGATGGCAAAGGAGAAGGGGTTAAAAGTTGTTTCAACAAAGGTATATAAAATATCTAAAGAAATGATTCAATTGTTAACAAAAAGAGGATATACTGAAAGAGGTGATATAAGTTCTAATAATTTAGATAAGAATAAATTTTATTTTTTTGAATTAAACAATGATTAATAAAAATATGAAAAATGAAAAACACCCGGAGTATCAATACTTGGATTTGATGCGTAATTTGATTGAAAATGGTGCAGAGCAAGTTGATGCTGGAACCGGAGTAAAAACGTACAGTTTGTTTGGCAAGCAGTTGCGATTTGATTTGAGCGAAAGCTTTCCCTTACTGACAACGAAGAGAGTTTTCTGGAAGGGTGTTTTGCAAGAATTGTATTGGTTTGCCTCCGGTCAGTCAAATATAAAATATTTAGTAGATAATAAGATCCATATTTGGGATGATTATCCATATAGGATTTATCGGGAAAAAATGGAAAAAGGCATTGAATCTGAAATGACGAAAGAGGAGTTTATACAAAAAATTTCCGAAGATGATGAGTTTGCAAAAAAACATGGAAATTTGCCACACGTATATGGAGATATGTGGAGAAATTGGCCAGCTAAAGATGGAAGAAAAATCGATCAGTTGCAATGGATTATTGACAATGTGCGAAATGATAAGAGTACTCACAGTGCTTTGCTTACGGCCTGGAATCCGGAGTATTTGTATGAAATGGCAAAGCCGGAAGAAGCTTGCCGTTTTCCAATTTGCCACAATATGTTTCAGGTAAATGTGAATAACGGAAAGCTGTCTTTGCAACTTTATCAGCGGTCTGCGGATATATTTCTTGGTGTGCCGTTTAATATTGCCAGTTATGCGCTTTTAGCATTGATTCTTGCTCAAATAACCGGCAATGAGCCGGGAGAGTTTATTCTTACTTTTGGAGATGTGCATATTTATGAAGATCATTTTGATGCTGCCAGAGAGCAACTTGAGAGAGAGCCTCGTGATTTCCCAAAAGTGAAAATCGATGCTTCTATCAAAGAGATTGATGATTTTACTCCGGAAAAAATCGAACTTATCGGATATGATCCGTACGATACGATCAAAGCATCTCTTTCTCCGACAGGAGGAATTGTTGACAAAAGTTGGAAAAAATTTGTTCAGGATTCTAAGAATAAAAAATAATAGCATATGATTTCAATGATTGCTGCGGTTGGCAAGAATAATGCAATAGGAAGGAATAATAAGTTGATTTGGGATTTGCCAAATGACCTCAAACATTTTCGGGAGATTACTTCCGGACGCACGGTGATTATGGGCGACCGAACATATGAATCAATCGGCAGGCTTTTGCCTAATCGGAAGAATATTATTGTTTCCTTGAATAAAGATTACAAAGTTGAGGGAGCGGAGGTGCGAAATGATTTGGAGGAGGTTTTGCGTGAATATAAAAAATCCGATGAGGAAGTTTTTGTGATTGGTGGTGGAATGATTTACAAATTGTCATTGCCATTTGCGGATAAGTTGTATATTACGCTAGTAGACGATGAGCCAACGGATGCGGATGTTTTTTTTCCGGATTATTCGGAGTTTAAAAATGTTGTGAGGAGAGAAGATCATGAGGAAAATGGGTTTAAATATTCATTTTTAGAATTAACTAGGTAAAAAATATGAAATACGAAGTTGAAATAAAAAGTTTGTTGCAGACCAAGGAAAATGCTCAAAAATTGCGAGATAAACTCGCGGAGCAGGGGATTGAATTATCAAATAAATATAAACAGCTTAATCATTATTTTTTGAGTAATGGGGATTTGAAAAAGCTTGAGGAAAAACTTTTGCCACTTTTTGACAATGAGAAGAAAGAGAAACTCAAGAAGATTTTGGAGGATGGCAATAATCATTCATTTCGGACAAGGGAAATGAACGGGCAAGCTCATTTCGTAGTGAAGGCTTCCGTGGATGACACCACTTCATCTAACGGAATTTTACGGATGGAATTTGAAGAAAAAGTTGATATTTCCCTGGATGAATTGGATAAAATTATTCTGGAGGCAGGATTTGATTATCAAGCCAAATGGTCTCGCGAAAGAGAGGAATATGGAAAAGATGATTTTTATATTACAATAGACAAAAATGCCGGATATGGATATTTGTCTGAATTTGAAATTGAAACAGAAAATCGAGATGAGCTGGAAGATGCCAAGCGAAAAATTTTGGATTTTATGGGAGAACTTGAATTGAAAGAACTTTCTCAGGATAGACTGGAGAGAATGTTTGACTTTTATAACAAAAACTGGAAAGATTACTATGGAACAGAAGAGGTTTTTAATGTTGAGTAATAAATGATAGAATGATAAAAAGGTTAAGATTTTAGAACGATATGAAATACAAATCGACAATTGGGATGGAGATTCATGTGGAGCTTAAGACTGACTCCAAGATGTTTTGCGGGTGCAAAAATGGACTGGGATTGGAAAAAAAGCCGAATGTGCATATTTGCCCGGTTTGCACGGCACAACCCGGAACGCTTCCCGTTCCCAATCAAAAAGCCGTTGAATTTGTGCAACTTGCCGGATTGGCATTAGGATGCACAATTCGCGAAAAATCCAAATTTGACCGCAAAAACTATTTTTACCCAGACATTCCCAAAGGATATCAAATTTCTCAGTATGACCAGCCGCTTTGCGAAAATGGAAAATTGGAAATTGAGGGAACGAAAGACAAAGGAAATGGTATGAAGAAGGTTATCGGAATTACTCGGATTCATCTCGAGGAGGACACTGGCAAACTCACACATCCTAAAGGAACGGACTATACCTTGGTGGATTTCAACCGCGCCGGAGTGCCGCTTATGGAGCTGGTAACCGAGCCGGATTTTGAAAGCGGGGATGAAGCGAGAATTTTTTGTCAGAAATTGCAACAGATTTGCCGATATTTGAAAATTTCTGACGCTGATATGGAAAAGGGGAATATGCGCTGTGAAGCGAATATTTCTTTGTATAAAGAAGGGGAGGACAGACTTTCCGGGACGAAGGTGGAAGTGAAAAATATCAATTCTTTCAAATTTGTGGAAAAGGCGATTAATTTTGAAATCAAACGGCAGACCGAAGAATTAGAAGCGGGAAAGAAAATAGTGCAGGAAACGCGAGGATGGGATGCTAATCGAAACGAGACTGTTTCGCAGAGAAAAAAAGAATCCGCTCATGATTATCGATATTTTCCGGAACCTGATATTCCTCCAATGAAATTTTCCAAAGATTATTTTGAAAAAATGCGCTTGCTTCTTCCGGAAATGCCGGCGGAAAAAGCCAAGCGTTTTTCCGAGCAATATGAACTTACGCCTGATGCTGTGGAACTTTTGGTTTCAGAAAGAGATTTGGCTGATTATTTTGAAAAAACTGTCAGTGAACTTGAAGAAAAAATTTGCGCTAAGGAATTTTCTTGCGACGGAAAAAAAGCGGCAAAATTGGCGGCAAATTATATCAATACGGAACTGCGCAAGCATTTGACCGAAGGCGGACATTCAATTCGGGACATTCAAATTACTCCGGAAAATTATGCGGAATTTGTTGGTATTGTGGCAGATGGAAAAATCAATTCTAGCGCGGCACAAACGGTCCTGCGAGAAATGTATCGAACCGGAGGCGATCCGTCGCAAATTATCGAGGAGAAGAATTTGATGCAGATGGAAGATGACACGGAATTGGAAAAAATCATCCAAGATATTTTGGCAAAAAACCAACAGTCGGTTGAAGATTTCAAAGCCGGAAAAGACAGGGCTTTGCAATTTTTGGTTGGACAAGTTATGTCGGCAACGAAGGGAAAAGCTAATCCAAAAACTGCAATGGAGTTGATAAAAAAGGCAATAGTATAAAATCACCCATCGGGTGATTTTTTTTGTGGTTCTTTTTTAACAAAGAAAGGGGGTAGCTTATGAGTACATTGGCTATTACGGGCAGATGCGCAATATGTCTAAAGCATGGCACTACAACCGTCCGAGTTTGGGACGGCAACGGTGGGAGCTTTTGGAGTAATAAACTTCAATATAAGCTTTTGGCACTTCCTCAGGGTGAACTATTTAGGGGGTGCGACCCACTGATTCATATTCCGCTCGTTCTCACTTGCGGAAATCATTAGGTGAATCTGGCGACATGGAAGCAAAAGGGCAGAGAAGAAATTCTCCGCCCTTGGTTTATTTTTGGAGGAAATTTGAAACTTCTTTTTCAATTTTTTTGTAGTCTTTGAGCCAGATGATTCTTTTGTCGCGGGCAAACCAAGTGCGTTGGCGTTTGGCGTAATGCACAATGTCGAAATATAATTTTTCCCGCATTTCTTTTTCTCCGATTTTTCCCTGGAGATACTCGGCAATGCATCGGTATTCAAGTCCGAATAATTCTAGTCTTTTCCAGCTTACTTTTTTTTCAAAATGTAAATTCGCAACCTCATCAATCATACCCTCATCAAATCTTTGGTCAAGCCTTATTTTTATTCTTTCATTCAGTTTTTCTTTCGGCCAATCGATTCCGATTTGCAGAAATTCCTGATTCCTAATTCCTGATTCCTGATTCTTGATTGAAGGGACTTTCCCGATGGCTTTGCAAATTTCAATGGCGCGAATCAATCTCACTTTATTTTGGGCATCAATATTTTTTGCTCGCTCAGGGTCAAGTTTCTGCAATTTTTTGAATAATTTTTCCGCACTTTCTTTTTCCAGTTTTGCTCGCAATTTCCAGTCCGGTTTCACTTTGGGAAAATTCACATTATCGACAATCGCTTTGATCCAAAATCCGGTTCCGCCACAAATAATCGGAATTTTTCCGCGTTCCAAAATATCCTTGATATGTTTTTCGGCTTTCTTTTTGAATTTGGCGACGTTGTATTCAGT
>CAZRJL010000031.1:0-11216 GCA_964600645.1 uncultured Bdellovibrionales bacterium | reverse complement strand
TTGAATAAAGCGGAATACCTACTAAAACCGCCAATGGAACCGCATACCATTTATCAGCCGAAG
Organism: uncultured Bdellovibrionales bacterium; assembly: GCA_964600645.1. Classification (GTDB taxonomy): domain Bacteria; phylum Patescibacteriota; class Minisyncoccia; order Moranbacterales; family UBA9337; genus UBA12151. Next base: position 11,153 of record CAZRJL010000031.1, on the reverse strand, counting down.
CGTACTCCGCCAGAAAATCAGTCGGCGCATAGCCATGTATCCACGCTCCGATTCCGATTCCGATCAAAATATAAATCCAAACTTTCTTGATAATTCCGATGGTGTAATTTTTAGCATAATCAATTCTTTGCTTCCAAGTTAATGATGGCAACAAAAGTTTTCCGTTCTGATTGCTTTTATACACAAATTCTTCCACTAAATTTTCAACTTTTAATTTCCCGATCACAATTCCGGAAAGTATGGAGATAATAAGTCCGCTGATAATATACAAAAGAGCAATTTTCCAGCCGAACATTCCCAAAAGCAAAACAATTGCGACTTCATTGATCATCGGAGAAGCCACAAGAAACGAGAAAGTTGTTCCTAGCGGTACGCCCGCTTCCAGAAAACCAAGAAACAGCGGAATAGCCGAGCAAGTGCAAAACGGCGTGATAATTCCCAAAAGAGACGCCAAAAAATTGCCAAAATATTTCTTTTCACTGGATAATATTTTTCTAATCCTTTCCGGCGGTAAAAATGATCGGGTAATGGAAACTGTAAAAATTATTACAACCAAAAGCAAAAAAATCTTGATCGTATCATAAATAAAAAAATTAACCGCCTCAGCTAGAAGTGTTTTTTTGGTAATACCAAAAATTGAATAAGTTAGCCAATCGGCAAACAATTTAATCATAAATTTAAAAAGTTTTGTTAATTTTTATTTTTTAAGCGGATCAAATCCCTGCTTGATTAAGTTTTGCAGTGGAATAAATAATGGTGATGGCAGTTTGTCCCATTCAAACCAATCCCATTTTTCATTTTTTTCAGGTTCCATTATTTGAACTTCGCCGGAGTCATATTCCGCTATCATAATGATGGTTATATAGTGCTTGTTTTCTTTGGAAAAAATATCATTCGTCACTGTTCCAAAGCGCAGATTTTTGATTTCAATGCCCGCCTCTTCTCTGGTTTCTCTCTTGGCACATTCCTCCCAAGTTTCACCAAATTCCAAATGTCCACCAGGAAAACACCAACTACCATCTCCGTGATAGTTTTTCCTCTTTTCAAGTAAAACTTTTCCGTCTTTTATCACTGCAACCCCTAAACCCACCTTTGGTCTATCTGACATATTATTAGTTGATATTACTTTTTAAACTTCTTTTACAACACTTTGCCCTTTTTCACAAGAAAACAAAGAGTCGCGTTGGTTAAAACTTTTTCTTCTCTCATATCATTATTATTTCAATCTTTAACTTTTTTCATATTTTTGCTTTTTATTCATTTCCTAAATATGTAATGACATATGTCATTACTTCCATTCTACCCCCTTTTGAATTTTCGAGCAAAATAAAAAAGAGCTGGTCAAGCTCTTCTACCTTTTTATTACGACCAATGATAAGATAAATTTATCTTCTTCTAACAATTTTTTTCATTTGTGAACTAACTGCATCTACATATCTTTCATGCTCTTTCCCAGAATTGTCGCAAAATTTCACAGAATGTGCCAGGAAACTGTAATGGATAAAAGTAAATTTTTCTCCCTGATTCATAATCAATAAATCTCCTCCTTTTGCATCCATCAGAGCAAACCTATTCGATTCCATTGTAATTCCGTCATTAAGTTGACCTTGATTGTATTCAATAGATGTAAACCACTCGTTTTTCAGTTCAACCTGTTTTTTAGCAATCAAGCCCAATAATAAGAAGTATGCAACAGTAAAGAACAACCCCATTATCATCCAACTCCAGAACCACGCTTTATCTGCCTTTTCTGCTTTTGTTGACTCATCTACTTTCATCTTCTCTCCTCCCGGGTAATTATTGTCAAATTACAACACTAAAAATATAGCATGACATCAAGAGCAAAGCAAGTAAAAACACCCGACTGGGTGTTTTTACAAAGTCAACCGATCTTTATTGCCAGCCTATTTAAAAATCTTTATGCCCTGAATTTTTCAGTTCTTTTTTTGCCTTTTTAATGAATTTTCCGAAACTTCTGTCTTTTTTTCTTTTTTCTGACTGGCTCATATCAAAATGCTTGATTTCCTTTTTCAGGTTTATATAATTAGTGTATCTATCCTTGTCCAATACTCCGTCATTTAACGCCCTTAGTACTTCGCAACCCGGTTCGTGCATATGCGTGCAGTCGGCATATTTGCAGTTTTCCGCCAGAATAGTTATCTCGTCAAACAAGCTATCAATTCCCGCATCCAAATCTGTCATACCAACTTCTCTGATCCCCGGATTATCGATCACAATACCGCCTGATTCCCCGCCTGCGCCGAGGCTTTGGCGGGCAGGCAAAAAATACATTTCTCTGCCTGTCGTGACGTGCTTCCCTCTGTCTGAATATGAGCTAATATCCCCTATTTTAATATTATCATTTCCGAGCAGTTTATTGATAAGCGATGATTTTCCCACGCCAGATGAACCAAGGAAACAGTAGGTCTTTCTTTTTTCAATATAATTTTTCAATTTATCCAACCCTTCATTGTCTACTGTGCTGGTCGAAATAACATCAATACCACCCAGCCTGTCGCTTATTTCTGCTAATTTGAAAGTTAATTCGGAAGCGGTAATCAAATCTGTTTTATTGATTATAACTACTGGTTTTATAGCTGAATCTTCAATGATGGCTAAATATCTTTCAAAACGATTGATATTATAATCCCTGCCAACAGATTGGACTATAAAAGCCACGTCAATATTGGTAGCAATTATCTGAACATCGTTTTTCTCACCAGTTTTATTCTTATCACCGAACCTTCTTTTAATTATTGATTTTCTCGGCAGGACAACCTGAATAACAGCTTGCTCATTATCAAGTTCGTCCAAGGCGACCCAATCGCCAACCGCAGGATAATCTTCTCTTGTTTCCGAATTGAACATTTGCTTGCCGGTAATTTTTGCCAGAAATTCACCGCTTTCATTTTTGACTTTATACGCACCCCTATATTCAGCAACCACTCTGGCAACCGAAAAATCCCCCAATCCCAATTCGGCTTTTTTGGACTGAAAAAAATTATCCCAACCCAAGTCTTCAATTTTGATTATTTTTAAAATATCCATTATCCTATATTTTTATTGAATCTAACTGTTTCAATATTTCTTCATTAACCAATTTAACTTCGTCATCATTGAGTCTGTAGTCGTGTCCGATATTAGGAATAATTATAAACTTTTTCGGCTCGTTAGCATTTTCAAAAAGTTCTTTCACATCTTCAGGTTCAACTACTTCATCTAATTCTCCAGCAATCAGTATTACTGGCGATTTAATTTTTTTAATATCTCCAACTGCATCATATTGGTCCCTGTCTAAAACGTGATCAAATGGCACACAAAATTCCTTTGTTTTATTTCTATCATCGGGTAAATCTCTTTGAGAAATGCTCACGCCTAACTTATCCCAATCATCACGCTTCTTTCCTGTTATCGGTCCTGAGGATGGCATAATTCCCAAAATTGTAGAAATCTTTGGGTCTCGCGCAGAATATAAAATTGAAAGTTGTCCGCCTCTACTATGTCCGCCAAGTAAAATATCATTGTAATCTCCTTTTGCTAACATATATTCCAAAACACTCTTTATATCATCAAGATACTGCGTTACGGTATAATCAGAAATATCTCCATCACTTTCCCACGTTCCCGTTGGATCAAATCTAATAACGGTATAATCTCGTCCATTCAAAACTTCTGCCAAACCAACTAAATGCTTATAGTCCTTTGAGTCGAGATAGCCTGGACACAGAATAGCGAGTTTGTCTGTCGGTTTTTCTGAATTATGAATAGCAATCGCCAAATTGCCTTTTGTTGATGGAATTTTTATTTTTTCAATATTCATCTTTGATTTCAATTACAAATTACGTCCAATAATTCTGGAAACTCAATCGTTCCCATATCACCCATAATGTAATGTCCGCGCCCTTTAAGTTCAATGATTTCGCCACCCAATGCTTTGTGAAAAATCTTCGAACTTTCCTTTCCATCATCTTCCTCATCGTCAGCCGTAAACATTACGATTTTCCGGACTCTGTCCTTAATTGTTTCATCAATAGGATAAATATAAAATCTTTGTCTAGCCTCATCATCCCCGTCTGGAATTTTCCATGGAGCCACTAATATCAACTTAGAGATTTTTTGATTGGTTTCACCTAGCCAACGCACCAGAAAAGCACAGCCACAACTGTGTCCAATTAAAATAGTATCCTCATTAACTTCATATTTTTCAAATTCAGACTTGAATTTTCCATAATCAGGATGCCACGGTTCTGGCATAAGTGGGGTTTCGACTTTTATGCCTCTTTCGGTTAGCTTTTCTTTTATCCAAGGAATCCAGTGTTTGTCATGAGTCCTAGTTTCAGGATTCATCGCCTTTTCAATGTTTGACGGACATCCGTGGATAATAATACACTTCATATAATTGAAATTAAAAAATTATTTTTCTACATTTTTTACTCCCACATTTGCACTCAAAACTACTTCCTCCCTTTGTTTTGATATAATCAGAAGTAATTTCTTCGCCTTTCTTAATTTCCCGAATAGCAACATCAGAATTATCCTTAACTGTCGTGTTTGCTTCACAGGAATGATTAATGTATCTTTCAGGACTTTGCATAATAAAATACCTACCACTAAAAGGAATGACGCAATTTTTTTCACGAACTGATAATAATTCCATTTCTGATTTCTTGATTGGCTTGGGATTCCATCTTAGAACCACCTCTCCTTTTTCAAAATCTCGCAATGCAAAAACACCTTTTCCGCTTATTTTTGATTTTTTAATAATGATATTTTTGGTCATAATTTTATTTCTTCATTCAATCCCAAATCTCAATTCTCCCTCGTCCTTTGTCCTCCAAAACCAGCTTCCATTTTTTTATCCTATTTTCAAAAAAGTACATACTCAGATACGTACCTAGGTATGTACTTTTTATTATACACCACAAAACCCACTTAAATTTTTTACTTTTCCGAAAGTATTCCCGGCGTAGCCTGGGCGTATTCATTTTTTGGTTTCATTTCAACTTCATCCGCAACAAGTTCAGAGTCTTCCTTGCTGATATTTTTAATGTTAACAGCGGCCGCAATTAATAAAACCACAGTAAAAGCAAAAGGAAATTTAATCGAGGTTAGTGATATCAGAATCAATGGCAAAGTCATCAAGTGTAATCCAATTTGATATGCTTTCCAATAATCGATCTTCACACCCCTAATACTCGCCACCAACCAAATCAACAAAGCCGCAAAGAAAAGATAAATCAATCTGAAAATCAGAAAAAACAGAGAGACAACAAAAAACGCAAAAACTAAAGGAATGTAAATAAATTTCAAATAAGGAGAATATTTTTCGATAAAGCTACTAACATTCTCTTTATTAATGACAACGTCCGGAAAACCTTCGAGAGATTGGATGGTGTTTTTTCCATTTTCCTCTTTGTAGATAATGTATTTTTCGGTAATCAATAGGGCGGCATTGTATTTTTCCAAATTACTTAAATCCGGCTCGTTTTTTGTGTCAATAACAATCAAATTTTCAAAATTATTTACACTTTGTTGCTGTCCTCCTTTCCATGAAGAAGGGACTTTTATATAATATGGCTCTTCAACATTGGTACTCACGCTTCCATTTTTCATAGAAACCTCTAACTCATCAGGATAATCATTTACTGATTCAACAATAAAAGCTTTCAATTCTCTGTTAACCTTTGGAAAAATGAAAACAGAAAAACTCAAAACAAAAAGTACCGAAAAAACCAATGCAAATTTGAAAAAATACTTAACTGAATAAGAAAACGGCCGACTCAAAAGCTCCTGATAATATTTCGGATTATAGACACTGTTTTTAATATTTCTTAGAAATTCCATTTTGTTTTTTTTAATTTTTATTCATAAATTACGCGCACAAACACAAAAGCACGCGTTTTTATTTTACCCCTTTTTCCAAATTCAGGCAAAAATTCAAAAACAGGGTTTTATCCCTGTTTTTGAAAAGTAAATATCAACAATCTTTTGTGGTTAGTCCTGAGTTTGAAAGTCTATTTGAGAGATTCATTACTGAATCAATACGTGTGCTGTACAAAACACACTAACAGAATTCGCTCTGCTGGGCTAGATGTTGCTCCGACATAACGTCGGAGTACGACCATCGGATAATAATCACACTCCACAGCGATTGACTTGAAATCAATTCGCCTTCACGTGTAGTGCTCTCGACTATTATCAATATCTCCCTAGAAAGGAGGTGATTGAGAAATACCGAATAAAGGCTCTAATACGCAACAAATTGAAACTGTGAACTGCAATTAATATGCAAAATTAAGTTGTAAAGTTATATAGTGATTATACTGCATAATCATAAAAGGTGCAATCTTAATGTTTTATATTATTTTGCTAGCCCCACTCCAGTAATTCTCAAAATCTTGCAATTTTTTACTCTTTTCTGATTCAGCTTCTATCTTATGAACCATAAAATCTTTCTTTCCTATTGTATTCAAAGAAGCCCCAAAAGCAAAATATTCCTGATCATCAATAATTATGAAACGATCGTGCGATTGGTTATTGATTCGGGCTTCGACATTGGTATGACTAGGTATGTATGCCTTATATAGATTTTGGAATATTTTAATCTTTCCGTCAGTTATCAACTTTATTTGCAAAGCGCTATCTAAACTATCAATATAATCAAACAATTCTTCATCAAGATAATTATCAATAATTTTTATTTTATTCGTGGCTTTTTTCAAAGTCCCAATAATAAAACGTTTGGCATTAAAAACATCTGCGACGGAAAAGTTCCACTCTTTTTTGTTTGGATCTAAATTTGAACTCATCCCTATGATAGTTTCGACTTTTTCTTTTAACTCTTCGATTTTTTTAATATCTCCCCCATCAGGCATACTCCCCGGTTTAGGTATTGATCTATACAAGTTTTTATTAACGATTGAATTATTAAATATACCTTTTTCTTTGTCGCTTATTTCATCATTGGCTAAAATGGTTTTTATATCACGAATATAAGTATGAAAATCACTTTCAAATTTTGCACTATTAACAGCTCCGATTTTCATATCGCTCTCAAGACAAGCTATTTTATCTAGTTGCTCCTGTAGATTTTTTATTTGTTCTCTATTAAGCATACTGATATTTATCCACCTTTAGTAAATGATTGCCCCTCATTTGGTTTAGGCAATTCAACGGGCTCATTGACTTCTGAACTTTCTGCCTGATCTTGCTGATTTGAATTATCTTTTTCTTCAAACATAGATTTTTATTGATACTGATAAAATAAATAAAAATAAAGACAAAAAAAGCAATATGAGAGCATCTCTAAAAAGTTTATTTTTATTCTCAACTTTTACCTTATTTTTATCAAAAGCATATTGCGCATCACTGATTAACTGTAAATATAACTCTCTTTCCCCCTTATTAAGATATTCTTTGTGTTTAGCGATATCCGGAGAAACACTTATGTATTTTTTTGGCAATGTTATTATTATCAGAAATATTGCCGATACAACCAATAATATCAGTCCACATATTCCTTCAATGTATTTTACTACGATATTCAACTTTAATAAAACAAACGATGCGTAGCCTAACCCTATCGCAGCCTCAAAGCCCAACAAAGATAATGACTTACCATCTAAAGTATTATCAGCTGATAAAAGTGCATCGTTTTTGTTTATTACCGTATCTAGCAAAGCTAGAAATTTAGAATTATTTTCCATATGCTTATTTTATTTTTCTACCTTTTGGATTGCCGTTTCGGGTTTAGCATCAACTTTTTCTTTTGCTTCTGATTTTTGAAATAATATCCATACCTATTTATTTCTGCTTTTATACATATCAATCCAATCTTGAGAAAGTGGAAATCCATCAAATTTTTCACAAGGAAATTTTTGACAATCTCTAGAGCAAACATCAATTTTCTTGTTAACTGCACATTCTAAGACTGGACAACCAACACCCTCCTCGTTTAGTTTATCTACTACCTCTTGTGTCTTTGTACAACCTGCACATTTTCCTTTTACGTGCAATCCGCAAGTAGAGCAACAAATTCCGCAACAACCTACTAAATTTTCATCGTTTGTCATATTATTTCGCCAATTTTTCAACGCCCTGAACAACATCAGGCAATTCTGTGCAAGAGTCTTCGCCTTCTATCGCACCAGAGAAATGTTTGGCATTGTGCTTAATGGTTATTTCTGCCCCGAGTTTTTCCTTGAAAATATCTGCGTATTTCAAATCCACGTAAGGATCGTCATCGGAATGAATTGCCACAAAACCGTTTTTAACTCGGCTTTTGATTTTTTCCAAATCAACTGGGGTTTCAAAGAAAGTCTTAATCTCATCATAGCCGACATTCTCCGTAAATCCTGCCACGAACACAACACCTCCGATTTTCTGATTTTTTTCCAGCGCTTCCAAATATCGCATAATAGTAATGCAACCCAAGCTATGTCCAATCAAATACAAATCTTCATTTGGCTCACCTACCACTTCTTTTAGCATCGGCAACCATCCATTCAGTTTTGGATTTTCCGTATCAGGAAAAGCTGGAACCTCAACCTGAAAACCTTTAGCTTCCAATTCTTTTTTAACCCAAGAATACCAACAGTATTCCGGATAACCTTCCCAGCAATGGATAATAATACACTTCATATAATTCTATAATGTGAAAAATTTAATACTTTTGTATGCCATATCAAACGCAAAATACAAAAAGGTTAATGCAAATATCTTAAATATGATTGGCACTACTTTTGGATTTGAAAGTATGGCTCTGAAGCGAGAGAATATGACTGCCACAGCAACAGTTGAAATTAACCATCCAATCTCAACAAGTATTAAAAATAAGAACTGTCCAAGATATATTTTATCACTTAGCGATATAGCTCTTGGCACGCAGACGGTTATCCAAAAAGTCCAAAGCACACCATTTGCCATAATCATAGCTGATATTTTTCCCAAACTGAAATGAACTTTTTCCTCGCTATCAATCCTTTTCACTTTCCAAATTGAAGTGGCAATCCAGACGAGAATGCCAGCTCCGACAAAAGAGATTGCCATAAAAATTGCCTCTGAAAAACCCATTGACGAAAGAACTAGCAGGCTTGCTAATGCCACCACTGTTTCCACAAACATAGCCCAGAAGACAATCCTCAAGCTCTTGAGAAAACCAGACTGCAAAATTTCCGTGAATGTGGCGGTTAGGACTGGACCTGGAATAACTCCGCCAATCAAACCCAGAATTAATGCACTTACAATTTCATTACTCATAATTTTATTTCATCGCCCTCACCTATGAATTTATAATTCCCATCTTCAACAAAGATAGCTTGGTCGTCGGTTAATTCAATTACTGATTCTCCTTTACGTTTTTCCTTGAAAGACTCAATATCGGATTTTTCTTTTTCTGTGTAATGCGGAGTTATCAAATATGACACCAATCCAAAACCAGTCAAATCCGCAAGATTAACATCATTGGAATCGCCGGCTTCTCCCCAGCCTGAAATTTCAATATTAGGTCCAGCAATTATACTTCCAGCACTCACGCCAAGATAAAATTTTCCGTTTTTTACAGCATCAATCAAAACTTTATCAATTCCTGTCTTTCTCATTCGGTCTAGAATATAAAAAGTGTTGCCTCCGCAGACATAATAAATATCAAACTCTGGGAGATTTGGAAAGTTGTCATTTTTGGCAATATTTAACTCCGTCACTGTTATTCCCAAATCCGACAATTCCTTGATAGATTCGTCAATATAAAATTGTTCTTCTTTTGTTCTGCCAGAAGTTATAACGCAAGCTGTTTTATTGTCTAGCCTGTCAAATTGAGAAACAAAAAATTTCTTTATATTCTCGTTGATTAGTCCTGTTGAAGTTAGTAAAAGTTTCATATTCCCAGTATAACCCAATTTTCAGCCTTGATAAAGCTGTGGAAATAGCCAGTTTGTGACGGTAAAAAAATGGCGGACTAAAAATTTCCCAAAAAGAAAGCCCCGAGTATTTTACCACGAGGGGCTATGCAAACATTGTTGCGGCGCTCAGGATTAGTCCAGAATAACCATAGAGGTGAAGTCTTCCTCTGCCTTGCTGTAAACTTTAAACAATACGAGCTGCTCAGGCGAAAGACAGGCGACAAATTCCTCGTACATCTGGTCTCTGTAATCCATCGCACAGGAAAGACACTTGTCGAATCCGTTGTCTCTCCATTGTTGAAAAACTTCTTCTTTTTGACACATCCCGCAAATCCGTTTTTCTTTCGGTTGCTCCTCTGCCATCTCTTTGCCTCCTTTCATTTAACATCGTAAGTTAAAGCCTCAACAACATCAACCCAGTATATAAAGATTGTCAGCAGGTCAAATGCTTGAGCCTTACTATCCACATTATGGCCGTGGTATGTAATGGAATCCATATAGCTCCAATCTGAATCCAAAATACCTCCATCTACGCTTAAACAGGCACAATCACCTTCAACAGCCATTGAGCTTAGAAAAGCCGTCTCATTTAGAAATGTGGCGCGAGCATATTTGTATCCGACAATTTCTCGGATATGTTTTTCAAACCTACGTTGCTTTTCAAAATGAAAATTTCTGGCTTTCTCGGCAAAACGCGCATCCAATTCAATAGAGAAAATGCAGCTACTCATGGTTATATCGTTTCTGCGAGACCACCCCATAATTCTATATACTGGTTTCATTATGACCCCCTCTGAGAAAAGTATGTATATTTTATTGTTAAGCTACGGTATTAAAATTTAGCATAATAATCAACAAAATACAAGAGACACAGAATAATATCCTCCACACAAAAAACACCCTGCAGGGTGTTTTGGAATAAAGTTTGCGTAAATATCAAAATCTTTTGCGGTCAGTCCTAACTTAGTTCCGACGCAAGGTCGGAATAATTTTCTTGCGAAAGTTAAGCCTATTTGAGAGATTCATTGCTGAATCAATGCGTGAGCTGTACAAAACCCACTAACAGAATTCGCTCTGCTCGGCTAGATGTTGCTCCGACATAACGTCGGAGTACGACCATCGGATAATAATCACACTCCACAGCGATTGACTTGAAATCAATTCGCCTTCACGTGTAGTGCTCTCGACTATTATCAATATCTCCCTAGAAAGGAGGTGATCCATCGACAGCTTCCGCTACCGATGCCTTGTTAC
>CAZRJL010000030.1:0-12011 GCA_964600645.1 uncultured Bdellovibrionales bacterium | reverse complement strand
TAAATTGATTCTTTTTGGCCTCAAAATTTTCAATAAACAAGTTTAATCCAGCAGATAGCAATGAAGTTAAAAATTTTAATGAACCTGTAAAAATTTCAAGCTGGAATTTAGAGAATATTGACGCTGGCGATTTTAATGAAATTTCAAATATCGTTGAAGAATTTAAAAAAAGATGTTTCTCGTTGGGGATTGATATTCGTTGTGACAATGTTGTGATTTTGTCGAGAGGCGTTGAATTATTAAAATTTGTTAGAGATCAAAAAGCAACCGCAAGAGAAGTGCCTTTCGCGTGGGGATTGTGCAAAAATGAATATAGTAAAGATGCTTGTCTTTCTAAATATTTTTATGACAATGGAAATTTTATAGAAGCTTGTAAGTGGGCAATAAAATGGTGCATTAAAGCAATTCATCCAGAAAAAAAATATCTTAATGATGAGGATTTCCGATTGTTTATTGATGTTGAAAGAAATGGCCATAATTCTGTTTTTAAAGGAAGTATGAAAGCATGTCACTTTCGACTTCCTTCTACAAAAATTTTTACAGATGTTGGCAATTGGCTAAAGCAAGCAAAATTTGATGAGCCGGATTTAGAAAATTTTAAAGGAATAAGTTTTGATGATATTTTTTTCAAACACAAAAAAACTAAAATTGACGAAAAAAAACCCTTGTATTCAACAATCCATGGAATAAAGGGTAGAACTTTTGATGCTGTGCTTTTGTTTCTGAAAAAAAGTGGTGGTAAGGGTAGGCATTATAAAACAAATTTAAATAACGGGTTTAATTTAGATGATGAAAATATGGAAGAAATGAGAAATATTTATGTTGCTATTACCAGACCTAGGAAACTCTTATGGATTGCAGTGCCTAAAGACGATTATGAGGACTGGAAAAATTTTTCTAAATAAATAATGAATAATCGAATTTTACAAAAACTAAAAGCTTGGCGAAGAAATGTAGCCAACACAACAGGCGTCGAGCTTTTTCGCGTGCTTCCGAATAAGGTCATGGAAGATATTGCGCGGTTAAAGCCGTCTTGCAAGGAGGACTTGTTGGCAGTCAAAGGAATCAGGGAAAAGAAATTTGAGAAATATGGCAGAGATATTCTATCCATAATTCAAGGATGCGCCGGTGATGGTGAATACAAAATTCAAGATGAGAATCAAAAAGAAGATAAAATTTATACAGTTAGTGACTATCTTGATGTTATTAATTCTAAACTTTCGCAATTGGGGGCGGTTATTAAGGGCGAGGTTTCTAGTATTAATCTTAGGAATGGACACGCCTATTTTTCCATTAAAGACAATAATGACGAGAGCCTGCTGAATTGTTTTATGTGGGCAAGGAATTATGAGATGTGTGGGATTGAATTGGTTGAGGGGATGGAGGTTATTATTCATGGGATACCGGACGTTTATAAGCCATACGGTAAGTTGTCGTTTCAGACTAATTTAGTTGAATTGGTTGGCGAAGGGGCTCTTAAGAAAGCCTATGAAGAATTAAAAAAGAAATTGGAGCAGGAGGGACTTTTTGCGGAAGAGCGGAAGAAGCCAATTCCGGAATTTCCCCACAAGATCGGATTGATTACCTCCAGGGATGGAGCTGTGATAGGTGATTTTAGTACTAATATAGGAAAATTTGGATACGAGGTGATTTTTATGGATTCCCGGGTTGAGGGAGCGGCGGCAATAAGCGATTTGGTAAGTGCGGTTGATTATTTTGAAGACAAGGATATAGATGCGTTGGTAATTATCCGTGGCGGTGGAAGCCTGGAAAGCTTGCAGGCTTTTAATAATGAAATGCTGATACGGAAAGTGGCAAATCTAAAAATGCCAGTGATATGCGGAATTGGACACGACAAAGACATGCCGCTACTTTCCTATGTGGCTGATAAAGCAGTTTCAACACCAACTGCGGTTGCTCAAGTTTTAAATAAATCATGGGAAAGAGCCTTGGCCAAGACGGATTCTCATACGAGGACTATAATTTCCAAATATGAAGAAGGATTGAAAGACGGCCGGCATAAATTGGAAAGTGCATCAACAAAAATAAAAGATTTTTATCGGGAAATATTTAGAATGTTTGAGGACTACGAGCTATCCGTCAAGAACATTGTTTCTAATTTTGGCTATGTCCTGCGCAGTAACCGAGAAAGATTGGAAAAAGCTTCTTTTGAAATCGGAAATTTCTATCAAGGAATATTTCAAAAATTTGAACAATATCGGAAAAATATTAAAAATAGTATTATAAACATAAGCCATACCATCCGCCACGAAAAATACAAGATTAAAAAATTAGGAGAATTGTTGGCAGTTAGGTTTAGGGATAGCTTGAGCAGGACAAATAAGGAACTGCATAATTTTGAAAAGGAACTTAATCAGAGTAATCCGGAGCGCCAATTGAAGCTGGGATATAGCATTGCTACGCTTAATGGAAAAGTGGTAAGATCAATTAGTCAGATTAAAAAAGGTGACATTTTACTGAGTAAGTTGGGCGATGGAAGTGTTCAATCTGAAACACAAGAAACTTTTAATAATTAAAAAATAACCAAACTATATGGAGAAAACAAATCTGTCGGAATCATTAAAAAAACTAGAAGAAATAACTGAATGGTTCGATAGCCAACAGGAAGTCGATGTGGAAAAAGGATTGGAAAAAGTAAAGGAAGGTGTACGACTTATAAAAGCCAGTCGTGAGAGATTGAAAGAAGTTGAAAATGAGTTTGAGGATGTGAAAAAAGAGTTGGAAGACAATTCGGAATCTGATTTGTAAAATCCGCACAAAATTGACTGACATGACTTAAGACGATAGAATATATTTACAACACAGCCTAAACTTATGCTTTCGGGCGTAGGCATGGCACAATATACAAATTCCCATGTGAACAAAAACGGTCTTCTGATCGGTATCTGTTCACATGGGTCAATGCTCGAAAGGGTGTTGGGTGCTCGCAAGGGTGCCGCCGACGGGAGACCTTTTTTGTATTCAAAAAGTTTATAGCTATGAATAATAAACGCATAAAGCAACTCGAATTTCAAATGCAGAACAATGAACTGCATGCCCAGATGGCGACGATTTTGGAATTGGCAAGGGAAGATATAATTTCCAAAGGTTGGAAGAAAAGACATGATAATATTCTCAAGGGAGTAGTTGAAGATTTGATGTTCGTGCATAGCCGCTACAAGGCCTCTTTTAAACCGAAAAATAGACTGAATCACGAATAGGGATAATTTCGCAATTTGTGCGAATTTCTGTGGCGTTAGAGGTATTCGGTCAAATGAAGCACGAAAGTTGCCCACTGGCCAAAATTTAGCGAAACACAAGCTGAATTTCCCTTTACTTTACGGTCGTTTGGTGGTATCATAAAATTGAAAATTATCAAAAAAACATGGTCAAAAAAATAATCATATCAATATGTCTTGTTGCGGTGGTGCTTGGAGGGGGATTTTATTATTTTGCGGGTACACCCAAATATTCGTTATATCAGCTGAAAAAAGCCATTCGAAATCATGACAGCATGACTTTCAATAAATATGTCGATGTGGATCGGGTGACCGGCAATCTTTTGGATACGGCCTCTCAAAGTTTCGATGAGGAAATGAAAAAGGAGGACAATCCTTTCGGTGAATTCGGCAACAGCCTTCTTCAATCAATGCTTCCTGCGCTTAAAGAAAAAATGAAATCCGAAATTAATAAGGGTATAGAGGAAATTTCGGAAGACAAGGATAATAAATATGCGGAGATAAAAATAGAGAGCGTGGTGAAAGAAGGAAAGTCCGCCAAGGTTACTTTGAAAAATTCGGATAATGACGCCATACGATTGGATATGATTCAAACTCCTGACAGGTATTGGAAAATAGTCGGAATAAATTTCGACGATTTCAAAAAAATCAGCCCCGATACGTTAAGCGAGGGCGATGCGCAAAATAATGATGAAAAAGCAAATCAAACGATAATCGACAAAAACATAGGAGATGAAATAGAATTGGCGACGATGAAATTCAAAATAAATTCGGCAGATGAAAAGCCATCGGTAAAAAGCAGCTATGGCAGCGCGAAAACGGCAAGCGAAGGTTCAAAGTTTATAGTGATAAATATTACAGTAACCAATAATACGAAGGAAGGATTTGATTTTGACAGCGACGGGATAAGATTGACCGATGATCATGACAGAAAATTCGATCCATGGGATGACACGATAGGCAGTATCGATAATTATTTGGAGATGCGTGAATTGCAGCCGAGTATTCCACAGGCGGGATTTATGATTTATGAGGTGCCGATCGACGCAAATAGTTACAGAATGAACATCGGCAAAAGAGGTACGAACGAAGTATACAGTATAAGTCTCAAGTGAATCTTTACCCGGGGCTGAAACGCTCCGGTTTCGATATACGGATTCCATTAGTAATTTAAGATAAATATTATGATTCCTTTGATCGCCAACAATGTCATTATAATTCTGCTCCTGTTTATTTCTATCGTTTCGATATGCCTGTTTTATTTTTTAATGAAGCTTGTCAGTAGAGGCAGTAGCACTAAAAAATTGGATGGTATTTATAACAAGATCAAGGAAGATATCAAATTTGCGGTAGCGCCTAAGTTTATTGAGCTGTCTCTCGGCGTAAGCGATTTGACCGATCTTGCGGTGGAAGTGTGGCGCATGGAGCAGCGCATTATCAAATCCGCTTCAAATTTACCGGAAAATCAGCTTAAAGGCTTGGAGAGTTCCGTACAGAAGTTGAGACGCTATCTTGAAAAATACGATATTGAAATTGTGGATTATAAAAATACAAAATATAATGACGGACTCAACCTAGATGTTTTGTCTGTCGAAAAAGACCCATCCCTTACCGAGCCTATGGTGAAAGAAACTGTTGAGCCGACGATTATGTGCAAGGGTCAGGTAGTTCGCAAGGCAAAAATAATTTTACTTAGCAATAATTAATTCATCATTATGGCCAATCAGCAAAATATTCAAATCGGTATTGATCTCGGCACGACTAACTCATCTGTCGCCATCAACAATAACGGCAACATAGAAATCGTAAAGAAACCCGGTGGCGTGGAATATACTCCGTCCGTATTCGGTTTTGATAAGACTACGAACAGAGTAGTCGGACAAAAGGCCTACGAAAGTTTTTATAAACACGCATCGGAAGAAGATATAAAAAATTACAAACCGGAAGTTAAGAGACTAATGGGCACCTCGGATACTTTCCATTTTGAAAGAGCAGATGTGAAAATGGGGCCGGAAGAAATATCGGCGGAGATTCTCAAGAGCCTGAAGGAGGACATCTTAAGAAAATACCCGGATTTTAATACTGCAACCGCCGTGATTACCGTCCCGGCCGCCTTCTCGGTGTTGCAGTCCGAGGCAACCAAACGAGCTGGTAATCTGGCAGGGTTTAAACACGTCATATTGTTGCAGGAGCCCATCGCCGCGGCTATTTCTTATGGATTTACTAATACCAAAAATGAGAACTGGCTCATCTATGATTTCGGCGGCGGGACATTCGATGTCGCATTGGTTGCATCCAAAGACAGGGCTCTCTCCGTGCTTGGCCATAATGGCGACAATTTTCTCGGAGGCAAGAACTTTGATTTGGAGATTGTCGACAAGATAATCGTGCCCAAAATATTGGAGAAGTTTGCAATAATGGATTTCAATCGGGGTAATGAAAAATACCGTGGAGTATTTTCTCAATTGAAATTTCTTGCTGAGACCGCCAAAATCGAACTTTCCGAGTATGTAAAAACTTCAATAGTGGTGGAAAATATCGGCAAGGATGACGATAACAAAGAGATATTCGTTACCATTAATTTCTCCAGAAAAGAGTTTGAAGAGCTGATAAGGCCGATAGTCGATCGAACTATAGAGCTTTCAAGCGAAACTTTGAAGGATGCCGGTATCAAGAGCAGTTCTGTCGCGAAGGTGATACTTGTCGGCGGACCCACCCAGATTCCTTATATAAGAGAAAGAATTGAAAGTGAGCTCAAAATAACCACCGATGCCTCGGTTGATCCGCTTACGGTTGTTGCGAAAGGTGCTTGCATATTCGGGATCGGACAAAAAATACCGAAGGAACTTCTGGAAATTGACAGTAGTGAAACTGAAAAAGGTGCGCGGTCCATCACTCTGAATTATGAAACCATGACTTCAGATACGGAGGAAACAGTCAGTGGTGTCATAGAGGGGCTTGAAAATATAGAGGATGATTTTTATATTCAAATTCAATCGGACAGCGGTTTTTATAGTGGTTCGAAGATTAGACTAAAAAACGGTAAATTTTTCGACACTGTAGCCGTAGAACCCAACAAGCCGAACACTTTTTGGATTTATCTTTTTGACAAAGATGGCAATTCCATTCCAATCGATCACGATTCGTTCATTATCACTCACGGTTTGTCGGTATCCGGCGCGCCGTTGCCTCACTCGGTCGGCGTAATTGTGGCCAAAAGAGATCATGTTCGAAATATTGCGGCAAATGTTTGCGAAAGAATTTTCGACAAAGGTTCCATACTTCCCATCAAGAAAGTCTTGACTGATTATAAAACTTCAAGAAAGCTGAAAAAGGGCGAAGAGAATAAGTTGGACATTACTCTGGTTGAAGGGGAGTCGGAAATTCCCGATCGTAATACGTACCTTTGCGAGCTTGGTATCAATGGCAAGGACTTGCCGTATGATTTGCCGGAGGGAACACCCCTGGAATTGACCGTCGAGATGAATGAATCGCGGGAAGTTTTTGTGACCGCTTATATTTCCTTGATTGATCTTCTTCTTAAGGCTCGTTCTACGGCGCAGGATGAAACATTGGAAGTCAAAAATATCGAATATGAATTCAAAATGCAGGAAGAAAGAGCTCAGTCAGTTTCGGAAAATTGTTCTGTCGAGGAAAAAAACAAGCTTAACAATACAATCAACTCGGTGGCCGGCAGTTTAAGAAATGCTCATTTAGACGAAGATGAAAAGCGTAAGGCAAATAAGCAATTGAAGGATTTAAAAATGGCTATTGATCGGCTTGAAAAGGAAAAAGAAATGCCTCAATTGATCAACGAGTTCAAAGAAAGTGCGGAAACCACGGAAAAAATAATTCTCGAACTTGGTGAAGATAAGGATAAGGTTCAGCACGAAGAGCATCTAAATAAAATGAAAGAAGAGGGAGAAAAAGCCATAACGGAAAACGATAAACCTCTTTTGATTCGGGTAAACGAGCAAATTAAGGAGCTTGGTGGCAAGGCTTTGTTTTCCAATCCTGCAACATGGGTATGGCAATTCCGCCAAATTGTTGATGGAAACAAAAAATTCATCAATGAAAAAGAGGCGGGCTATTACTCGGAAAAAGGCAGGCGCGCGATAGAACTTGGCGATGTCGATGAGCTAAAGCGTTGCGTTCATAATTTATTATTACTGCTTCCGTCCGATGAGCAGGAAACAATGAGAAATAACCTCTCGGGTATTATGCGATAAATATATGTCACTTACACTCAGAAACAATGCCTATCATATACTTGGGCTGGATACTTCTTCAAGCGAGAAGGATATTTTTAAGCGTTCCAAGGAAATCATCAATCATTTGAAGGTTGATGATATTCCCGACTACGATTTGGATATAGGATTGTTTGAAAATTTTCGGACCGAGGATTTGGTAAAAGATGCTCTGCAACGACTCCAAGCTCCCAAAAAACGTATCAGAGAATATTTTTTCTGGTTTCAGATAGCGGACAGTATAGACGAGCAGGTTCTGGATCTGTTTAAACTTAAAGATTACATGAATGCCATTCGAATTTGGCAAAATGCGTCCGAAGGTCAAAGCACGAAAGCCTTTTTCTATAAAAAAAATCTTGCCATTTTATATTGTCTTGCATTATCAGTCGAGGATAACGAGGACTATTTGCGAAGCTCTATCGCCATATGGAAAGAACTGATTGATTCTGATAAGTTCTGGAATTCTTTTTCCAAGGTTTATAAGCTCCACGACGAGCAGACCGCCAGCGAAGATATTATTTCGGATTTCAGAAAGCATGCGGTGGAATATTTATCCGACATATATACGGAACTGCATCATATCCATAATAACAGCGGATATATAAATGAATTCCGGAAGATTTTTTCCGGAAAAGGCGAGAAGATCGAGAAGAGTGTTTTGAGACCGGCATATCAGGCAATCAATCAGGCTGTCGAAGGTCTTGAAAAAATGGAAGTGAGTAAAGATGGTACGTTTGACAAGGGAGAATCTGAAACAATTAAGCGGATGGTTGCTACCGTGCAGCAGGAATTGAACAAATTGATCGATCTCGGGCTTTTTAACGACAGTCAGACTAAAATAATGCGGGATAGATCGGCAAACGCTTTGCGATCTATCGTACTGGACTTGCATAATAATTTGAGCGAGCTTGATAAATCGCAGGGGCTTTTAGAAGTTGCTATTAAACTTGCCGGTACCGAAAGCTTAAAAAGCAAACTCAGGAGCGAACTTGAACAAATTAAAAAGAATATTTCCGATGACGCTGAAAACTCTCTTGTCATAGAAATTCCGGGGACATTCAGGAGCAGCACGGTTATTTTTAAAAATAACTTTCTTGAACATAAAAACAAAAGAATTTTTTTCAAAGATGTCTTGAGTATTTCTTTTGATTCATCTGCGACTACCACAAGAGCTTACGGCGTACCGGTTTCAACTTCATACGCATACAGATGGTCGGTCATTTCAGAAAAGGAAAATATTTCATTGTCTCTCTCCGCGAGCAGGGAAGAAAGCAACCAAAAAGATATCTGGGTAAAGCTGGTCGGACTTACGGCCAATTTGATTGAACCGCTTATTGTAAAAAGGATTGTTGATCAAATTTTTGATCGGGGAGAGTCCGTAAAAATTGGCGAGGTAGAATTCACGCGAGAAGGGTATTCGAAAATGAAGTTTAAATTATTCGGTAAAAATGAAAAGCTGACGGTTTATTGGACAGACATGATCTATATTCCAAAACTTCATCAGGGTCAGGTAATCCTATGGAAAGACAAGGATGGAAAGAGCGATCAATTCGCTTCCATTCCGATGTCGGTTTCAAACTCCGTTATCTTGCCCGAGCTCGTGCAAGCTTGCTATAACAGAATATAAAATAAGCATATGAAAGATAAAAATGATCATATTGATATCGATCTGGAATTCCTGGATAGAAAGGAGCCACTCAGGGTCGCGCCCAAACCGGATGCTTACACGGGAAATTCTTCGGGTACTCCGGTATCAAGCGGAAATAAATATAACTGGAAAAATATTTTAATAATCGGAGGTGTCGTTTTATTTTTTGTCTGGATAATATATTCCGGTGATAATTCGAGTACAAGCACAAGCTCAACCGGATCATCCGTTTCAACGGAGCAGGTTCAAAATAATAACGATACCGTTTCTGTCGGAGAGTATAGCTGTTCATCTTATAATGCGAGTAAGGCAGATTCGCTTAAACCGGCTTCATTTACAAAACAACAACTTGATTCCGAACAGCAGATTCTTGATGCAAGAGCCACATCTCTTGAAAGATCTTCAAATGATATAGACAGCGCTTACGTCGATGAAACAAGCCAGTATTCCGTTAATAGTTACAACAGGCAGATAAATGAGCATAATGCTAAGCTGGAAGCATTCAAGAGGGATAGTCAGTCTTATGAAACAAAACTCGACCAATACAATGCACAAGTCGATTCTTATAATAATTTTTTACAGACAAATTGTACAAAACGATAATTTTAAATTATGGAAGAACAAGAAAAACTGAATATCGACCTCGAGTTTTTGGATAAAAAAGAGCCGACACGTATTGCCGAGAAGCCATCTGATATGCCTAAAAGCACATCTGTCGCTCAGGAAAAATATGATACAATTCCGGCAATTCGTCCATGGGTCAGGTATTGGGCGCGTTACCTGGATATCGTTATTTTCTCTATCGCTTTCGGTCTTTTTTTAGGGATCTTTATGCCCTCGGCACTGGATTCATCAGATATGTTTTTAACCGTTTTGATTTTATTCGCATGGGTTTTTGCGGAGGCAACGCTATTGAGTTCTTGGGGAACGACACCAGGAAAGTGGCTTCTTAAAATTAAACTTAACGGTTCAGGTGAAAAAATTGATTTTTCCAGTGCACTCAACCGAAGCTTCGCCGTTTGGTTCAGGGGGTTGGGTATCGGGATTCCAATTATTTCTCTCTTCACGCTTATATCTGCACATAATCGTTTAAAAAATGAGGGCATTACTTCCTGGGATCGTGAGGGAAATTTTACTGTCTCGCATGGCAAAGTTGGCATTATCCGATCAATCGCGGCTATTTTTATTTTTATAATATTTTTTATTTTTTTGGCCGCCGGTCAAAATTAATTAGCAATAGTTATGGCAACACCCACAAAACCAATCCTTTATAATGGATTCAAAATAGAAAAAGATCTTACCGTAAAATCGAGAGTCGAGCGTATTTTCTTTACGGAAGTTTATCTGCTATCTAACGATAAATTTCTTTATCTTTTTACCAATATTAAACCCGATGAAGTTGTAGATCGCGCAAAGAAGTATGAGCTTATTGTTATCAGCAGTGAAGGCAGAAAATATCTTGGCGTTATTACCGACAAGCATGCGAATGAAAAGATCGGAGATATAATAGATGACCTTACCGTTTTGCGCGGTTTTGATTGTGTCGCAGGAATGAAGCATTTGAAGAACTTGTTGATCAATGAGGTTATCGAACCGTTATCGAATCCTGAAAAATACCAGAAATTTAAGCTGAGTATTCCGAACGGCATATTGCTTTTCGGACCGCCGGGATGCGGAAAAACATTTATTGTAAAAAAACTGGCTGAAGAGCTCGGCTATAATTTTATCGAGATGAATCCGTCATCTGTGGCCACCTCGTTTGTTCACGGCGCTGTGGGCAATATCGGCAAAGTTTTTGAAATGGCAAAACTTCAAGCTCCGTCGATTGTCTTTATCGATGAGATCGAGGGACTTGTGCCGAGAAGAGAAGAGCTTACAGCTTCCGCCGATATTAAGAAAGAAGAGATAAACGAATTTTTGCTTCAACTTAATAATGCCGGACAGAATAAGATTCTCGTTGTAGGAGCTACGAACAGACCGCATATGATTGATACGGCTATACTTCGTTCAGGCAGGATGGATAAAAGAATTTATATCGGACCTCCTGATTTAGAAGCGCGAAGAGACATGTTTAAAATTTGCCTTTCCGGCAGGCCATATGACAAAGATATCGATTTTGAAAAGCTCGCCAAACAGTCAGAGAATTATGTAGGATCAGACATTGAACTTATAGTTACCCAGGCCGCTCGTATGGCTGTGGCCGATAATAAAAGCATGGTTGATGAAAAGATGCTTGCTGATTCGATAAAGAAGTTTAGCCCTTCAATTTCTCTTGAAGAAATTCAATATTACGAACAATTTGCCGATATGGAAAGGCAGTAACTGGAAGAATCGGGTAAAATTGCAAGCTATAAATAAAAAAAACTAAGTGAAGATATGAACCTTACTCCTAAAATTCAAAAAGCCATTATCGGAGCCAGCGTGCTTCATAAAGACCAAAAGAGAAAAGGTGATGGCTTGCCTTACATTATTCATCCCTACTCAGTGGCTTTTATTTTGAGCAATTATACGGACGATGAAGATGTAATTGTGGCAGGATTGCTTCATGACGTTTTGGAAGACGTTCCGGAATATACTAAGGAAGACCTAAGAAACGACTTTGGAGAAAGAGTATGTAAAATTGTTCAGGAGGTTTCTGAGGATAAAGACCCTAATGATAGTCAGGAAAAAGAAAAAATCAGTTGGCAGGAAAGAAAAGAGAAATATATTGCCAATCTAAAAACTGACAGCCAAGAAGCACTGCTCGTAAGTTGTGCGGATAAAATCCATAATCTTAAAGCGATGCTGGCTGCTTATAAAAATCAAGGCGAGGAACTTTGGAAAAACTTCAACGCTCCCAAAGATAAAATATCGTGGTATTACGGAGAAGTATTGAAC
>CAZRJL010000029.1:0-12040 GCA_964600645.1 uncultured Bdellovibrionales bacterium | reverse complement strand
GTATCTTGTCCCTTTCTACCACTGAATCCACCTTTGGCGGACTGGCACCTCTCCATAAATATAAAAGTATATTATTAACAATCATTTGGCAAGAACAATCCTTTGTCTTTTTGTCTTTTTGTTGTAAAATAAAAGCATACGATTTCGATAAGAAAAATAAAAAACAAAAAAATGGAAGAAGAAAGAAAATATATAGCCGGCAAATTTGCCGATCCGATGGAAACAATCAATGGAATGGATGTGAAAAAAGGCGATGTTATGGCGGATTTTGGTTGCGGAGCCGGATATTTTTCACTACCTTTTGCCAAAAAAGTTGGAGAAGGAGGAAAAGTTTATGCTCTAGATGTATTGTCTTCGGCGCTCGAGGCGGTGGAAAGCGAAGCAAAGGCAAGCGGACTTTCCAATATTATTACCAAAAGGGTTAATTTGGAATTAGAAAATGGATCAAAACTGGATAATGAAAGCGTGGATTGGGTTGTGATGAAAAATATTCTTTTTCAAAATAAAAACAAAGATATTATTATAAAAGAGGCTTATCGCATCTTGAAGAAAAATGGAAGGGCATTGATTATGGAGTGGGATAGTAGTACTTCTTTTGTCGGTCCTGATCGAAAACTTCGAATTTCAGAGGAAGAATTGGATGCTATGGTGGAAAAGGGTGGATTTATTTTGGAGAAAAAAATAAAAGCGGGAGATTTTCACTATATGCTGGTGGCGGTTAAATAAAAAAAATGAAAATAAAAAAAATAATTTCAATATTTGTTTTAATAAGTAGTGTTTTTTTGTTTTCCGGATGCGGAAATAATGATAATTCGCCGAAGTATCAAGTGGATTTGGAAATCTGGGGTCTTTTTGATGATAGTTCGGTTTTCGGTGAAATAATAAGTGATTATGAAAAAGTCAATCCTTTGGTAGGGAAGATAACCTATCGAAAAATGACGCAGGACAATTATAAAAAAGAACTTATAAACGCGATGGCGGAGGGAAACGGTCCGGATATTTTTTTAATGAATAACTCCGACCTTTCTTTTTTTAGAAATAAAGTAGAACCCGCTCCGGAAAATGTTTTTTCTTTGAGTGAATTTTCTTCCAATTTTGTCGATGTGGCAAAAGATGATTTTGTCGCGGACGGAAGAATATATGGCACACCATTGAGCGTTGATTCAATGCAGCTTTTTTATAATAAAGATATTTTCAATTCCAACGGCATATCATTACCACCCGAAACTTGGAATGATTTTGCGGATGTTTCCAGAAAACTTACAAAAATAGACAGTAAAGGGGAGATTATTCAAGCGGGGGTGGCGATGGGAACCGCTTATAATGTCAATCGAGCTTCGGATATTTTGGGATTATTGATGCTTCAAAATAAGGTGAAACTTCCAACTGTTCAAGATCCGCAAATAAACTTGAATATGATAAATGTCGCGGAAAACGGCAGAGAAAACAGTGCTCGTAGCGCTCTGGGTTTTTATACGCAATTTTCCTTGATAAGTTCTCCTTTTTATACGTGGAACAGGGATATGCATTATTCCATCGATGCTTTTGCCGAAGGAAAAGCTGCAATGATGCTTAACTATTCGTGGAATATGGATACGGTAAAAAGTAAAAATTCAAAGTTGAATTTTGCGGTGTCCCAAATTCCTCAATATGAAAACTCACTTCCGGTAGGCTATGCTAACTATTGGGGATTTGCGGTGAATAAAAATAAGCAAATAAAGATTCCTCCGACCGGAGGTGGAAAGAATTTAGCAATTAATAATAACATAAGGATTCATGAATCTTGGCAGTTCATCAAATTTTTGACAACAAAAAATAACGGATCTTTTAATGTAGTTCATGCCACGACAGGGGAAGTCAAGGCGTTTCCATCTGCTGTCGATCCAGCGAAAATATATTTGGAAAAAACCAATAAGCCCGCTGCTAGGCGCGATCTGGTTGATATCCAACAAGCCAATCCCACCATAAAACCTTTCGTTTTGGGAAATCTGATTGCTAAAAGTTGGTATCAGCCCGATACTGAAAGTGTTGATGCGATATTATTGGAAGCAATAGATTCAATCAATAAGGGCGATTCCAATATTGATCAGGCGCTCCGATTGGTTAATACTCGGATTGAACAATTAAAAAAATAAACTCAATGAAAAAAAACAGAATAATCAATTTTATTATTTCGTTATCAGTTTTATTTTCTCCTCTGGCGGTAAATGCGGCCATTGTTCCTTGCGGTACAAGCGAGCATCCGGAGGTATGCACACTCTGTCATTTTATCGTTGGAATAAAAAATATTATTGATTGGGGAATGGGAGTTTTGACTTTTGTAGCAATCGGCGCAATTGTTCTTGCTGGTATTTTCTATATTATCTCAGCCGGCAATCAAGACATGATGACAAAAGCTAAAAATATTCTCATTCAAACTTTGACGGGATTTGCGGTTGTTTTGGGAGCATGGCTCATTGTTACGTATTCTATGTATATTATCGGAGCCTCCAATGAAAATGGGGTTATGCGTACCAATGGAGCGTGGTATGAATTCACTTGTGACACTATTTCTAATCAGGCGGCTATTGATATTGGAAGTATTCCAACTTCTGCAACCACTTCAACAACATCTTCTACGGTAGCATCAGCGGCGGTGGATTCCAGTGGAAATTGTCTCAATGCGGCGATGCCCGGGGCGCAAACTTGCACCGGATATTCTTGCATTTCAACTTGCGGAAGTATTTCCAGCTATGTATCTGCGATTTCTTCCGCCTCTTCTCGTTATGGAGTAAGTGAAAATCTTATCCGCGGAGTTATTTGTCGGGAATCATCCGGAAATACAAATGCAATAAGAAATGAGTCTGACGGAACAATGTCTTGCGGCTTGATGCAAGTGAATGTGCGAACGCAAGCGGAATGTGACTATCAAGTATCGCATCCGGCGGAAAATATTATGCGAGGGACGGGAATTTTGAGTGAAAAAGTCGCGCAAGCGCAAAGAACAATGAATTCTCGCGGATATGACACGGTGGAAGTGGAAGAGATGGCGGCGGCGGCGTATAATTGTTGCGCCAATGGAGAAGATCCAAATTTGCCCAGTAGCGATTGTACGGCGGCAAATGATTGGGGATTAGTTCCAAAGTGGGCGTGTCCAATCGATCCTGGAACGAGTGAATTTAATATGTGCGCGGTCAAAGATTATGCTTGCAGTGTCGGATCGTGCGAGTAGAAAATATTGGAATTTTTATGTTTGAATTTGAAAATAAAATTATTCAGACGGCGCGAGCTGGGGTGATTTCCGATGCCCCTTCTTTGGTGCAGGTGAGTGGGAATATTTTGAATTTTTTATTGTCCATTGTTGGAATTTTTGCTATAATCAGTTTAGCGATTTCCGGAGTGATGTATTTGACTTCCGCAGGAAGCGATACTCAAATTGAGAAAGCAAAAAAAATAGCACTTTATTCTGTAGTGGGAATTATTACGGCGCTGGGCGCAATGCTGATTATGAGACAAATCGGAATTTTTTTCAAATAAAGGTTGAAAATTAAAATAGAAAATAAAAATTAAAAAAAGAATGGAGGTGAGAATATGAAAAATACAATTAAAAAAGCGGTTTATGGAGCGGCTTCGTCAGCGCTTTTGCTTCCGGTGATGGCTTTGGCGCAATTTGATCCGCCATCCGGAGCGGCTACTGGTCTGCCTGAATCGACAATATACGGCATTGTTGAAAATATTATGTATTGGCTTCTTGGGTTGGTTGGTATCGCCGGAGTTATCGGATTTGCGATTTCGGGAATTATGTATTTGACTTCCGCCGGTGATGACGACAGAATGGGAACCGCCAAGAAAGCAATGATATATTCGATTATTGGTGTGATTGTGGCTTTGGTCGGTTTGATTGCCCTTACAGCTATTCGAAGTATGTTAGGAGGAAGCAACACTCAATTCTAGTTTTGAAAACGAAATATTCAAAAAACAGATTCATTTTCGTGAATCTGTTTTTTTGCGGTTTTTTTTGATTATGCTATAATTACGGCAGTACAAATTCTTTATAATTAAATCAAAAAAATGAAAAGTAAAATCAAAAAAATCGGAGCATGGTTGGTAGTTTCTTTTTTGGCATTGCCAATGGTTGTATCAGCGCAGTGGAATGCCGGAATGGCTAATGCACAGCAATCTGGCTTGCCATGGGATAATATAGCAAACATTATTGGAAACATAATGTTTTGGATACTTAGTTTGGTTGGAGTGGTTGCGGTTATTGGATTTGCGATTTCGGGAATTATGTATTTGGTTTCCGCCGGAGATGATGATTTGGCTAAAAAAGCCAAAACCGCTATGAAAAATTCCATTATTGGTGTTATCGTTGCTTTGGTAGGTTTGGTGGTAATTTTTGCGGTTAATAATATGTTGGGCGGAATGTCTGATTTTTAATATGAAAACAAAAACAAAAATAATTATAAGTTTAATTGTTTTTTTGGCGGCTGTTTTTGTGTTGAATTTGAGCGCGCAAGCTGCGCCGAATTGCAACGCTACCTTGGGGTTTGTTTTGGATCCTTCGGGGGTTTGCGTCCCGAGCAATACTGGCTTGCCTGATCCAACAGGAGACACTCCAGTGGCAACCATTTTGATCAATGTAATGCAATGGCTTTTGGAAGTGTTCGGAGTCGTGGCGATAATCGCTTTTTCCATTTCCGGATTGCAATATATGTTGGCGGCGGGCAATGATAATCAAATGGAGACAGCCAAAAAAAATATGCTCTGGTCGATTGTCGGTGTGGCAGTAGGATTGGCGGGACTCTTGATTATTATAGCAATCAATAATCTTCTTTATGGAAGTTCAACTTTTTAAATTATATTTAAATGTTTTAGGTGTCTTTGCGAGGGAGTCTGCCTGCCCGATTTGCAATTTATTGCAGGCGGGCGACCGCGGCAAACTCTCGGCACAAGAAGGAGATTGCTTTGTTTCACTCGCAATGACAATCGTGTAAGCTATATATTATAAAAAAATGAAAAACGAAAAAGTGTTTGCAAAATTGTTGTTTGTTTCCTTGATGTTTTCTTTCGGTTTTGTTTTTTGGGGAAACGTGCAAAATGCAAAGGCCAATCCCAATGATTGCGCGGATGCGGGAGGGGTTTGTTCGAGTACCAATAATTGCATCAATGTTGCCGGAAGTACCGGAGTTCAAATTCCTACTGTTTGGTGCGACTGGGGAACAACACAAACTTCAGCTTGTTGTGTGGCTACTCCAGTATTAGTTTGTTGCCAAATTAGCGCCGATACTTGTGCTGAAAATACTTCCGGATTGTGTCCGGGGAGTATTGTGCCGATTCCAGGATCTTGTTCGAATGTTTCAACTTGTCCTCAATACACTTCTCCAGATGTTTCCGACCCGGTTGATGACGGTTCTGGTAGTACCTCTCCTGATGTTTCTGATCCGGTGTCCGATCCGGTGGCGGGTTGCGCGGCTGGATCAATTTGTTTTGCTTCTCCTTTGGCTTTTACTACCGTTGAAGGAGTATTGGGAAGTATTTTGAGTACTTTGCAAGGAATTATCGTTTTGATTTCCATTGTTTTTATTGTGATTGGAGCGGTGATGTATATCACTTCCGCCGGAAATGAAAAACAAATTGGAATGGCGAAAAGCGCCATCACAGCTTCAATGATTGGACTGGCGATTGGAATTGCAGCTCCCTCGTTCCTGCGGGAAATTGCCACGATTTTGGGCTGGGGAACTACTGGAAATGCGGAAGTTGACAGTGCACAAACTTTAGCACAGATTGCAACGAGGGTTTTGGATTTTCTTTTGGCAATTATTGGAGTGCTCGGAATTATTATGCTAGTGATTGGTGGAGCGACATATTTGACTTCCGCCGGAAGCGACAAAAAAATCGACACTGCCAAAGCGATTACCAAATGGGCGATTGTTGGAATCGTGGTGGCTTTGGCGGCGATGGTGCTTGTCAAACAAATCGCTAGATTCTTTGTGTAAAATATTATATTTCTGTGTCTTTGCGAGGAGTAAGCGACGAAGTAATCTCTTCCTTTTGGGCAGGCATACTCCCTCGCAATGACAATCGTATGATTGGAAAACAGAAAAGGCGCGGACTCGATACTACGAATCACGCGCCTTTTGTCAAAGCAATTTTTCCACTTTGACATCGAGGGTGCCCTTGTTGTTGGCAAAGGCATCGTTTTTTTTTGTTCCCGGTGAAACCCTCCAGTTTTGAGGAATGTTCACCGAAATGTAAACCGGATAATCGCCATCTAAAACGATGGTGGCGTTTTTTCCGATTAGGAAAATAGCCCCATCCTTTTTTCCAACCCTCCCGATCAAAGCTCCAAAGGGAGCATCGGGAATGGGAAGGGTAAAATTATCCGGAAAGGACAATTTTTTTCCTTCCGGCGGAATTTTCTGAAAATTTCCGGTTTTGGTACTTTTGTACCATTGACCGGAAACGGAGATTTGGTACTTGCCCTTCTCCCCGTCAAAAAGTTTTTGCCAACCAAGATCTTCTTGCGCCCAAACATTGGGCGCAAAAACCATCTCGGCAACAACTTTCTTTCCGTCAAATATATTTTGCAGTAGACCTGCAAAGATAATAACGATAATAATAATCGTTGCAGAGGTAACGATCCACCCCCAAGAAAATTTTTTCGTTGTCGGGGTGGCTGGGGTGGCGGATGTAGCTGTCGAAACAGTTTTGGTTTTTGGCCAAAAACGAATCGCCAATATTACAACCCCGATGAGTATTGTTATTATTTTTATCATTTTTCACTCCCTAGTATTTTTCCGAGAGTTTTTCTTTCTCCCGTGCTCAAATCGGAGACAAATTTTTTAAAATCAACCTTGCCACCTCCGCTTTTGCCGAATATTTTTTCGAGAGTAGAGGCAATTTCTCC
Source organism: uncultured Bdellovibrionales bacterium (assembly GCA_964600645.1). Taxonomy (GTDB): domain Bacteria; phylum Patescibacteriota; class Minisyncoccia; order Moranbacterales; family UBA9337; genus UBA12151. The sequence continues at coordinate 5,154 of CAZRJL010000029.1, read as the reverse complement.
TGGCATTGGAAACAGAATAGTGTTTGACGTTCCCTCTGCCATTTTACGCAGAGTCAGTAGAATCTCTTTTTGCATATCCTCTGGCTTTATTCCGATAGCATCAAAAAGAATTCTTCTTGCTTGCGCAATACCCTGTTCTTCTAATATGATACCGTCTCTCTTTCCCTCGGCGACTGTTATTGTCGCTTCTTTCTCCATTCTGGCGATTTCCGGCTTGGTTATTGCCTCCTGGAGTTTTTCCGGTAGTTTCATATGCTTGATTGCCAAACGCATTGAAGCGCGTGGAATATTTGCTTGAACTAGCGGATCAGCCGGCTCGTCTAGAAGATCGGACAAAACTTCTGTTGCAAAATTTTTCCTATCCTGGACGATTTCTCTCCAAGCTTTATCGCCGCCTCTTGTTCTGAAAGCGTCAAGGACTGATTCCTCGAAGAGACTAGTAAGAGCTGAGATGTCAGTTGGATCATCAATGATTCGTACTGTTTCCAACAGATCTTCATTTTCCGCCCAACGGAAATACAATGTCGGTTCAACACCGATATTAGCTTCGCCGTATTTTTTCCCGTCATAGGTTTTTTCTTTGGTAATAACACCGGCATTACCAAAGTTCAACTCAATCAATGTTGTTGTAAACCTTCGTAACGAGTCGATTGGCCAAAGAATAAAACAAACTCCTGATTTTACGACTCGGATTGGTCGTCCAAGACGGACAACAACCGCATTTTCACTTTCTCTAATAATCCTAAAGCAACAGGCGACCCACACGGCAATAAGACCAAGAATGAAAAATAAATCGTTCATAACTCCTCCTCTATATAAACTTGTCAAAGAGCCGGGATTGGCTCTTGGTTTTCCCTTTGAAATGGGCAAAGTGCCAAATTATGAAGAACGCCTCCATAACGTTCTATCTTAGCATATTTTGGCGAAAAAGTCAACCCCGCAAAATTTGTAATTTGAGGACTTGCGTTTGACAAAATGGAAAATGGGTGCTAAAATGAACACAAGATTGAGATGGGAGAGATGTGTTCGCTCGAGTGGCGAACTTTTTTATTAAATTAAATTAAAAAATTATATGGCTAAAAAAAGCAAAAAAACACAGGAACAAGACGCCGGAATGAAGCTGGCGGAGTTCGGCAGTGCGATTTCCCAACTTGCTGACGAAAAAGGAATCGACAAAAACAAAATTATTGAAACCGTGGAAGCGGCATTGGCGGCGGCATACAAAAAAGACTACGGAAAAAGGAGTCAGAATATCCGCGCCGATTTCGATGAAGTTTCCGGAAAAACTAAATTCTTTTTGGTAAAAGAAGTGGTGGACGAAACTACTCGCGAGTTTGTAGTGGAAGATGAAGGGGATGATAAGACTGACAAGACTAATAAGAAAAATATTACAGAAGAGGATGAAGAAAGATTGCCGCGGTTTAATCCCGAAAGAGATGTTGTTTTGGAAGAAGCGAAAAAGATGAAAAAAGGCGTAAAAGTCGGAGATATTATTGAAACAGAGTTGGAAAGCAAGGATGACTATGGACGAATTGCCGCTCAGACTGCCAAGCAGGTGATTATTCAAAGAATCCGCGAGGCGGAAAGAGAAGCGATGTTTGTCGAATACAAAGAGAAGGAAGGCGAGGTTATTAGTGGAACAGTACAAAGAGTGGAAGGGCGCAATGTTTTCATCGATATGGGAAAATCCACCGGAGTTTTGTTTCCGTCTGAACAAATTGAAGGAGAAAATTATCGAATCGGACAAAGAATTAAAGTATATATCGTGAAAGTTGAATCCGATACCAAAGGTCCCGGAATATTGCTTTCTCGTACGCATCCGGAAATGGTGCGTCGAATTTTTGAATTGGAAGTACCGGAAATTTTTGCCGGAACCGTTGAAATCAATGCTATCGCTCGTGAAGCGGGAGGCCGAACTAAAATCGCGGTTTCTTCCAAAGAAGATGGAATTGATCCGATTGGATCTTGCGTGGGTCAAAAAGGAACTCGCGTTCAGGCGGTAATCGAGGAGCTTAGCGGAGAGAAGATTGATATTATTTTGTGGAACAAAGAGGCGAAAAAATTCATCAGTGCAGCAATGAGTCCCGCCAAGGTTCTTTCGATTGAAATTAACGAACAAACCAAGCAAGCCAAGGTGGTGGTTCCTGAAGATCAGTTGTCATTGGCAATCGGAAAAAGAGGACAAAATGTCCGCCTCGCTGCCAAGCTCACCGATTGGAAAATCGATGTAGAAGGAGGAAAAAGCAAAGAAGAAAAAGAAGATGATAAGCAGGAGGTGAAAAACAATGAGTAAGAAATGATGAGTAGTGAACAAAAGGAAAGTGAAATATAATTTTTAAATTTTTACAATTTTTAATTTTGTAAATAAATTTTAATTTCTAAATGTTTGAAAAATTAAATCATTAGAAATTATTTAAAAATTACAAAATTGAAAATTGAAAATTGAAGAAAACTATGAATATGTGGCATGAAATTTCCGCGGGTAAAAACACTCCAAGCACAATTAATGTGATTATTGAGTGTCCTCGCGGTTCAAAAAACAAATATGAAATCGACAAGGAAACCGGCTTGATAAAATTGGATCGTGCGATGAAAACTTCACAGGATTATCCTTTTGATTATGGTTTCGTTCCACAAACTCTTTGGGAGGATAATGATCCTTTGGATGTGATTGTACTCTCGACATATACTTTGGCTCCGGGAATTTTGGTGGAAGCCAGACCGGTAGCGGTAATGAGAATGATAGATTGCGGAGAAGGGGATGACAAGATTATTGCTGTGCCGAAAAATGATCCGAGATGGGATGGCGTGAAGGATCTGAAAGATTTAAATCCGCACACCTTGAAAGAATTCAAACATTTTTTTGAAACATACAAATCTATTGAAGACGGAAAAGAAGTTGTTATCAAAAAAACCGAAGGCAAAGCCAAGGCGCTTGAAGCAGTCAAAAAATCTTTGAAAATGTACAAAGACAAGTTCGGAAAATAATATAAATCATCTTAATATTATTAGGGTTTGCGCGTTTGAAAAACATTCGTCCGGTTTTCCGAAAAAATGTTTTTTTCTCCGGCCCTTTCGACCCGCCTGCAACGCTTCGCATAGCGATACGGGCAGGGGGACACGGGCAGCTACGAAAAAAACATTTTTTCGGAAAACCTAGTGTCTTTTATCGAAATGCGTAAGTCGTATATTTAATAAAAATTATGGATATAAAAAAATTGGGAAATTCGGAAATTGAAATAGAGCTGTCTATTCCTTGGAAAGAATGGGAAAAATATTTGGTTTTGGCAGTGGAAGATATTTCCAAAAATATCAAGATTGAAGGATTCAGGCCGGGGAAAGCTCCGAAAGATATAATTGAAAAGAAGGTCGGCAAAGAAGCGATTCTCAACGAAGCAGCGGAAAAAGCTATCAGGAAAAATTATTCCCGCGTGGTTTTGGATGAAAAATTGGATGTTATCGGCGCTCCAAACGTGGAGATTTTGAAATTGGTGGAGGGTAATGATTTGGAATATAAAATAAAAACTGCCGTTATGCCGGAAGTGAAAATGGAAAATTGGATCGGTGGAGTGAAAAAAATCAACAAAAAACAACAAGAGAAGAAAGTGGAAGTTTCCAAGGAAGAAGTAAAAAAAGAATTGGAAAAATTGGCAAACAGCCGAGTGCAATTAATCACGGTCAATCGAGAGGCGAGAAATGGTGACAGTGTGGAAATCGATTTTCAGGTGAGTCGAGATGGAGTTCCGATTGAAAATGGAACCAGCAAAAAACACAATTTGATTTTGGGACGGGGAGTTTTTATTCCCGGATTTGAAGAAAATGTGATTGGAATGAATGGCGGCGAGGAAAAAGAATTCGAACTTGAATTTCCAAAGGATTATCACGCCAAGGATCTTGCCGGCAGAAAAGCTACGTTCAAAGTAAAACTCAATATTGTACAGGAGAGAAAGACTCCTCAAATCGACGATGCTTTTGCGGTTTCTTTGGGAAATTTCAAAGATCTTGCCGAGCTGGAAAAAAGCATCGAGGATGGAATTTTCAAAGAAAAAGAAACGCAAAAAAAAGAGGAAAACAGGAGTGAAATAGTGGAATTTCTAATTGGAGAAATGAAAGTAGAGCTTCCGGAAATTTTGATTCACGAAGAATTGCATCGGATGATTGGCGAATTTGAAGCGCAACTTTCCGGAATGGGAATGAATATTGAAAGTTATTTGGAAAAAATAAACAAGAGTCGCGAAAACTTGGAAAAGGAGTGGGAAGGTCAGGCTCAAAAAAGAATCAAATCCGCTTTGGTTTTGGAAGAAGTCGCCAAGCAAAAAGAGATTGAGATTGCCAGTGAAAAAATCGAGGAGGAAATGAATAAGCTCTTGGCTCAGTACAAAGGCGTAAAAGATTTGGAAAAGAATATGGATATGGGTCGCGTATACAATTACGTCAAAGGAATGCTTACCAACGAGGAAGTGTTTGGAGTTTTGGAAAAGTTATAATTTTTAAAATTATGAAAAATCAAATTCTAATCCCGACGGTTATCGAGAAAACCAATTATGGCGAGCGGGCGTATGATATTTATTCCCGCCTTTTGAAAGATCGAATTATTTTTATCGGCAATGTGATTGAGGATAATATGGCCAACGCTGTGATTGCTCAGCTTTTGTTTTTGGAGTCGCAAAACTCAAAAGAAGATATCAAGATATATATTAATTCCCCCGGAGGTAGTGTCACTTCCGCTTTGGCGATTTATGATACGATGCAATATGTGCGTCCCGATATTCAAACGATTTGCGTCGGGTTGGCGGCTAGCGCCGCGTCGCTTCTTTTGGCAGCCGGGAAAAAAGGCAAAAGAATGATTCTTCCTAACGGAGAGGTGATGATTCACCAAGTGATGGGCGGCGCGCAAGGTCAAGCGACAGACATTGATATCCACGCCAAGCATATTCTCAAAACAAAAGACAATCTAAATAAAATTCTTGCCAAGCATACCGGGCAAAAAGTCGCCAAAGTGGAAAAAGACAGTGAGCGTGACAACTTTATGACTGCCGAAGAAGCCAAAGCCTACGGAATAGTAGACAAAATCATTAAGTGATATTTTTTAGCTTGCTTAAATAGTTTGTGTTTCAAAATAAAAGAAGCTTAACCTTTGTATTATGGAGGTTG
>CAZRJL010000028.1:0-12278 GCA_964600645.1 uncultured Bdellovibrionales bacterium | reverse complement strand
CCTTCCTTGGAAACCATATCTTCGATTTCTTTTTTGATTTTTCCAAGGTCATGCTCTCTTGATTCTCCTACCAAATAAAACAGTTCGTATTCGATCATAACGATATTTATTAATTAATTAAATTAAAAACCACAAAGAAAATCCCAGCTTTGCGGCTTGACTGCTCCTTATCCCGAAAATATTATCGGGCGAGGCGCAAACAGGACTTTCTCAATTGTTTTTCCAGTCTATCAGACTATTTATCTTTTGGCAAGTATTCCAACCGTCCCCAGGCATTTTTGAGAATATCGTTAATTGTTTTTTCATCATCGCAGGAATATTTCTTTGAAGGAGAATAAAAATTTTTCTTGTCGCCATAACATCCCCCGTTGTCTTTCGGCAAAACAGCGATGATCGGCAACATAAAACCTTTGTTTTTATCAGTAAAAAATTTGTGCAAATCACGCAATGTTTTTCTCCGCTTATCAGCGTCCATCCGGGCAAAAGTACTCATATCATCGCCAATTTGCGGAGTCCAATCCAAATGCAAGAAAACGTTGTTGGCTTTTTTGGCGAATTTGTCATTCCAAAGTAACGCCCAACACCAATCACCTTCCTTTTTCCACCAACGGGAAAAACACGGACCATTTTCAATTTCTCCATTGGAATATAGCCCAACGCCACCATCAATAAAATCAAAATTGCGCAAATATTTCTCGTTGGCAATATCATTGGTCTGCGCTCCAACCACAATTTTCATTCCCTTAGAATCGGCATATTTTCTCATGTCCTCAATTATTCCAGTTATTCTCGGATTATCCAAATCGGAAGTTTCTTGAAGAAAAATCTGCCCAAAAAGAAAGCTTTGGATTCCGGCATCCATCGCTTGCTCGGTGATATATTTTAAATATTTGCGATATTCTCCGGAATCAAAAGAGGGAACGCAGATATTTTTTTTCCAATGATCATTGTAATCATTTTTACACATTTTTTCAAAATCAAACTTGCGATCTTCCTCTGGATAACGGTAAAGGACTTTCGTACCAATAGCTTCGGCAATAAACATTCCGTATACAATATCTTTTTTTTCAATTTTCGCTTTTATTTTTTTGGCTTTCTCGAAATCCGGCTTGTCCGCCCAAGTTTCCAGCGCGCGATGAAGATAATAGCACTCGGATCGATTGACGACATTGACCATTTCCTTGGTATTTCCTCCGAAACCGGAAAGCAGCCCATCCGCCACGCATCCCTGTTTTTTCATCCTTTCGATGTCCGGCGGAAGAGGCGGCGGAAGCGGCGCAGGAAATAAAACCGGCACCGCCTCGGCGACTTTTTTCTTGGCAGTTATGATTATTCGAGAAAAAGAGGGAGAAAAATTTTTATTTCCATCAATCGCCACAAAAGCCACCACTGAAGACAAAGCGACCAAAATCAAAGTTCCCACCCAAGTACTGATAATTTTGTTTTCCATAATCCAAAATAATTCTCTTTTACACTCTAATAATACCATCTACTACCATTTTCAACCAAGAAATATTTTAGCAAAAATAAAAAAGGTGCGTTTCCTTGTTTAGGACGCGCACCTTTGTCTCTTTTTTCGCTATAAATTAAACCCTAGGCAACATCAACAATGTCATCCATTGCAAGTCGTATTGCTTTTAAATCTTTAACTGCAACACATCCTTCATTTCCGCTATTGACGCATTTCGCCAGCAAATAGATTTCAGGGCGAGAAAGCATTCCGTTGCCATTGTAACGCATGCCAAACTCAATCAATTCTCCGGTGAAATCAGCCAGTTCATGATATTCATAAACAAACTGATATATCTTGCCAATCTTCAAGCCTACGCTATTTGCGCAGTCGCCGCTAGAAAATATAATTCCATCGGGCATATTTAAGTTCGTCGTTAATGAAATAACTCCAGACTCTATTTTCATTACTTCTCCTTTTTCTCTTCTACGCTCACTTTAAAAAAGAGGCAGACGCAGAGATTTCGGTTCATGCCCAACAAGGCTTTTCTCTGCCAAAATGAATGAGGCATACGTGACAGACCCTTCATTCACAATCTTTGCCTGACAAACAGGCCCCGCGACTGATCCCATTGATTGCGTTCCGGAGAATTTCCAGACTGTGAACTTAACCTCTTTTTTTTCAATAACGACTGAGTCGTTTAGGAAATCACCCGGAAACAATTCTCCTGCTGCGGTCACTATTGCTTTTCGGATTACATTTTTTGGATCATACAAGAAAATATTTCTTACCGGTGATCCATCTTCAGAAAAAACGCGAACTTGCTTGCAATAAAATCTTTCCATCTTTCTCCTCCCTATTCTCTTTGTTTAACTTATTTGCCTAATTGTTAAAAATACTATTTTACTGAATTACCAAGATACACCAAAACTTGATACTTGTAAATACTACGATTTTTTATTTACATTTTTCTAATAATAATTTAAAAACGACTCACAAAAGCAGATACTAGAGCTGGGATCATAAAAAAGCCTTGTTTTGAAATAAAAAATCGATATATATGTAGTAATAATTGTAGTACTACAACTAATAGCAATATCAGTTGTAGTATTACAACCAGTACTTGTTGTAATTTTAGATATATAAAAGATGAAAAAAATTAAAAAACAACGCGTGACATTATTTCTGAATCCTGACCTTTTAAAACAAGCCAAGGCGCAAGCTATTGTTGATGGTCTGAGTTTGACCGCCCTAGTTGAAAAAATCTTGATCAAATATTTACCCAAAGAAACAATAATCAGAAAAACTGATACCCGCCATCTAGCACCTTAATTAATTAAATAAAAGTGACCTAGAAAGATTCTCGCCTAGCTTAAATTAATTTAATTAAAAAAATATATGAGCATTATTTTATGGATTATTTTTGGAGCAATCGTAGGTTGGGTCGCCTCATTAGTTATGGGCACCAACGATAGTTTGATTCTGAATATTATTCTGGGAATTGTGGGAGCTATGTTGGGAGGATGGCTGATGAGTTTCTTGGGGAAAAGCGGAGTTACGGGTTTCAACCTGTACAGTATGTTAGTAGCACTACTTGGAGCAGTAATCCTAATCGCAATCGTAAAAGCCATACGCTAAAAAATAACTAATTATAGTAAAACAAAAAAACGGCTCAGTATGAGTCGTTTTTTGATTGAGCGGTTTAGTTAATGCCGTGAGAACTGGATTTTCTGTTTCTTATTGATACCTTTCGATAATCTTCTTATTTATCCTTCTTTTTATTCAGAAGAATTTATGTTTTTTATAAAATCATCGAGAAGTCTAATCTCCACGAAGTTGACATTTGTCTTAATCGGTGGAAACTTTGTCCACCAAAAACCAATTTTCGTAACAAAAATAGATACAACCCTTGGTTCTGGAGAGGAAGCAACCCATCCCAATTTTTTCAATAGTTCCTTATTATTTACTTTCAAATAAGCGTCTCTATCTTCGACTTTTTGCAAATAACCCTTTTCAAAACTTCCGTCGGATTTAATTCTGCCAAAAAGACTTCTTTGAACACGACCAGAATCTTTATTGCTATGTGGAGGATCAATAATTTTAGACTCAATATTTAATAAGATATTTTTGTCCTTTAAATAACCCAATATGTCATAGTCTCCAATAACATTGTGTTTATTCGGGGAAAAATTTGTTTTAACAAAAGAGGTATATCGAAGGACTATTTCCTCAATCTTTTTTACCAGATTTTCTTCGATATTAATATGACCACTTTTCAGTACTTCTGCGATAGTTGGAGCGTCTATTTCTGAAGGAAGTTTATGCTTAAAAGAAATACCTGTCCAAATTCTACTTGATCGTTCGATAGAATGTGATCCCCAATAAAAATTACCATCAATTTTTATAAGAGGCCTAATATCAAATCTTGTTAGACGCTTATTATGTTCCCAAATAGGAATGTCATCGGCAATATTTGGATCACCTTTTATTTTCAATAATTCATCTGGTTTGAGTGTTAAAAAATCTAAAATATTTTTGGTATCTTCAGCTACATATCCAGTAATGTTTTTTTCACAAACCTTCCTAATTTCTTCAAATGTTGCACAGTAATAAGACTTCTCATCTGCTTCCTTTTCAGCCCATAATGCCAATATTTGCTGAACATTTATCATATCCTTTAGTCCGAAATTCAAATCTTTTTTAAATGCTTTATCTAGCTCTTCTAAATAATCACTAACCGGAATGCTCGAATCTGCAGTATCTTTTTTGTTCCCTATTAATCCCAGACTTAAACTTGCTTGCTCTTTAAAAAACTCTCTTTCCATTTCTTGAATGTTATTATCCTCATCCTTAGTCGATACTAAATAATCTCTATCTATGATTATATTTACTGGAAATATTTCGTATTTTATAAAATCACTTGATGCATATATATGAAGCAGCCTATCTACCAACGCAAGCAATTTTGAAAGAGTTTTATTGTCTAACTCTTCGCTTCCTGTTGGTTGGAGTTGAACAAATTTTTCAATTAGATATCTGTATAACCGATACTCGTGTGATTTTTTTTCATTTTTTGATGACGCTTCTTCTCTGTCAAAATCAACCTCATGTTTTTGAGATGCCTTTATCTGTTCACTTTCAATCCAAGTATGATGAATTAATGCATTAGATTTTGAAAGTAATTTTGGGAGACTTTTTTTAAGATCAAATTGCTCAATTTTTTTATCTAAATCTTTAATAATTTTATTTCTTAAAGTATTTAGTTTTTCAACTCCTTCTTTCGCTGAATATGTCCCTGGAACAATATTTAATTCCAATGCTTTTTTTGAAATTTCTTTATCTGCTAATTTATAATCATTATCCTCAGGCAACACAATGCTTTCATTATCTGGAAAAGATGCTATCTTACGAACAGCAAATGATTTAAATCTTGGCTTCTTTTTCTTTTCTTTTTCAAGTTCTTTTTTTATATTTTCAATTTCTGGCTCATAAATCAAAGAACTGATTCTACCAAGAACATCCGTGAAGAGATCGATTTGAATTGTTCTGTCTTTAACATCACGTAGTGCTTTTTCTAGGATATTTCGATTATATATAATTCTTATTCCATAATCATTAATTCCGATACGAGAATAATCTATGGCCCATAGACTATCTTCTTCTATTAAATTATTCAAATGTGATAACTCTTGGTGTTTCGAAACAACATCAGCAGGGCAAAAAAATATCTGAATTTTATTATCTGAATTCGAAAAACTCATTTTCTCAATAAAACTCGCGTAAATTTCAAATGAGTCAGAAAGACTCTGCATTAGCGTATCATTAAAGCTTCCCTGTCTATAATCCATCATATGCACAGGAGAATTGATGAAAATACAGGATTTTCCAATATTTTGATAAAAAGCATAACCAAAAAAATTTTTAGAAACAAGAACTAAGCCCTCCTTTTTCATTTTCCTATGCGGAATTTTCCAGCTCCTTGGGTGACCAAAAAGAGATTCCTCAGGATATTTATTCCAAAATTCACTTAAAGATTTAAAGCGAAAATTTGATCCCCAAGAAAGGTCTAGCATTATAAGATTAGGCTCTATTGCACCTGGAACAAGAATCCCAGAAGAATCTTTAAAAGATCCAAATTTATCTAAATATGAAACAAGCCCTGGCATTCTGGTCAGATTTCTTTCATTTTCTACATAATCGAAAAACTGATTTAGCTCGTTCAAATCCTCGATTTCATCAAAAATACCTGCTATTTGATCGATAGTCATTAATTCCATTCGAATCCCTTCTGGCATTTTCATACTAGCAATAATGGAAGTAAGCGGTGATGGAACAGCAATAACGAAAACTGGCATTAATGCTTTTCCCTTCTTTGATTGAAACTCGACTATCTTTTTTTCTGCTAAAAGTCCTAATCTTGACGGATAGACTGATAATATTTCTTGAGCCTTCTGTAATTCAGTCTGGATATTTTCTAAATATAAATTAATATCATCTTTGCTAAATAAAGGTGGGGTCACATGAATTAAAAATAACTTATCTTCAGCGTTAATTGCGGTAAATATTAGATCATTAAGTTTGTGTAGATCTTTCTTCACAACATTAGTTAAACGAAAAATATTTTCTTCGCGAACTCGTTCCCTTATAAAATTTCCGAGTTTAATTCCCATAATCACATCCGGATGACTGCCATTAAGCTTTCTGGAAATATCATCGTAATTTTGTTTTAAAATTGTTCCCCATTTATCATAAAGCACAGCCAACCATCTGCGAGGCATAACTGGGTAAAATTTTCCATCTTTTTTAAAAAAGAAATATTGAGAATTCTCACCTTTAAAGGCTTTATCCCCAAATTCCGCAATAGATGGAATCACAAATGATTCAGTTAAATTGTTTGTATATAGGGATAATAAATGCTGACTACCTAATTTTTCTGGGTTAAATTTATCAAGGAAATCTGATGAGTTTTTCCAAAAATTCTCATCTGGAATTGAAATATCTCCAGGACTTACCTTGCCTTTGTCTGACATTTTTTGAGCAATACCTTTAATGATAAAGTCTTGCTGCTTAAGACAATATTCCAATTCTTCAATTGGAGATCTTCCTACGATGTTTTTATATTGCTCTTCAAATGACTCGTGAATTATTTCAAAAGAGTAATAAAAATCGTATGGATTACAAAGATCCCCACCATAAAAAATATGATAGAATTTTTTATTGATATAATATTTTATTTCTCCCCAATCGGCTTCTGGAACATAATCTTCCAGCATAGGGAAAGAAGGCAGTACCTCAATTAATTTTTCGCAAAATTTTTCGAAATCAGAATAATATTTAATTTTATTTTCCGATGGCAACTCTTTGTATATTGACTCCAAAATCACATATAAATATTGTATCTTGATTTGACTTGCTATATTTGGTAGCCATAAATTAAAAACAAAAAACGCTTTGGCAAGATCATCAAAGCTATATTTTTTCAATAAATTGCAAATTTTATCTATATCTCCCATTCCTAAAATAATTACTTGATAAACAAACGACTAAACAGACTGCTTTTAGTATACACCATCAAAAAAGAGCTTCAATGCATATAAAAACAACTTCGGCATTTTTAGCGTATTGCAAAATCTGCGACCAAACATTATGTTTTCCGTTGTTTAAAACCTTTTTTTGTTTAATTAAGCTACTTCTTGCCTTGTTTTGGTCAAAAAGTTCATATGGTAGAACACTCTCACCGCCCCTGGAGGTTCTAAATCATCCTTAGAGGATATCTTGGCTAGTCAGCCATATAACTTTATATCTTTGGCTATTTTGAGCCAAAAGGGAGTGTTTTGGTGATTAAAGAGGAATAAAAAAAGACCTTCTCAAGACGAGAGGGTCATTTTTATCATTTTGGATAGTTTTAATCAACCCTTAAAAGCAATCAACCAAACACGAGAATTTGTTTCAATTAAAACATTTTTATAAAAATTTCTACTTCGTGCAAATAAAAAAGCTTGCGCTAATTGCTATTAGTGCAAGCTTTAATCTCCAGGTAAAGTACGAATAAATTAATACTTCAAAAGAGCCTCTCTGATTTTATCCTCCAGAATGTTGGCATATGCCACCCACTCTTCTCCACAGGCTTTCAGTGCCGGAACAAGCATCGGAAGAAGAATATCAATGGTTTCAGCTTTTTGCCTCTTCTGCTTCTCTGGACTGCAGCCGTCCAAAGTGCGCGCGTTATGCAAGCGATCGCATAATTTCGCAAGAATCGCCCACGCTCCGCGCTTAATAATTCTTCGCGGATAAACCTCGACTGGCTCTTTGTTTTTTTATTTGAGCGGGTAACGGGAGTCCTTCTCGCTCCGACTCGAAGCCTGGGCACTACACACAGAAAGCTGTGCTCGCTCGCTTTCTACTCACGCCCTTCGACTCCCAAATTCACAATCTAAAACAAGAAAAGACCCAGATAAACTGAGCCTTTTCTTATTTTTGAGCGGGTAACGGGAGTCGAACCCGTATTTCGTCCTTGGCAAGGACGTATAATAGCCGCTATATGATACCCGCCTGTCGCGTATGACGCGTAATTTTTAATTTCTAATTTTTAATTTCTAAACAAATCTCAATTTCTAAATTCAAAATTAAATCATTGAAAATTCATTGAAAATTGAGAATTGTAAATTGAAAATTTCATCAGAGTGGGACCGGCTGGAATCGAACCAGCGACCAAACGATTATGAGTCGTCCGCTCTAACCCCTGAGCTACGGTCCCATTATCGTATTTTGTATTAAATATTTTGTATTAAGTATTTTAAAGCAACCCATACCAAATACCTTATACTGGATACAAAATACTAATAAATTGTGCCTCGGGTCAGAATCGGACTGACGACACAAGGATTTTCAATCCTTTGCTCTACCACTGAGCTACCGAGGCATAAACATTGACAATCACTATTCAATCTTCCTTTGCTCTACCACTGCCTGTCCGCCTTTGGAGGAAGCTACCGAGGCTCTGTGCGCGCTGAGGGATTCGAACCCCCGACCCTCTCGGTGTAAACGAGATGCTCTAACCAACTGAGCTAAGCGCGCATATTTTAACTATTAACCTATAAACGATACTGATTTTACTGTGGCTGTGCCACGTGATAAAAATTCATATTTTTATTTTACGTGGGCGAAAGAGGACTCGAACCTCCAATCCCTTGCGAGAACTACCACCTCAAGGTAGCGCGTATACCAGTTCCGCCATCCGCCCTAAGTATAACACATCGACCGCTATACAAAAAAGGCTAAATTAATAGCCTTTGATGAGCTATTTGTTTTCCTTGTCCGCCGGAGCTTCAGCAGAGGAGGATTCTTCTATCCCTTTTGTTTCTTCTACTTCTTTCACTTCTCCCAATTCCTCTGTCCCCTTTTCTTCCTCCTTAACCTCTTCTTTGACAATTTCACTTTTCATTTCTTCCTCTTTTTCTTTTCTTTTTATATCCTTAGCATCGGTGTATTTGAAGCGCAAAGACTTGGCGGTTTTTTCCCGAACATAATACAGCTTGGCTCGTCTCACTTTTGCTCTTTTTACCAATTCTATTTTTTCCACCATCGGAGAATACATCGGAAGAATGAGTTCCACGCCAACTCCGGCGGAAACTTTTCGCACCGTCATTATCGGCGAAGAACTTTGTCCGCCTTTGACAGCAATAATCATCCCCTCAAAAACCTGAGTTCTTTCCTTTTCTCCTTCTTTGATTTTTCTGTGAACGCGAACAACATCTCCTGCTTGAAAATCAAGGTCTTTTTTGTCCCTTTGCGCCATATTAAACTCAATCAATTTCTTTTGCATATATTTTATTTTTCGCCTGGAAATTAAAACCTGAAACCAAAACAAAAAACCCTTCTTCGGTCCTAAATCCGGAAACATTATTAAATTTAAATCTATTCCATCGTATACTTAAAATGGAAATTAGTCAATATCCGTGCAATTATCCCCCTCCTGAGAATCCAGAAATTTCTCAAAATCCTTTGGCAATGGCGCGGAAAAATCGTATTCTTTTTCAAACAATTCGAATTTGATTTCCTTGGCATGCAGAAGTTGCCTGTCGACTCTTGGGAATTTATCAGTGGAAAATTCTTTCTTTTTATACAATCTATCTCCAACAATCGGATGACCGATGGAAAGCAAATGCACCCGAATTTGGTGCATTCTGCCGGTTTTCGGCTGCGCTTGGACCAAAGAATAATTTTCAAACTCCCTGATAACCCGAAACTCCGTTACGGCTGTTCTGATTTTTGTTTTTGTTTTTCTGCCGGCAATCACTTGCTTTCTGTATGTCGAAGATCTGGCAATTGAAGCGTTGATAATTCCTTCTTTTTTTTCCAATACTCCAAATACTACTGCATAATAAACTTTTTGTATTTGCCTGTTTTTGAATTTGTTTTTGAGTTCATCAAAAGCTTTCTGATTTCTTGCCACCACGATTATTCCGGAAGTGTCTTTGTCCAAACGATGCACAATTCCCGGCCTCAATTCCGATCCAATCGAACCATCGCCAATATTTTCAATCTCCGAATACTTCGCCAAAAGACCGTTTACCAATGTTCTATCTTCATCAATAATATTATCTGGGACTTGCCCCGTGATGAGCGAAGCAAATTTTACGGGGTGGATTTTCAAACCCGCCGTCTTGTTAATCACGATAATATTTTCATCTTCATATATAACATCAATTTTAACATTATTATTCGGCTTGATTTTTTTGTCATTCTTAATTCCTAATTCTTCATTCTCAATTACAACCAAATCATTTTCCTTCAAAACATAACCCGGCTTGATTTTTTTGTCATTCACCAAAATGTCGCCGCTCTTGATCGCACGCGCAAAATCCGCCCGAGAAAAGCCCGCAACAACCTTCAAATCGACAAGCGCCTTATCCACCCGCCTCCCCGCCTGTTCTTTTTCGATAATTATATCCATATTTGAATTATAGAACACAAGTGGCAGAATTCACAAATAAGCGAGATCATAATTTCTTGCAAAAAAGCGACAAACTGGTATGTTTGTTATAATCAACATTGGCCGGATCAGATTAGCCGGCAAAATTACTTTATGAAAATAATTCTATAAAAAATAATCCGACTAAAAGAAAGATCACTATTATTTCCAACATTCACAACAATGAAACGAACTTAAAAAAGTGCTGGATTATAATACGGATAATTTTGAAGAAATTACCGTAATAGATTGATTACTGCATTATACTAATCAGATTATTCCAATTACAACAAAAATATGAAAGCTACTCACAGAATTCAAAATAATCATATTATGACAGAAGTTGAAAAAAATGACTTTGTAAAAATAATTCGAAAAATGCCTTGGCTTTATCAGCCACTTATTGACGCACTATCTTCAAATATAAAAACACAAACTACTCTGCTAGATGTAGCCTGCGGGGATGGTTATTTATTAGAACTGATCAGTACAAAATTTCCCAATATAAAGTTAAGTGGAATTGATATTGATCCATACTTTATCAACAAAGCAAAAGAAAAATATAGTTTTGATTTTCAAATTAAAGACGTGATGGATTTTAATAAAAATTATGACATTATAACTTGCAATTTAGCGTTGCATCATTTTGATAAACCAAGTTGCTTAATCGAAAAATTGCTCAATCATACAAATAAATTTCTCCTCTTGTCGGATCAACTAAGGCCTCCAACGGAACTTGATTTAGATCGCAGACTGGAAAAAAGAAAGGATTTTGTTGGCAACAAGGAAGCTCCTTTTTATCGAAAAAATGAAAGAAGTTCAGTTCTAGAATCTTACAGCAAAAAAGAAATAGGGAGAATAATTGCGCAAACTACCGAAACAAAACAAATTAAAACCAGCATAAAACTCGTTGACGTTGATTATTATGAAAGATTTGTCATCGTTTTTGAAAAATAAAAGTGTTAAAACTTATTTACCTTTTTTCAAGGCGTAGTAGCCCAATTGCCACGGCAAAGAAATAAGGTTGGTTTTTTTTGTTCTTGTAATTTTGAAATTTTCATAAAGAAATTGCTCCAATTTTTTGTCAGATATTTTTAAGCCTGTTAATTTCTTTATGAAATTAATCATGGATATTTTGTCATTAAAAATCCACGGGGTATTTTTTATTTTTGATTCTCTAAGAATAAAGCCTGCATCTTTTGCCAAATATGAAATCCAATCAGAATCCAAAAAATCGAAATCATGTTTTGTTATGCAATATTTCTTGACAATTGTATCGAAAAAAACTTGGACCGTCGTTCTGTCATTAACATCAGCTATAAACAAAAAACCGCCCGGTTTCAAAATTCTATACACCTCTTTCAAAAAATATTTTTTATCCGTTATGTGATGAACAGTCGCAAGCGAAAACGCAGCATCAATAGAATTACTTTTAATATTAAATTTTCCGGAATTTTTTTCTACCAAAATGATATTTTTATCTTTTTTAAAATTCATTAACATATCACCGGAAGCATCGGCGGCATAGATAGTGGCGTTTGAAAATTTTTTCGCAAGGTACTTTGTCAGGTAGCCGTTACCAGCCCCGATATCCACAATATTTTGAATATTATTTTTTAATTTTTTATCAATATCAAAAGACATCAGTTCGTTTTTTCTAACATCAAGCCCTTCTTCCATGGCAGAAATATACAGACGAGTTCTCTTTTTATTAAACTCACTTTTATTATCATATTTTTTAAAAAGCATACTTTTTTTAAATTATAAAATGGAAGCCGACCTACTCTCGGTTGAGATTAGATCGGCCTTCCGTCAAATTTTACCGAGAAAGTCTTGATATATTTCAATCAAAAC